>CAZCJX010000032.1:1209-26428 GCA_964499205.1 uncultured Actinomycetes bacterium | reverse complement strand
TCCTCGACGGCAAGCACGACGACCTGCCCGAGCAGGCCTTCTACATGTGCGGCACGATCGGCCAGGCGCTGGAGAACGCCAAGCGCATGGAGAGCGAGGGCTAGACGCGCCATGGCCAAGCTGCACGTCGAGCTGGTCACCGCCGAGGGCCGGGTGCTGTCGGAGGAAGCCGACTTCGTCCGCGCCCCCGGCCTGGCCGGCGAGCTGGGCGTCCTCCCCAACCACATCCCCCTGATGACCCCGCTGCGCACCGGCGAGGTCCTGGTGCGCAACGACAACCGCGAGGAGTTCCTCTTCGTCGCCGGCGGCTTCCTCGAGGTCCTGCCCGACAAGGTGGTGATCCTGGCCGACGCCGCCGAGCGCGCCGAGGACATCGACGAGGCCCGCGCCGAGGAGGCTCGCCGCCGCGCCCAGCAGCTGGTCGAGCAGCGCCCCGCCGACGTCGACACCGCCGCGGCCGCCGCCGCCCTGGAGCGCGCCCTCTTCCGCCTGCGCATCGCCGAGCTGCGCAAGCGGGGCGGCCGGCGTGGCACCTCGGGGACGCCCGGCACGCCGCACGGCGAGAACGCGCCCTAGCTCGGGTCGATCCAGACCCCCGTCGCCTCGCTCTGGCGCAGGGCGAAGTGGTTGACCGTGGTGGACGCCAGGATGCCGGTGAGCAGCGTGCCGTCGGGGTAGGCGGACAGGGTGAGCAGGGGGCTGATGGCGTTGAGGTTGCCGGTGGCGTCGGTGAAGGTGGCGCCGAGGTCGTCGGAGATCAGCACGACGGGGTGCCGCATCATCGAGTTGTCCACCGAGCTGGCCACGATGCGTGGACCGAAGGGGCCTTCACCCACTGTCGCCGTGGTCAGCGAGCGATCGCCGGGGGCCGTCAAGGCCGCCTTGAAGGAGTTGCCGCCGTCGGTGGAGACGAATAGGTGGTTACTGGTCGTGACCACGACCAGCTGGTTGGAGGGCGTCCCGGGCAAGGTGCTGACGATGGGAAAGGACCCGGGGTCGGGGAACACGGTCGCCGGCGCACACAGGCCGGCCAGGGGACACACGGTCACCGACTCGGCGATCCCACCAGCCGCAGCCGAGGGCGAGTAGCCGCCGACGACCACATGGTCCGCGTCGCGATAGGCGATGACCGTCGGGACGAAGCTGGCGGGCAGCGCAGGGCCGGGCTGAGGCGTGCTGTTGCCGGCGTCGAAGAACGCCACGGCGCCGTCGACCACGGTGGCGAGACGGTCGTGGCCGGTGGTCGAGGTGGGGGCGATGGCCGCCGCCGTCACCGCAGGCACCGACCAGTCGAACGTGCCATCGCCGCGCGAGCTGCCCAGCAGGCGGACGTTGGTGGTGACCACGAAGAACGCCGGGTCGGCTGGGTAGGTCGGGGGCAGCAGGATGGAGCCGGCTGTGTTGTCGATCAGCGCCAGGCGCGTCCAGGTCGCGCCGGCATCGCTGGTGCGGAACAGCGCCGCGCAGCTGCTCGGCATGTATCCGACGCAGTCGTTGCCCAGCACCGAGCCCGAGATGTAGACCGTGCGGTCAGTCGAGTACTGCGGCGATGCCGCCATGAAGTTGATCCCGGTGGTCTCGGGCGTCGCGCCGACCCCGGGCAGGTCAGCGGTGGCCGGGGCCAGCGCCGCAGGAGGCGTGGCGGGCGGCGGCAGGGCGGAGCTCCGCGCCGAGCCGCTCGGCCGCGAGGCGACGTTCGCACCGTTCGTCCCCAGGGTGGTGAGCGCAGCAGCGGCGGCAGCGGCCGGGCTGCTCCCGGGCTCGGAGGATGTGGTGGAGTGATGAGCAGCGGTGGGAACCATGCCGGGCATGGCGACGACCGAGGCTGACGCGGTGAAGGCTCCCGCCACCAGGCCGGCGACGAATACCCCGGCCTGGTCGGCGACCTGCATCACCACGGCCGGGGCGGAGTTGGCCGCGGCGCCAGCGCGGCGGCCGATCCGTTCCAGCAGCCGGCGGACGGCGAGGGGCAGGAGCGCCAGGGTGCCGGTGGCGGCTGCCAGGTCGCGCAGGCGCCGGCGTGCCCTGGCCAGTCCGACCGACACCGATGGACGCGACATGCCCGTCCGGGTGGCGATCTCCTCGTACTTGTAGCCGGCGAAGGTGTAGGCGAAGAGCAGCCGTTCCGAGGGGGTCAACTGCCGCCACATGCGCCGCACGACGTCCCAGTCCACGCTCTGCCGCTCCGGGCTGACCCTGCGGTCAGTAAGCGGCACGTTGTCGATGGGAACCGATTTGCGGGAGCGGGCGCGGACCACGTCACAGCAGATGTTCCGCGCCACAGTGGTCAGATATGCGGACAGGTCGCCAGGCAGCTTGGGCAGGAACGGGGCGGCGCGGGTGAAGGTCTCCTGGGTGGCGTCCTCGGCGTCGTCGGGATTGCGCAGGAGAGCCAGGCAGTAGCGATAGATGCGCTGCTGGTGATGGCTGTAGAGGTCGACGAGCGTGTTCACACTCTCGGACCTCGGCTTCACGCTCTCGTCCCCTGTGGGAAAGGGAAGCTCCCCGGCAATCGCCAAATCGATACACCTCCCCCGCCGCACGCGCGGGCCTGCAAGGAAAGACGCCCTGGAAGCGGGCGATCTTGCGGCGGGCGGACGATCCCTTCCTGCGCATTGGCGCCGACTGGAGCGGAATCATAGACGGTCAGTGGCCGCCTGACCAGCCCCCAAGCCGTGCCCTTCCGGACAGAACTCCCTTGTAGCGAAACGACCCCGGGCTTCGTGTGTACGTCACGGATCGGTTGGGAGGAAGGGTCATGAGACTGCGCGGTTTGGGAGTGCGGACGAGTCTCGCGGCGCTGACGCTGCTGGGGACCGGCACGGCCGGTCTGTACAACGCGACGACAGTCACGGCACAGGACGCCGACGCGTACGTCTTCTCGGCGATCGTGTCGACGACCGGGGGCGGCTCGATCGTGCCGCCCCCAACGCTCACCTACACGTTCAACTCGGGCGCATGCAAGGCACGGCCCCTGCCCTCACCGATCAGCACGTCGCTGCCCGGATACGTCGACGCGTCGGGGAACGACTCGGGTGAGTGCAGTGCAGTCACCGGCGGTGGAACCATCGAGGGCGAGCTGTGCGACAGCGGCGTCATCACCGCCAACTGGAACCTGACAGAGCCGAGCGGTGATACCGCGGTCTTCGATGGCGACGGTGTCATCATCGGCGGTGTCGCGGTCATCGCCGCGCCACCGGTCGCAGTCCTCGGCACGGGATACTGGGATGGTTCTGCGACGCCCGGGGCGGCGGTCAGCGTTGCGCTGTTCGAACCCGGGTTGACCGCACCGTGCCTGGCGCCTATGCACGTCGATGCGGCCGTGCTCGCCGCCTACTGACCAGCAGCAGCACCACCGCGCCGCCCAGCAGCGCCGCGCCGGCCAGCTCGGGCAGGAGCGGCCGGCGCGGTGGCGCCAACGCCGCATGGCCGGTCGACGATGCGCCTGACACGGATCTATCGGGTTCCCGGCCTGCACTGTTCGCCGCCGCGTTGCTGCCGCTATTGGCAGTTACCGGGCGGTGGTCAGGCGCGGCCACCGCTGCAACCGCAACCGGCGCCGCGCACTGCGCCGCAACGCACGGCGTGGCCGCCGCACCGCACGCCGCCTGCCATCCCGCGCCGTCATCGCACACCAGGCCCGCGTGTCCCTGCGAGTCCACGTATCCCGCAAAGAGGCGGCCGTCGGGCGCGGCGGCGACGGCGGTGGCACCACCGTCGAGGGGACCCGGGCTGCCGACCGCGCGCCATGTCGCCCCCGCGTCCTGGCTGGCGAAGACGCCGCCGGAGGTGAGCTGTGAGCCTCCGGTGCCGACCAGGGCGAGCACCGCGGCGTAGACGCTGCGGCTCTGCCGGGGATCGAGGGCGATGGCGGGAATCGTGGTGTACTGGGCGCCCACCTGCGGCGGCAGGGTGAGACCGACGAAGGTGCGGCCGCCGTCGGTCGAGGTGTAGAGCGCCGTGGTGGTGCGGGCGAAGACACGGCCGCTGCCGGCGAAGTCGGCGGCGGGAGACACGGTGGTGTCACCGCTGCCCTGTGCGGACGCTCCGGGCAGCAGGGCGGCGCCGCTGCAGGCCAGCGCGGCGTCGCAGCGCATGATCTCGGGAAGTCCCGAGGCGCGATCGCGGGCGGCGAGCAGTGCCGGTGTGTCGGCCAGGCCGGTGGCGCCGAAGGCGAGGTCGTCGGCGGTGCCCGATCCGTCGACGTCGTGCGCACCGCCGGCACTGACCACGTAGTCAGGGCCGCCGAGGCCGGCGACGAGCAGCGCGCCGCTGCCCAGCCACGGCGCGGGCATGGGCGCGCCCAGTGCACCGATGCGCTGCCAGCTGGCGCCGTCGTCGCGGCTGGCCATCACGCCATCGTGTCCCGCCGCCACCAGCACCTCAGCTCCGCCGGCGTCGCTGTCGATCACCATGCGCGCCCCCGGCGGCGAACTGGCGCCCGCGCGGTGCCAGGACGCGCCGCCGTCACGGGTGATCCACAGGTGCTCGCATGCGCTGCTGCATCCCCCGAGCGGCGCTGTCACCGCGGCCACCATGCGCGTCTGCGCGTAGTTCGGTGAGACCGCGAACGTCAGGGGAGCCTCGTTGCCCACCGCAGAGACCGGGTCGCCCGCGGCAAGCACCGGTCGCGCCTGGCCCACTGCCACGGGCAACAGCAGCAGTGCAGTGAGGATGGCAGCACCCAGGCCGGCACCCTGATGTGGCCATGTCTGGCCACTACCGCAGGCCTCCGACGCCGTCGCGCGCAAGGAACACACCGGTTCTCCCTCCCGCAGCACGCCTGACCAAGCGTGGGACTAGATGACGTGCGAAGGCGCGAATCGCTACACGCAACCCGCCGTCGTGACCCTGTAGCGAACCGGCACCAGCCCCGTGATTCGAGGTATCGAGCCCCGGGGGCTCCAACCGAGGAGAGGGACGTGCGAGCTTCGGCACGGCGGACAGCGGCCGCCGTCGACCTGACCTGCCTGACCGGTGGCGTGCCGGCGGAGGCGCGGCAGGCGCTGGGCGCCTGGGGCGCGCTCGGCGACGCACTGTGGCCGGCCTGGTCGGCGATGGCCAACTCGGAGCTGTCGGTCTACGACAGGCTCGGCGAGGACCTCGGCGAGAAGCTGCTGGTGCTCTGGGCCATCTCGCGCTTCGGCGACAGCGGTCCCGACGCGCCAGGGCTGGCCGAGCTGGTCGACGAGCACGGTCGCCCCCGCTTCGGTGACCCGCTGGTCGAGGACATGATGCTGGCCTCGTTCGCCCTGGGTGCCTCGTGGGCGGCGGCGGCCCAGGCGGCCACCGCGTCCCGCCCGCACCTCTGCCTCGCCCCCGCCTCCGCAGACCCCGCCTGACGCCAGCCCCGCGCGGGTCTCCGACCACCTCCCGGCTCTGCCCGTCCCCCGGCTCCGGTACCCTTGCCGCCGATGGAGCTCCTCCGCATCGCCGGCGGTGTCCGCCTGGAGGGCAGGGTGGCCATCTCCGGCAGCAAGAACGCCACGCTGCCGATCATGGCCGCGGCGCTGCTCACCGATCAGCCCGTGGAGCTGGTCAACGTCCCCGACATCGAGGACATCGAGGCCATGGCGGAGATGCTGCGCCACCTCGGCGTCGAGGTGGCCCAGCTGGATCGGGCGCGCTGGCGCATCCACGCCGCCCGGGTCGCCGGCACCGACGTCGGGCCCGAGCTGACCCGGCGGATGCGCGGCTCCTTCCTGCTCCTCGGCGCCCTGCTCGCCCGCGCCGGGGCGGCGGGGATCGCCAAGCCGGGTGGCGACGACATCGGCATGCGCCGCGTCGAGCAGCACCTCGAAGGGCTGCGCGCCATGGGTGCCGACGTGCGCGAGGAGGGCGACGCCTTCGTCGCCGCGGCCAGCCGCCTGCGCGGCGCGCGCATCGACCTCGACATGCCGACCGTCACCGGCACCGAGAACCTGATGATGGCGGCGTCGCTGGCCGAGGGCATCACCGTCATCAGCAACGCGGCTCGCGAGCCGCACGTGGTCGACCTGGCCCGCTTCCTGCGCGGCATGGGGGCGCACATCAACGGCGCCGGCACCGAGCTGATCGTCGTCGAGGGCACCGGCGGGCTGCTGCACGGCACCACCCACAGCGTCACCACCGACTACATCGAGGCCGGCACCTACATGGTCGCCGCCGCGGCGACCGGTGGCGACGTGCTGGTCGAGCGCATGCGCCCCGCCGACCTCGACTTCCTCATCCGCAAGCTGCGCAACGCCGGCTGCGACGTGGTCGAGGGTGCCAGCCACGTGCGCGTCACCGCGCATCGCCCGCTGCGCCCCGTCGACGTCACCACCTGGCCGCATCCCGGCTTCGCCAGCGACCTGCAGTCGCAGTTCGTGGCGCTGATGGCGGGCGCGCAGGGCACCAGCATCATCAGCGAGGCGATCTACGAGAACCGCTTCCGTGTCGTCGACGAGTTGCAGAAGCTGGGTGCGCGCATCCAGCTGCAGGGGCGCAGCGCCGTGGTGCAGGGCCCGACGCCGCTCCGCGGCGCGCGGCTGCGCATCCCCGACATCCGCAGCGGCGCCGCGCTGGTGATCGCCGCGCTCTGTGCCAGCGGCGAGAGCGAGCTGGAGGACGTGTACCACCTCGACCGCGGCTACGAGGACCTCGACGGCAAGCTGCGCTCGCTGGGCGCGCGGCTGGAACGGGTCACCGTCGGCCCGCCGGGATCGGCGGTGCGCGACCTCAGCGGCGTCGTCGGCGACTGACGGACGAAGGACCGCGGCGTTGCTCGGCAAGAAGCTCGCCATCGACGTCGGCACCAGCGCGGTGCGGCTGCACGTTAAGGGCGAGCAGCAGGCCGTGGTCGAGCCGTCGCTGGTGGCCATGGACGATGGCGACGGCCGCGTCCTCGGCATCGGCACGGCGACGCAGTTCCCCTCCACGCCCGCGCCGCACACCATGACCATGGTGGCGCCGGTGCACGACGGCGCCATCGGCGATCCCATCGCCTACGAGGCGCTGCTGCAGCACATCGTCACCCGCGGCATCGGCCGGCAGCGCATCTTCAAGCCCGACCTGATGATGGCGGTGATGTCGGGCATGTCCGGCCGCGACCGGCGCGCCCTGATGGAGATGGCGGTGCGCACCGGTGCGCGCACCACCTACCTCGTCGACGCCCCCATCGCCGCCGCCACCGGCGCCGGGCTGCCGGTGACCACCGCGCACGGGCATCTCGTCGTCGACGCCGGCGCGGGCAAGACCGACGTGGCGGTGATCGCGCTGGAGAGCATCATCGTCGGCCGCTGCCTGCGCCGCGGCGGGCGGCACCTCGACGCCGCGGTGGCCCGCCACGTCGCCGCCGCGCACGGCCTGGTGGTCGACGCCGCCACCGCCGAGGACATCAAGCTGGAGATCGCCGCGGCGACGCCGCTGTCCGAGGAGCGCCGCCTGTTGGTGCGCGGCACCGACCGCGACTCCGGCGAGCCGGCCGAGGCCAGCCTGTCGTCGACCGAGATCGGCGAGGTGGTGCGCGGCCATCTCGAGGAGCTGGGCGCGACGTTGCGCGAGGTCGTGGCAGAAACTCCGCCGTCGCTGCTCGACGACGTGCGCAGCAGCGGTGCCGTGCTCACTGGCGGTGGCGCGAGGCTGCGCGGGCTGGATCGCTTCGTCAGCGCGGCGCTGGGTGCGCCGGTGCGCGTCGCCGCGGAGCCGGAGACCTGCGTGGTGCGCGGCGTGGCCATGGCGCTCGACACCCTCGACGTGACGCGCCGGAATTTTCTCTACATACGCTGAGCGATCGCCGCCTCAGGCCTCCGGCAGGGCCGCCGCCTCGACGCCGGCGAGCACGTCGTCCACGCGGATCTGCCGCAGCGCCGGCTGCTCGACCACCCTGCCGACGCGCCGCCGCGAGCCGTTGCGCTCGGCCACCGCCTGCACCACGCGGTGCTCCGGCCCGAAGGGTCCGCGCTGCCGCCCGTCGGTGGGCCCGAACAGCCCCACCGAGGGCGTGCCCACCGCGGCGGCGAGGTGGAGCAGGGGAGAGTCGCCGCAGACCAGCAGGTCGCAGCGCTCCAGCACCGCGGCCACCTCCTCCAACCCGTGCAGCGCGCCGCAGAGGTCCAGCACCGGCGCCTCGACGTCGAGCAGCATGGCGTCGACGAAGGCGCGGTCAGCCTCGGTGCCGAGCACCACGATGCCGGCGGCGTGGCGGTGGCTGAGCTGGTTGCAGAGGTGGGCGTAGCGCTCCGGCTCCCAGCTCAGTGCCCGCGATGACACCTCCGGCAGCGGGTCGGCGTAGCCGTTGCCGGGCACCACGGCGAGCAGCAGCCGCCCGTCCTCGAAGCCGGCGCCGACCAGGTGCTCGACGGCCCTGGTGCGCGCCGCCGGGCCGGGCTCGAACGAGGCCTGGTGCAGCTGGTGCTCCACCCCCAGCGCCGGCGCCAGGCGCAGCCAGGCGGAGGCCCGGTTCTCGGTGGCCGGGGCCTCGACGCGATCGGTGAGGAACAGCGCGCTGCGCCCGCCGGCCAGCCCGGCGCGCACCGCCACGCCGGCGAAGTACGCCAGGGGAGCCGCGATCGACCGCGAGCAGCACACCACCGCCGCGGTGAAGCGCCGCCGGCGCAGGGCGCGGAAGGCGGCGACGAGGTCGCCAAGCCGCGGCGACGCCGGGTCCAGCACGCGCAGCGGCAGCACCTCGGCCACCCCGGGCACGTGCCCCACCACCTCGGCGGCCGCGGGCGGGCAGGCGACGGTGATCCGTGCGCCGTCCAGCCCGGCGACCAGGCTGCGCACCAGCGGCGAGGCCTGCAGCGCCTCGACCAGCCCCCCGTCGACGACGACCAGGACATCCATGTTGCGGCGACAACGGTAGCGTGGCGGTCCGGGCGACCGCTCCACACCAGTCCAGACACCACTGCCTCCGAGGGGCGGTGCCCGTCCCCTGCCGCCCATATACTCGGGGCAGCAATGCCGACGACACTCCACGGCCGCGACCTCCTCAGCATCGCCGACCTGACGGCCGAGGAGATTCGTGGCGTCCTCGACCTCGCCCTCGCCGCCAAGGCGGGCAGCAGCCTGGGGCAGCCGCTGGCCGGCCGCAACCTGGCCATGGTCTTCCAGCGGCCCAGCAACCGCACCCGGGTCTCCTTCGAGGTCGCCGTGCGCCGCCTCGGCGGCCACCCCATCCCGATCTTCTCCCAGGAGATCCAGATCGGCGAGCGCGAGTCGGTGGCCGACGTCAGCCGCATCCTCGACCGCTACGTCGACGGCATCGTCGCCCGGCTGATCTCGCATCGCGACCTGGTGCGCATGGCGGAGTGGGCGGGCGGGCCGGTGATCAGCGCCATGACCGACGTCGAGCACCCCTGCCAGGTGCTCGCCGACTGCCTCACCGTGCTGGAGGCCACCGGCAGCCTCGAGGGCGCGCGCGTCGCCTACGTCGGCGACGGCAACAACGTGTGCACCTCGTGGCTCTACGCCGCGGCGCTGCTGGGCATCGACCTCCGCGTCGTCTGCCCGCCCGGCTACGAGCCGCGCGGCGAGGTGCTCGACCGCGCCGACAACCTCCGCGCCCACGGCGCCCGCTTCCTGCTCACCCACGAGAAGGCGGAGGCGCTGGAGCAGGCGCAGATCATCTACACCGACGTCTGGACCTCGATGGGCCAGGAGGCCGAGCAGCAGCGCCGCCGCGAGGACTTCGCCCACCTCCAGGTCAACGAGACGCTGGTGGCGATGGCGCCGCCCGACGCGCGGGTGATGCACTGCCTGCCGGCGCATCGCGGCGAGGAGATCACCGACGGCGTCATCGACGGTCCGCAGTCGATCGTCTTCGACCAGGCGGAGAACCGCATGTGGGTGCAGCAGGCGCTGCTCGCCCTGGTCTTCGGGCACGACGGCGCACCCTCGGCGCGCGCTCCCGCGGAGGCGAGCCTCACGGCATGAGCACGCTCGTCCGCGACATCCAGATCTTCTTCAGCAACATCGGCTGGCGGGACGTCGTGGACGTGCTCATCGTCGCCTTCCTGCTGTACCAGCTGATCAAGCTGATCCGCGGCACCCAGGCGGTGCAGCTGCTGGTCGGCGTCGCCGTGCTCTTCGTCGTCGGCTTCGTGTCGCAGCAGCTGCACCTGCGGCTGCTCGACTTCCTGTTCACCAATGGGTCGCAGGCGCTGCTGCTGGCGCTCATCGTGCTCTTCCAACCCGAGCTGCGCCGCGCCCTCGACCAGATGGGCCGGCTGCAGCCGGTACGCGGCATCCTCGGCCACCAGGGCAGCGAGGCGATCGGGCGCGTCGTCGAGGAGGTGATCCGCGCCGCCATGTCGCTCAGCGAGCGGCGCACCGGCGCGCTGATCGTCTTCGAGCGCGAGACCGGGCTGGAGAACGTGGCCATCACCGGGGTGCGCATCGACGGCGAGGTCACCGCCGAGATGCTGGCCACGCTGTTCTTCCCCAACTCGCCGCTACACGACGGCGCGGTGATCATCCGCGGCACGCGCCTGGTCGCGGCCGGCTGCGTGCTGCCCCTCGCCGACGCCATCCCCGGCGTGGGCCGCATGGGCACGCGCCATCGCGCCGCGCTGGGCCTCACCCTGCAGAGCGACGCCGTGGTGCTCATCGTCAGCGAGGAGACGGGGCTGATCAGCGTCGCCCACCAGGGCAAGATCTACCGCGGCCTCGACCAGGCCAAGCTCGGCGAGATGCTGGCCAACCTGCTCGGCTCCGTGCCGATCAGCGGACGGGTGAGCATCCCCCGCCCGTTCCTGCGCACCGGCGCGCTGCGCGCCTTCACCCGGCAGCGATAAGGACACATGCGGCTTCCCGGAATCCTCACCCGCAACCTGCGCCTCAAGGCCCTGGCCACGGGCATCGCCCTGGTCACCTGGATCGGCGTGGTCTACGCCGGCAACCCGCCGGAGTCGCGCACCGTCAGCGTCGCCGTGCCCCAGGATCCCGCCAGCCTTCCCGCCAAGTACGTCCTCGCCGCCAAGGTGCCGGACATCACCGTGCGCGTCAGCGGCACCCGCGAGCACGTCAACGCCTTCGACCCCACGACGCTGCAGGTGAGCGTCGACTACAAGCAGATCAAGGGCACCGGCGTGCAGAACCTGCCGGTGCACGTGGTCAACACCGACGCCGGCGTGTCGCTCGACAGCGTGCCCAGCACCGTGAGCGTCGACGTCGACATCAACGACTCGATCAACCTGCCGGTGACCCTGGTGTTCGACCAGCTTCCCCCGGCGGGCTACAAGATCACCGACCAGAGGGTCGACCCCAGCACCGTGGTGGTCGGCGGCCCGCATCGCGCACTGAGCGGCCTCTCGGCGCAGGTGCACCTCAACATGGGCAACAAGAAGACCAACGTCGAGGGGCAGTTCAACGTCATCCTCTACGACCGCTTCGGCCGCAAGGTGCAGAACCTGCTGGTGCAGCCCGCCGAGGTGTCGGTGACCATCACCGTGTCGTCGGTGACCACCTCGCGGGCCAGCGCGGTGCTGCCCAAGGTGACCGGCAACGTGCTGGTCGGCCACCAGCTGCTGGCGATCAGCGCCAACCCGCCGACGGTGGTGCTCACCGGGCCGCAGGAGCTGATCAACGGCCTCGACTCGGTGCCCACCGATGCCATATCCATCGCCGGGCTGTTCGGCGAGCACACCTTCCAGGTGAAGATCGTCCCGCCCGCGGGGGTCACCGCCGAGCCCGACACGGTGACCATCACCATCAGCATCGTCGCCCTGCCCACGCCGCCGCCCACCCCGCCGCCCACCGCCGCGCCCACCCCCACGCCGACCCCCACGGCCACGCCGCCCCCGCCCACCCCGAGCCCGTAACCCGGCTCACGACGGAGACGTTGGCGCTTCCATGTGCGGAATCATCGGCTACACCGGCCCCCGCCCCTGTGCTCCCGTGCTGCTCGAGAGCCTGCGCCGCCTCGAGTACCGCGGCTACGACTCGGCGGGCATCGCCGTCCTCTCCCACCACGGCCACTCCACCGTGGTCAAGAGCGAGCGCAAGGTCGACGACCTGGCCCGCAAGCTGGAGGAGAACGGCATGCCGGACGGCTGCCTGGGCATCGGCCACACGCGCTGGGCGACGCACGGACGGCCGACCCTGGACAACGCCCATCCCCACCAGGACTGCACCGGCCGCATCCACCTGATCCACAACGGCATCATCGAGAACTACCGCGAGCTGCGCGCCGAGCTGAGTGCGCGCGGCCACGAGTTCATGAGCGACACCGACACCGAGGTGGTGCCGCATCTCATCGAGGAGCTCTATCGCGGTGACCTCGCCGCCGCGGTGCGCCAGGCGCTGCGCCGCCTGCACGGCGCCTACGCGCTGGTGGTGTTCAGCGCCGACGAGCCCGAGCTGCTCGTCGCCGCGCGGCTCAACGCGCCGCTGGTGGTGGGCATCGGCAACGGCGAGTCCTTCGTCTCCAGCGACATCACCGCGCTGCTGCCCTACACCAAGCGCATCCTGCTGATCGGCGAGGGCGAGGTGGCCGCGGCGACGCCGCACAGCGTCCAGGTCACCACGCTGCTCGGCGAAGCGGTCGAGGCGCGCGTCATCACCGTCGACTGGGACGCCGAGCAGGCGCAGAAGGGCGGCTACCCGCACTTCATGCTCAAGGAGATCCACGAGCAGGCCGAGGCGGTGCGGCAGTGCCTGGTGGGTCGCATCGACGACGCCGGCACGGTGGTGCTCGCCGACCTGGGATTGACCGACGAGCAGCTGGCGCGCTTCCGCGCGGTGACGGTGGTGGCCTGCGGCACGGCGTGGATCGCCGGGCTGGTCGCCAAGTACCTCATCGAGGAGCTGGCGCGCGTGCGCGTCGACGTCGAGCCGGCGTCGGAGTTCCGCTATCGCGAGCCGCTGGTCGGTGACAACACGCTGGTGCTGGCCATCTCGCAGAGCGGTGAGACCGCCGACACGCTGGCCGCGGTGCGCGAGGCCAAGCGGCGCGGCGCCACCGTGGTGGCGGTGACCAACGTGGTGGGCAGCGCGCTGGCCATGGAGTCGGACGGCGTGCTCTACATGCAGGCCGGCCCCGAGATCGGCGTCGCCGCCACCAAGACCTTCGTCACCCAGATGGCCTGCGGTGTGCTGCTGGCACTGCGACTCGGCGACGCGCGCGGCGAGCTCGACATCGACTCGCACCACCGCATCACCGAGGAGCTGCGCCGCGTCCCCGAGCTGATCGAGCGCGTGCTGGAGACCGAGGGCGTCATCGCCGAGATGGCGCAGCGCTACGCGCATGCGCGCAACGCGATGTTCATCGGGCGCGGCATCAACTTCCCGGTGGCCCTGGAAGGTGCCCTGAAGCTCAAGGAGATCAGCTACGTGCACGCCGAGGGATACGCCGCCGGCGAGTTGAAGCACGGCCCCATCGCGCTGCTCGACCCCGACGTGCCGGTGGTGGCCGTGGCCACCCAGGCGCGCACCCTGCCCAAGACGGTGAGCAACATCCAGGAGGTGCGGGCGCGCGAGGCGCCGGTGATCGCGCTGGTCACCGAGGAGCACAACCCCTTCGACAGCGGCCTGGCGCGCGACGTGATCACCGTGCCGGAGTGCGACGAGATGGTGTCGCCGCTGGTCAACGTGGTGCCACTGCAGCTCTTCGCGTACCACGTCGCCGTGCAGCGCGGCTGCGACGTCGACCAGCCGCGCAACCTGGCCAAGTCCGTCACCGTGGAGTGAGCCAGCAGGCCGCGATCGGCGTCGACGTGGCGACCGTGTCGCGCATCGCGGCGGTGGCGCAGCGCCGCGCCAGGTTCCTGCAGCGCATCTACACCGAGCGCGAACGGCGGCGCTGCGAGGGACATCCCGAGCGCCTGGCCACGCGCTGGGCGGCCAAGGAGGCGGTCAAGAAGCTGCTCGGCTCCCTGGGCGAGTACCCGCTGCCGCTCTACAAGGAGATCGAGGTGGTCAACCGGCGGGGCGGCGCGCCGACGGCGCTGGTGCGCGGCGTCGACCGCGGCATCGCGCTGACGCTGAGCCACGAGCGCGACCTGGCCGTTGCGGTCGCGGTGCTGGTGCAGGCGCCCGATGCCTTCAGTGCGCCGCTCGCCGCGCCGCTGCCGGATGCGCTGGCGCTGCCGTCGCGTCCCGATGAGGGGCACAAGGGGACGTTCGGCACGGTGGTGGCGGTGGCAGGCGCGTACGGCTTCAGCGGCGCCGCCTATCTCTGCTCGATGGGCGCGGCGCGCGGTGGCGCGGGGTTGATCCGCGTCTGCGTGCCGCAGTCGATCTACACCGTGCTGGCCACCAAGACGGTCGAGGTGATGGCCCATCCCCTGCCCGACGCGGGGCGCGGCAGCCTCGGCCTCGACTCGCTGGAGGAGCTGCGGCGCGAGCATCTGCCGCGCGCCGATGCGGTGGTCGTCGGGCCGGGGTTGGGCCAGGCGCCGGAGACCCAGGAGGCGGTGGTCGCGCTGCTGGAGTCGCTGCCGTGCCCCGCAGTTGTGGACGCGGATGGCCTCAACATCGCGGCCGCGCGCGGCGCCGACTGGCGGCGCAGCGGGCAGAGCATCGTGGTCACGCCGCATCCTGCGGAGATGGCACGGTTGGCGGGCATGGAGACGCGCGAGGTGCAGGCCGACCGCCGCGGCACCGCGCAGCGCTACGCGCAGCAGCATGGCGTCGTCGTCGTGCTGAAGGGCGCGCAGACCGTTGTCGCCGCACCCGACGGCCGGCTCCACACCGACGCCCACGGCGGCATCGTCGCCCTCGCCAGCGGCGGCACCGGCGACGTGCTCGCGGGGCTGATCGGCGCGCTGCTCGCCGCCGGCGAGGATGCCTTCGACGCCGCCGTCGCCGGCGTCACGGTGCACGCCGAGGCCGGCGCCGCGGTGCAGCGCCAGCGCGGCCGCGCCGGTGCGCTCGCCGGTGACCTGCTCGACGCCCTGCCCGCGGCCCAGGAGCGGTTGCGCCGCGCCGTCGAGGCCCGCGGCGCACGATGAGGCTGGCGGCGATCCCGCTGGTGACGTGCCCCCGGTGACCCAGTGGTGACCCAGGCCCCCGACATCCATCCCATGAAGTGGGCCGAGGTCGACCTGGCGGCGCTGCGCGACAACGCGGCCGCCTTCGCCGCCGCCGTCGGGCCGGGCGTCGAGCTGATGGCCATGGTCAAGGCCGATGCCTACGGCCACGGCGCGGCCACCGCGGTGCACGCCTTCCGCGAGGGTGGGGCCAGCCGCTTCGGCGTCGCCCTGCCTGGCGAGGCCATCGCCCTGCGCCGCGCCGGCGTCGACGCGCCGCTGCTGGTCACCGGCTGGGCCCATCCCGACACCCACCAGGCGATGGTCGAGGCGGACGTCGAAATCACCCTGCCCGAATCCGCCTCGCTCCACGCCATCGCCGCCGCGGCGAGGCGCGCCGGCCGTCCCGCCCGCATCCACCTCAAGGTCGACACCGGCATGAACCGCCAGGGCGTCCGTCCCGAGGACGTGCCGTCGCTGCTCGCCGAAGTGGTCGCCGCCGCTCCGCACGTCGAGCTCCGCGGCGTGTTCACCCACTTCGCCGACGCGGACGGCGCCGACCCGGCGCCCACCGAGCAGCAGTACGAGCGCTTCCTCCCCGTCGTCGAGGCGGTGCGCGAGCTGCGTCCCGAGGTGCTGGTGCACTGCTGCAACAGCGCCGCCGCGCTGCGCTTCCCGCACATGCGGCAGGCGGCGGTGCGCCCCGGCATCGCCCTCTACGGCTACCTGCCGCCGCACTGCCCGCCGGTGGAGCTGCGGCCGGCGATGACCGTGCGCGCCGTGGTCACCCACGTCAAGACGGTGCGCGCCGGCGAGGCGGTCGGCTACGGGCGCACCTGGGTGGCCACCCGCGACACTCGGGTCGCCACCGTCGCCGCCGGGTACGCCGACGGGGTGCACCGGGCGCAGTCCAACCGCGGCGTGGTCCTGGCCGGCGAGGTGCGCTGCCCCATCGTCGGCATCGTCAGCATGGACCAGCTGACCATTGACGTTTCCGACGCGGATGGCGTCGAGGTGGGTGATGCCGTCATCATCGTCGGAGGTCGCGGTGCGCAGCGGCTGGGTGCAGCCGAGGTCGGAGCGGTCGAGGGGACGATCTCCTACGAGGTGCTCTGCGCGGTCTCGGCACGCGTGCCCAGGCGTGAGGCGCCCGGATGAGAGCAGCGAGGCGAAAGGCGTGGCAGGCTTCTGGAGGCCGCGGCGGCCCGCGGAGGCGGAGCCGGACGAGGGTGACCGGGACATGACCGTCGCCCCCGACGCCGACCTGCTCGGCGACCCCGAGCTGGCCGAGCAGCTGGCCCACCTCGAAGCCATCGAGCAGCGCTACGCCGGCGGTGCCGAGGCGGCCGGGGCCGAGCCGGAGCTCCCCTCGGTGGCCGTGCCCGACGCGGTGTGGCCGGAGGCGATCCCGCCCCTGCCCGATCCTGCCTCCGGCGATCCCAACGCGGTGCGCCGCTGGCTCGACACGGCCCTGGCCGTGCTCAGCGCCCGCGCCTCGCGCAACCGCGACGAGCTGCAGCGGCTCAGCTCGCAGTGGGTGCACATCAGCCGCAACCTCACCCGCTTCCGGGCCGACGAGGTGGCCGCCGTGGTCGAGTCGCAGGCGCGGGTCCGCGAGCGCATCGCCGGTGACGAGACCGCCTGCCACCTCGTCCGGCTGCTCCAGGGGCAGTTTGAGGAGCGCCCCGAGCAGGCGCTGTCGGCGGCCGACGTCGAGCTGCTGCGCACCCTGCTCGAGGACGCCGCTGCCGACCGCGTCGCCTCGGCGCAGCAGGTGACCGCGGCGGTGCTCGAGGACCTCTCCGGCCTGGCCCTCGACCTCGAGGTGGTGCAGCGCGAGGTGGAGCGCGACCCCGGCGGTGCCGCCGAGCGGGTGCGCGGCCTCCTCGATCGCCTGGCGGGGGTGGTCGAGGATCTCCGCGGCCGGCCGGGCACCGAGCTGGTGGCGCCGCGCGAGGGCGAGCCGCTCCACACCACGCTGCGCCGCTGCCTCGACGCCTACCAGCGGCTGGGCGGCGACCTCGCCTGGAACGGCGCCGAGCCCGCCGACCCGGAGGTGGCCGCGGCGGTGCTGTGGATCGTCCAGGAGTTCCTCGCCGGCATGGCGGCCGCCGGCGGACGCTCGCTGGGCGTGGGGCTGAGCAGCGGCGGCGACGCGGTGGTGCTGCAGCTCTCCGCCGACGTGCCGCCGGCGGCCGGCGAGGGCGGCTGGGTGCTGCGCTGCCGTGCCCGCGCCGCGGTGGCCGGGGGCACGCTGGCGATCGAGGCGTCCGACGGCGGATGCGTGGTCTCGGTGCGCTTCCCCGACGGCGCGGCCCGGGAGGCGACGGCGCCGTAGAAGCGGCGTATCATCGCGGCATCCCTGGGGGAGCGCGAGCTGAGAGGCCGCCACGCGGCGGCGACCCCGACGACCCGGCCGGTAATGCGGCCGGAGCAATGGGCCACCCGGCCGGCTCCGCGATCCCTCACGTGGCCAGGAGACGATGTCCGGCAGCGCCGCCCCCGATCTGGCCGCCCGCCTCGCGGCGGCGCGGCTCTACGTGGTGACCACGGCCGGGCACACCCCCGCGCAGGTCGCCGAGGTGGTGCGCGCCGCCTGCGACGGCGGCGCCGGCGTGGTGCAGCTGCGCCGCAAGGACGAGGACGCGCTGGAGACCGTGCGGCTGGCCTCGCTGTGCCGGTCGCTGACCGCCCGCGCGGGCGTGCTCTTCGTCGTCAACGATCGGCTCGACGTGGCCATGGCGGCGGACGCCGACGGTGTGCACCTGGGGCAGGACGACCTGCCGCTGCAGGTGGCCCGGCGGCTCTGGCCGGGACGCATCGTCGGGCGCTCGACGCACTCGCTGGCCCAGGCGCTTGCGGCGGAGGCCGAGGGCGCCGACTACATCGGCGTCGGCCCGGTGCACGCCACGCCGACCAAGCCGGGGCGCCCGGCGGTGGGGCTGTCGCTGGTGTCCGAGGTGGCTGCGCAGGTGCGGCTGCCCTGGTTCGCCATCGGCGGCATCGACGAGTCCAATGCCGGCGCGGTGCTCGCCGCGGGGGCGCGGCGCATCGCCGTGGTGCGCGCGGTGTGCGACGCCGCCGACGTGGCCGGCGCGGCCCGGCGGCTGCGCGCCATGGTGGACGCGGTGTGCGGCACGACGGCGTCGGCGGAGGCGGTGGCGTGATCACCATCCGCCTCAACGGCGACAGCCGCGAGGTGGAGGAGGGGCTCACCGTGGCCCAGCTCCTCGAACACCTCGACGTCAGGGCGCCGCGCGTCGTCGTCGAGCACAACATGCAGATCCTGCGCGCCGGCGACTTCGAGCAGGCGCGCATCGCGGAGGGCGACGAGCTGGAGGTCCTCCAGTTCGTCGGCGGCGGATGACCGGCACACGAGGTTCCTGCCAACCATGACACTGACGACCGACGCCCCGGTGGGGGCCGACGAGCTGCGCATCGGCGAGGCGGTGCTGCGCAACCGCCTGATCCACGGCACCGGCAAGTTCCCCTCCGACGAGGTGCTCCGCGACTGCCTGGCCGCGGCGCGGCCCGACATGGTGACCCTGGCCATCCGCCGCCTCTCCCTCGACGGCGGCGGCCGCAACGAGCTGGCCGCCGTCGACCTCTCGCCGTTCACCCTGCTGCCCAACACCGCGGGCGCCACCACCGCGCAGCAGGCGGTGCGCCTCGCCCACCTCGCCCGCGCCGCCAGCCTCAGCAACCTGATCAAGGTGGAGGTGGTCGGCGACGAACGCACGTTGCTGCCAGACCCGGCAGGAACGCTGGAGGCGACGCGCATCCTGGTGGAGGAGGGCTTCACCGTGCTCGCCTACACCAGCGACGACGTGGTGCTGGCGCTGCGCCTGGAGGAGGCGGGCGCGGCGGCGGTGATGCCCGGCGCGGCACCCATCGGCACCACCCTGGGCATCCAGAATCCCTTCAACGTCAAGCTGATCATCGAGCGGCTCCAGGTGCCGGTGGTGGTCGACGCCGGGCTGGGCGTGCCCAGCGAGGCGGCGCGCTGCATGGAGTGGGGCGCGGCGGCGGTGCTGGTCAACACCGCCATCGCGCGGGCGGGCAACCCGGTGGAGATGGCGCGCGCCTTCAGCGAGGCGGTCGCGGCGGGGCGCCGGGCCCACTTGGCCGGCCGCGCCGAGATCAGCTTCGAGGCGGTGGCGTCGAGCCCCACTGCCGGGCTGCCCACCTCGTCGTCGTAGGTGGCCGACCCGCCCGGCTTCGGGGCGGCCGGCCCGCGGCTCTCCGAGGTCGGCGAGTCCGGGCTGCTGCGGCGGCTGCTCGGCGCGCGGCGAGGGGCCGCGGCCGCCGGTGTGCTGCTCGGCCCGGGCGACGACGCGGCGCTCTGGCAGCCGCCGGCCGGCGAGGTGCTGGCGCTGACCCAGGACGCGCTGGTCGAGGGCGTCGACTTCCGGCGGGAGTGGATGCCGCCCTACCTGCTGGGGCGGCGCTGCCTGGCCCTGTCGCTGTCCGACCTCGCCGCCATGGGGGCGACGCCGGCCTGGTGCCTGGTGACGCTGTGCGCGGACGGGTCGACGTCGCTGGGCGACGTGGAGGAGGTGCACCGCGGGCTGCAGGACATGGCCGCCGAGCACGGCTGCCCGGTGATCGGCGGCGACCTCAGCGCCATCGAGGGGCCCCTGGTGCTCGACGTGGTGGCGGGCGGCACGGTGGCGCCGGGGCGGGCGCTGCGCCGCGACGCGGGGCGCGCCGGCGATGCCCTGGTGGTGACCGGAGTGGTGGGTCGGGCCGCGGCGGGGTTATGGCTGCTGCTGGCGGGTGGCGGCAGTGGCGCGGGGGCTGGTGCCGGCGCGGCGGCTGGTGCCGGTGGCGCGGTGCGGGCAGAGGGCGGTGCGGCGCTGGCCGAAGCCGGTCACGCGGTGCCAGCCGAGGTGGCGGCGGCCTGGCGATCGGCGCAGCTCGATCCCTGTCCCCGCCTGGCCGAGGGCCGCGAGCTGGCCGCGCGGGGGGTGCGCTGCGCCGGCGATGTCAGCGATGGCCTGCTCGTCGACGCCCGCCGCACCGCGGACGCCAGCGGCACCGGCGCCGAGCTGTGGCGCGACGCGCTGCCCGTCGATGCCGCGCTGCGCCAGGCCTTCGGCGACGAGTGGGCGGCGCTGGCCCTGGGCGGCGGCGAGGACTTCGAGCTGCTCGCCGCCGTGCCCGCCGCCGAGGTCGACGCTCTGCGGCGCGACTGGCCCTCGCAGCTGGCGCCGCTGAGCGTGGTGGGCCGGCTGGTCGAGGGCTCCGGGCTGCGCCTGCTCGACCGCGAGGGCGGGACCGAGCTGGCGCTGCCGGCCGTCGTCTCGCGACACTTCGCGTCGTGAACGCCGCCAAGCGAGCGATGACCCTGGTCAGCGAGTCGCCGGCAGACACCGAGGAGCTCGGCCGCCGGCTGGGCGCGGCGCTGCGGGTCGGCGACCTGGTCGGCCTCGACGGCGACCTCGGCGCCGGCAAGACGGTGTTCGTCCGCGGCCTGGCCACGGGCACCGGCGCCGACCCCGCGGCGGTGCGCAGCCCCACCTTCGTGCTGCACCACGTCTACCGCGGTGAGCGGGTGGTGCTGCACCACCTCGACTTCTACCGCCTCGGACCCGGCGCCGACCTCGATGCGCTCGACCTCGACACGCTGCTGGACGGCGGTGCCGTCGCCGTGGAGTGGGCCGAGTACGCGCCCCATCTCGGCGGCGGCGAGGCGGTGCGCCTCCACCTCGAGGTGGTCGACCAGACGCGGCGGCGCATCACCGTCGACCGGCTGCCCGCCCACCTCGCGGCGGCGCTGTGGTGAGCATCCTGGCCATCGACACCGCCTCGCGGCGGCGCGGCCTCTGCGTCCTCGCCGGCGAGGACGGCGCGCTGCTCGACCACGGCGCTGTTGGGGGACGGGAGCTGGACCGCGAGCTGGCACCGGCGGTCGCC
This sequence comes from uncultured Actinomycetes bacterium, assembly GCA_964499205.1. Lineage (GTDB taxonomy): Bacteria > Chloroflexota > Dormibacteria > Aeolococcales > Aeolococcaceae > DASRDZ01. Next base: position 5,582 of record CAZCJX010000032.1, on the reverse strand, counting down.
GCCCTGCTCTCCTCGGGCGCGCCGGAGCTGCGGGCCGTCGCCGTGGTGGTCGGTCCGGGGTCGTACACCGGGCTGCGCGTCGGCATCGCCGCGGCGCTCGGCGTGGCCCACGCACGGCAGTTGCCCCTGCACGGGGTGGGTGCCCTCGACGTCGTCGCCCTGGCGGCGCCGGAGGGCTCGTCCCACATCGAGGCGGTTGCCGACGCCGGCCGGGGCGCGCTGTACGTCGCGCGCCTGCACCGTGGCGCCGACGGCTCGCTGCGGTCGCTGGCCGAGCCGCGACGCGTCGAGGCGGCGGGGTGGCGGCCGCATCCCGGCGCCGTCGCCGTCAGCCTCGACGCCGTCGACGGCGCCCTCGACGCCGGGGCCTCAGCCGCGTCCGCCCTCGCCCGCGCCGCGGCCGCGACGGTGGCGCTGACGCCGCCGCTGAGCCGTGCCGGATTGGAGCCCGTGTACCTCTCCGGCAACCCCGCTCACGCTCCACACCCGCGCGTATGATGGCCGTGAAGTCCGGCACCCGGGCGCGTCGCATCAGCAGCACCGACGGCGAAGACAGCATGCAGGTCGTTCCCCGACTCGCCATCGACCGGATGCGCGAGGACGACATTCCCACGGTCCAGGCGATCGAGAAGGAGATCTTCCTGACGCCGTGGCCCAGGAACGCGTATCACCGCGAGCTGTCGCAGAACCGCCAGGCGTCGTACATCGTGCTGCGCGAGAACGGCGAGATCGTCGGCTACGGCGGCCTGTGGAAGGTGTTCCACGAAGCCCACATCACCACCATCGGCGTGCGCGCGCGCGACCAGAACAAGGGCTACGGGCGGGCGCTGTTCGCCGCGCTGGTGCAGCGGGCCTACACCCTCGGCGCGCGCTGGATCACGCTCGAAGTGCGCCCCAGCAACGAGCACGCCATCCGCCTCTACGAGGCGTACGGCTTCAAGGCGATCGGCCGCCGCCGCGGCTACTACACCGACAACGGCGAGGACGCGCTGATCATGTGGAGCGACAGCATCCACGCGCCCGCCTTCAAGCGGACGTTCAAGGAGATGCTGCGCAGCCTCGGTGTCGCCGTCGAGGGCGTGGGCGACGAGCCCCCGCCGGGGTACCCGGACCGCTGAACCTCCTCGCCATCGAGACGTCGTGCGACGAGACCGCGGCGGCGGTGCTGCGCGACGGGACTGAGCTGCTGTCGACGGTCGTCGCCTCGCAGGTCGACATGCACGCGCGTTTCGGCGGCGTGGTGCCGGAGCTGGCGGCGCGGGCGCATCTCGATGCCATTGCGCCCGCGGTGGACGAGGCGTTGGATGCGCTGCCCGGCGGGTGGGACGACGTCGACGCGGTGGCGGTGACGCGCGGGCCGGGATTGATCGGGTCACTTCTGGTCGGAACTGCCTATGCGCAGGGAGTGGCGGTGGCGCGCGGTTTGCCGCTGGTCGGCGTGTCGCATCTCGCCGGCCACGTGTACAGCGCGATGCTGGCCGATGCCTCGCTGCAGCCGCCGTACCTGGCACTGGTGGTGAGCGGTGGGCACACCGACTGCGTGGTGCTGCGCGACCACGGCGACGCGGTGCGGCTGGCGGCGACGCGCGACGACGCGGTGGGGGAGGCGTTCGACAAGGTGGCGCGCATGCTGGGGCTGCCGTATCCCGGTGGGCCCGCGGTGCAGCGCGCGGCAGAGAACGGCGATGCGCGCCGATTTCCCCTGCCGCGCACGCGGTTGGAGGACTCCTTCTCGTTCTCGGGGTTGAAGACGGCGGTGCGCTACGCGGTGCGCGACCTGCCGGCGTCGCAGCTGGGCGAGGACGGGACGCCGCGCGACGCGGAGGTGGTGGCCGGTCTCGCGGCGTCGTTCCAGCGCGCCGCCGTCGACCAGCTGGTCACCGGGTTGGAGCACGCCCTGGAGCGCAGCGGCGCCGACCGCATCGCCGTGGTCGGCGGTGTCGCCGCCAACAGCGCGCTGCGCGAGGCGGTGCGCGAGCGCTTCGCCGGGCTGCACGTGGTGATCCCGCCGCTGCGCTACTGCACCGACAACGCGGCGATGATCGCCATGGCGGGGTGGCACCGGCTGCAGCGGCAGGGGCCGGACGCGCCGGGGTTCGCCGTCGACCCCGGGCTCGGCGAGTTCGCCTGACGGGCTGGGGTCTCTAGCCGCCGCGGAGTGCCCGCAGCGCCTGCTCGTGCAGTGCGCCGTTGCTCACCAGCGCCGAGCCGGTATCGAAGCGCGGGCGACCCTCGACGTCGGTGAAGCGGCCGCCCGCCTCCTCGACGATCACCTTGGCGGCGGCGAGGTCCCAGGGCGCGGCGAGCTGCACCGCCACGTCGGCGAGGCCCTCGGCGACGACGATGGTCACCGGGATGCCCTGCGGGGTGCGGCATTCTCCACAGCGCAGCGCCAGCCGCGCCCCGGGAGCGCGCCGCGGGGATCCCCAGCGCGCGCTGCCGCGGTTGTCGTCGCAGAGCAGCGCGGTGGCCAGGGTCGTCGCCGCCGACACCCGCAGGCGCCTGCCGTCCGACGCCCACGCCCCCTCACCCTGCGCCGCCCACCAGCGCCGCCCGCGCGCCGGCTGGGTCATCACTCCGACCGCCACCTCGCCGTCGCGTTCCAGGGCCACGATCGTCCCCCAGCCGAGTCGGTGCCGGGCGAACCGCGCCGTGCCGTCGAGCGGGTCGAGCACCCAGCGCCGCGGCCCGTCGCCGCTCTGCCCGAGCTCCTCGCCGAGCACCGCGTCGCCCGGCCGCACCCGGGCGAGGTGCTCCCGCTGCGCGGCCTCGACGTCGCGATCCACGTCGGTGACCATCGAGCCGTCCGCCTTCTCCTCGACGTGCAGCCGGCCGCCGAACCGCGCCATGGCGATGCCGTCGGCGATGTCGGCCAGCTCCAGGGCGACGTGCAGGTCGGGGTCCATCGCCCGCGACGGTAGCCAAAGCATCGGCGCCGGCGAACTCCCGCACTCCGGCGCCGCGGGCCTTCCCGCACCGCCGGCGCCCCATGGACGCCGCGGCTCTCCGCCAGTCCCGCGGCGCCGCGCCAGCGCCCGCCGCCTTCGGCTTGCCACCCTGGCACTCTCTCCGCTAGAGTGTTAGCAGTCTCTTATCCCGAGTGCTAACCATGTCCGGAGGAGGTCCTCGTGGCCGTGAATCTTCGCCCCCTTGCTGACCGTGTGGTGGTCAAGCCCCTCGAGCGTGAGGAGGTCACCAAGAGCGGCATCGTTCTGCCGGACACCGCCAAGGAGAAGCCCCAGGAGGGCCTCGTCGAGGCGGTCGGCAATGGTCGCTACAACGAGCAGACGGGCGCCCGCGTCGCCCTCGACGTGTCGGTCGGCGACCGGGTGATCTACGCCAAGTACGCCGGCAGCGAGGTCAAGATCGACGAGCAGGACTACCTGATCCTCTCGGAGAAGGACATCCTCGCCGTCGTCGCGGCCAACGGCAAGAGCTGAGCCCTCGCGCTGGACGCGGCGCGGCGCACGGTTCGCACCTGCCGCCGCGCCGCGACGCGCACCCCGCCCGCCCGGCGTTTCCCCGAAGGAGGTCTGATCCCGCATGCCCGCCAAGCAGCTCGTCTTCGACGTCGCGGCGCGTGACGCGCTGAAGCGCGGCGCCGACGCGCTCGCCGACGCCGTCTCGGTGACCCTCGGCCCGCGTGGCCGCAACGTCGTCCTCGACAAGAAGTTCGGCGCGCCGCTGGTGATCAACGACGGCGTGACCATCGCGCGCGACATCGAGTTCAAGGACCACTTCGAGAACATGGGCGCGCAGCTGGTCAAGGAGGTCGCCACCAAGACCAACGACGTCAGCGGCGACGGCACCACCACCGCCACAGTGCTGGCCCGCGCGATGATCGACGAGGGTCTGCGCAACCTCGCCGCCGGCGCCTCGCCGACCGGCCTGCGCAACGGGATGCTCGCCGCCGCCGACGCCGTCGCCGACGCGGTGCGCAAGACGGCCACCAAGATCGAGGGCAGCGAGGACATCCGCCGCGTCGCCACCATCTCGGCCGGCGATCCCACCATCGGCAGCATGATCGCCGACGCCTTCGACCGCGTCGGTCGCGACGGCGTCATCTCCGTCGAGGACGGCCAGGGCCTGGAGACCGAGGTCGAGGTGGTCGAGGGCATGCAGTTCGACCGCGGCTACATCTCGCCCTATTTCGCCACCGACCAGCAGGCCATGGAGGCGGTGCTCGACGAGCCGTGGCTGCTCATCACCGACCGCAAGGTCTCGGCCGTCGCCGACCTGCTGCCGGTGCTGGAGAAGGTGGTGCAGACCGGCCGCCCGCTGCTCATCGTCGCCGAGGACGTCGAGGGCGAGGCGTTGGCCACGCTGGTGGTCAACAAGCTGCGCGGCACCTTCACCGCCGTCGCCGTCAAGGC
>CAZCJX010000032.1:0-1199 GCA_964499205.1 uncultured Actinomycetes bacterium | reverse complement strand
GTGACCGCCGCAAGGCCATGCTCCAAGACCTCGCCATCCTCACCGGCGGCGAGGTGGTCAGCGAGGAGCGCGGGCTGCGCCTCGACAACACCGGCCTCGACCTGCTCGGCCGCGCCCGCCGCGTGGTGGTGACCAAGGAGGACACCACCGTCGTCGAGGGCCGCGGCGACCAGGCGCGCATCCAGGCGCGGGTCGAGGAGATCCGCCAGCAGATCACCGAGACCGATTCCGACTGGGACCGCGAGAAGCTGCAGGAGCGGCTGGCCCGGCTGGTCGGCGGTGTCGCGGTGGTCAAGGTCGGCGCCGCCACCGAGGTGGAGATGAAGGAGCGCAAGGCGCGCGTCGAGGACGCACTCGCCGCCACGCGCGCCGCCCTCGAGGAGGGCATCGTGCCGGGTGGCGGTGTCGCCCTGCTGCGTGCCGCCCCGGCCGTCGACGGGCTGTCGCTCAGCGGCGACGAGAAGGTCGGCGCCGAGATCGTCCGCCGCGCCCTCGAGGAGCCGCTGCGCACCATCGCCCGCAACGCCGGCGACGAGGGTTCGGTGGTGGTCTACCGGGTGCGCACCATGGGCGCCAACGAGGGGTACGACGCCGCGGCGCGCGACTTCGGCGACCTCGTCGAGCGGGGCATCGTCGATCCCGCCAAGGTGACCCTGACCGCACTGCTCAACGCCACCTCGATCGCCACCATGGTGATGACCACCGAGGCACTGATCGCCGACGCGCCCGAGCCCGAGGACGAGGAGGATGGGCACGGCCACGGCCATGGGCACGGGCACGGCCACAGCCACGGCATGGACGACATGGACTTCTGAGCCCAGCGGGCTCAGGGGGAGTGGTCGTGGGGCGGTCCGGCGGCGGCCGGGCCCTGGTACCGTGGTGGCCATGAGCGATCAGGGGCGTCGCGCGCGGATCGCGGTGTGCCAGTACGAGCCGCGCGTCGGCGACGCGGAGGGCAATCGCGCCCAGGCGGTGCGCTGGGCGCGGGCGGCGGCCGAGGACGGTGTCGACCTCTGCGTCCTCCCCGAGCTGGCCAGCAGCGGCTACACCTTCGCCTCGGTGGAGGAGGCGCAGGCCGGTGCCGAGCATCCCGACGACGGGCCGACGGTGCGGGCGCTGGTCGAGGTGGCGCGCGAGTCGGGGATGCACATCGTCTGCGGCATCGACGAGCGCGACGGCGACTGCCGGCACAACAGCGC
>CAZCJX010000031.1:0-27079 GCA_964499205.1 uncultured Actinomycetes bacterium | reverse complement strand
CGGCCGGAACTACGCCCCCGCGGCGGCCGCCGGCACCACGTCGCAGCCCAGCACGCTGAGCAGGCGGCGCAGCAGCGACTCGGCGTCAGCGCCGTCCGCGCGCGTCACACCAGCTGCTCGCGCCCGCGCCGCCAGCGCGTCGAGGACGCCCACCGCGCCCGGCGTGTCGAGGTCGTCGTCGAGCCGCGCGAAGAAGGCGCGCTCGAACTCGCGCGCGTCGGCGGGGTCGAGCACCGCGCCGGCCGCCATGGCCTCGCGATACCGCTGTCGCCGCGCCTCCGCCTCGGCCAGCTCGTCCCACTCGAACGACCACGGCGTGCGGTAGTGGTGCGCCGCCAGCGCCAGGCGCACCGAGCCGGGCGCGCAGCGCTGCAGGCAGTCGCCGACGAACACCAGGTTGCCCAGCGACTTGCTCATCTTCACCCCGTCGAGCTGGACCATGGCGACGTGCATCCAGTGGCGCACGAAGGGGTGATGCGAGACGGCCTCGACCTGGGCGATCTCCGATTCGTGGTGCGGGTAGATGAGGTCGTCGCCGCCGCCGTGGAGGTCGACGGTGTCGCCCAGCAGGTCGGTGGCCAGCACCGAGCATTCGATGTGCCAGCCGGGGCGGCCGGCGCCCCACGGCGAATCCCAGCGCGGCTCGTCGTCGAGGGAGGGCTGCCAGAGGACGAAGTCGAGGGGGTCGTCCTTGCGCGGGTCGTCGGGGTCGGCGCCGCGCTCCCGGCTCAGCGCGATCATCTGGGCGCGGTCGAGCCGGCTGAGACTGCCGTAGCGGGGGAAGCGCGAGACGTCGAAGTAGACCCAGCCGTCGCGCGCGTAGGCGACGCCCTCGCCTTCGAGCCGCCCGATCCAGTCGACCATGTTGGGGACGTGCTGGCTGGCGAGTGGGGCGGCGGTGACGGGGAGGATGTCGATCGCGGCCATCTCCCGGTCGAAGCGGGCCACCTGCTCTGCGGTCAGGGCGGCGGGGTCGACGCCGCGCTCGCGGGCGACGCGGAAGATGTCGTCGTCGACGTCGGTGACGTTGCGCACGCTGCGCACGCTCCGGCCGGCGGCGGCGAGGCGGCGGGTGAGCACGTCGAAGACGTGGTAGGTGAAGGCGTGGCCGAGGTGGGCGGCGTCGTAGGGGGTGATGCCGCAGACGTAGAGCGACACGGTGTCCCCGCCCGGCTGGAAGGGTCGCACCGCGCGGGTGGCCGTGTCGTAGAGGTGCATCGCTGCGGGGATTCTACGGAGCCGCCGGTGCCGCGCCTCGCCGGCGAGCGGCTCAGCCCGCCGCTTCGAGCTGGGCGATCGCCGTGTCCAGGGCAGCCTTGAGGTCGCGGTAGGTCACCCGCCGCGGCGCCTCCCGGAGGGGCACCCACTGCGCCTCGTCCACCTCCCGGCCGTCGGCGCGGAGCGGCACGTCGGCGGGGGCCTCGACCAGGAAGTGGTGCACGATCTTGCGCACCAGCCGCCCGTCGCGCCGGTACATGTACTCCGCCGGCGGCAGCTCGCCGAGCACCCGGAGCCGGTCGACGGGCAGGCCCACCTCCTCGCTGATCTCCCGCACCGCCGCCTGCTCGGGCGTCTCGTCGTCGCCGAGGTTGCCCTTGGGCAGGCTCCACGCCTGTCGCACCCTGATCAGGCAGGCCTCCCACCCGCCCTCCGTCCGCCGCACCACCACCCCACCCGCGGACACCTCGTCGTGCCGTCGACCCGCTGCTGGCATGCCCCCCAGCCTAGCCCGCGGGTCCCTCCCGGAGCCGATGTTATGATCCCGAGTCCGCGCGGCCCCGTGGTGTAGCCTGGCCTAACACGCCACCCTGTCAAGGTGGAGATCGTCGGTTCGAATCCGATCGGGGTCGCCACGCCTCACACGGCTCGGGCCTCGACGATCGGGCCGACCACCGTCAGACCGGTTCGACCGGCAAGCGCGGATCGAGTCGCCTGATGTCCTTCGCGTCCGACGTGATCACCACGCCGTCACTTTGTCGCCGAGCGCAGAGGACGACCGAAGCGTCGATGACATCGTCCGTACCCGCTCGGGCGCACAGTGTGCCCGCGGCCTTTGCCACCTGCGCAGTCATCGCTTCGACCCGTACGCGTTGATCACCGACGAGTGCGGCCAGGTTGGCCTGCCGCGAGCCGTCCCGCCAGGACTGGGCGAGCGCCCCGGCGGGAACTGCAACGTCGGCCTTCCGAGCGAGAGCCCGGCGCAGCAGGGCGCGCAGTCGCTCGTCGCCGCGGTCGAAGGCGATCAGCGCTCCGGCGTCGAGGGTCAGCGCTCGAGGACGCGCCGTGCCCACGTCTCAGCGTCGCGGGAAGGCCGTCCCAACTCGCGGTCCATGGCATCCAGGGCGGCGTCGAGACTGAGCCGCTCCTCCTTCTCGGCCAGCGCTTGATCGACGTACGCGCTGACCGAGGATGCCGCTCCGGCGGCAACGGCGGCGCGAGCACGAGCCAGCCGTGCGGCCGGGACGGATATGGTCACCTTCTCGTGGCGGGGCGTGGTGACACCGCGTTTCATACTTTTATCGTACCGTCGCCGAATCGGCTTGGCGAGTCGGGTGGCCGAACCAGGTGGTCAGCGCGCCATCAAGCCCGTCATCGGTTCGCTCTCCAACCCAGGCAACGTGTCCGTCGGGCCGAATCAAAACGGCCGTGGGAGCGGTGACCGGGCCGAGGACCGGAAGCTCCCACTCGCCACCATATTCGGCGTCGACCAGCTGCACGCGATCCGTCCATGGAGTGATGTCGAAGCGGCCTGGCTCACCGAGGTTGAGCAGCACCGGTCGCGCATCGTGCAGCAGGGTGAAGACGCGCAGCGGGCCGCCGGCGGTGAACAGGTCGAGATCGGGCATGCGGCGTCCCAGCAGCGGGTGTCCGTCACCGAGGTCGTAGTGGATGTCGAGACCGCAGATCATTCCGGCGATGCGCTTGCGAGGCTCGTCCATGCGCAGCAGGTCGGACAGGATGTCGCGCAGGGCGTCGATGCGCGCGGTGGAGGGCATGAACAGCACCTGCGCGAGGGTGTTGTGCAGGACGCGGGCGGCGACAGGATGCCGCTCGGCGTGGTAGGTGTCCAGCAGGGTTTCCGGCGACGTTCGTTTGACCACCTGGGCCAGCTTCCATCCCAGGTTCACCGCATCCTGCAGGCCGGTGTTGAGGCCCTGTCCGCCCACCGGGTAATGCACGTGCGCCGCATCGCCGGCCAGCAGCACACGTCTGTCCCGGTACGACACGGCCTGGCGTGCCGCATCGGTGAACCGCGAGATCCACGTGGCGCTGTGGACACCGTAGTCCGTCCCCCAGACGGCGATGAGCGCGTTGCTGAGATCACGCAGGGTCGGCTCACCGGTTTGGCCCCCGTAGCCTTCACTTACCAGCGCACGCACAGGCCCACCATCCCCCATTCTGCTGAGGGAATGGATTCCCTTCTCGTCGCGGCGAATGCCCCACTCCGGCTCCTCACTCAACTCGACCTCGGCGATGATCGAGGTGGTCGACGGTCCCCATCCCGCGAATTCGATGCCGGCTGCCCTGCGCACCGCGCTGCGGCCTCCGTCGCACCCGACGAGATATTCCGCTCGCAGCGTGCCGCCGTCGGACATCTCGACGTCGACGCCGGTGTCGTCCTGCACGAATCCCGTCACCTCGCGCCCGCGGTGGATCGGCACTTCAAGCTCGCCGACCCACTCGGCGAGGATGCGCTCGATGTGGTTCTGCCACAGCCCGAGCCCGTAGGGATGGCGGGTGGGAAAGTCGCTGATGTCCAAAGGGATATGGCCGAACGATTGGACCTGGGCGGTCTGCCCCTGCGAAAGGAATCGTTCGGCGATGCCGCGCTGATCGAGGACCTCGATGCTCCGTGAGTGCAGGCCGCCTGCACGCGAGCCGGGAAGGTCCCGGCTGACCCGCCGCTCGACAATGGCAACGTCGATCCCCGCCAACGCCAACTCGCCTGCCAGCATCAGCCCTGTCGGACCTGCCCCGGCGATCACGACCGCATGCTCATTCATGGATCGCGATCCTGCAGTACGCCCCCGGTCTTGCCGCAAGTCCCCCGGCGCACGGTATATTGAAAGTGGAAGGATTGGGTGCTCCGCACAGGGGTGTCAGGACTTGTACGTCCCGCAACTCCGGCGAAGCGTCAAGCCGGCCTTCAACTTTCGTACGGCGCCCGCAGCTCCTTGGCCATGCACACGCTCCAGTCGTCCCCCACGTGCGGCGGAAAGCGCGGAATCTCCCGGTAGCCGCAGGCGCGGTACAGAGCCAGCGCCTCGTGCTGTCGGGTCCCCGTCTCCAGCCGCATCGCGCCGTAGCCGCTGGCCCAGGCGCGCTCCTCCAACTCGCGCAGCAGAAAGCGGCCGACACCGCGCCCACGCCACGGCCGCACGACGAACAGGCGCCGCAGCTCGCAGAGCCCTTCGTCGACGCGCTCGAAGCCGCCGCAGCCGACCGGAACGTCGTCCGCGTACGCCACCAGCATCTCCCCGCGCGGCGGCACCAGCGCGGCGCCGTCGACGGGATCCAGCGAGGGCGACCCGTAGCGGGCGCTCAGGTCGGCGTCCATGCCGGCGATCAGCTCCTGCACCACGGACGACGAATACGGGACGGACCGAACAGTCAGCAGCGGTCCGGCCGGCGACTTCAACGGGCAGGTCCTCCTGGGTCGGCGGCAATCATGCCCGACCACCGAAAGGTCGGTGACCCACGCGTCGTTATCGCTGTCATGGTGGAGCCAAGTCCCTGCCCCCGCTGCGGCGGTCCCCGCGCCTGGATCGCCAGCGCCTCCGGCGCGAGCCACGGCCCGACGGTGCCGGTCAACTGCGGCGGCTGCGGCCGCGAGGCGCACGCCTGCCCGCGCTGCGGGTGGGAGTGGACCGGCCTGCCCCGGGCTGAGCGCACGTCCCGCCGCGGCACCTGCATCTCCTGCCAGGTGCTCGAGCTCGCCGGACAGCGCCGGCGGGAGCGCGAGGAGCTGCCGCCCACCGTGCCCACCGCGTTCGCCGGCACCTTCGACGCCACCCGGGCGCGCTCCCGGCTGCTGCAGCGCCTCGCCGACGCCGGCGAATCCGCGGCCCTCTCGCGCTACCGCGCCTACCGGCTCTTCGCCGATGTCGCCCAGCGCGCCAGCCGCCGCGCCGACGCTGTCGCCCGGCTCGAGGCGCAGCTCCGCGACGACGACGGCGGCACGCTCGACGACATCGCGGCGTGACCCGGCAAGGCGCGGGTTTGGGCCCCGCTCAGCCGTCTGGTAGGGTGTGGGCCTCCAGGAGGGATCGAGGAATGGGTAGGGGTCTCTGGCGGACACCGGTGCGGGTTGCCGCGATCATCGCCGGCATCGTGCTGCCGCTGCTCACCTGCGGGCTGGTCCTCGCCGACCTCCCCGGCGGCATCCCCGCCCCGCCCGGCCTGCCCGCGTCCGGCCAGCCGATCACCATCGTCGTCGAGCCGCCCAGCCTGGTGACCGTCGCCGTGCCGGTCGACCCCGAGGGTTGCGCCGTCGACCTCAGCTACGACAACACCCAGGCCAACCCGCTCGGCTCCGTCTTCCGCGGCCAGACCGCCTGCGGCAGCGGCGTCTACCAGCCGACCATGGGCGGCCACGCCGTGCTCACCGACATCTTCGGCAACCAGGTGGCCAGCGGCAGCGGCGCGGGCGGCCGGGGCGACGGCCCGATCACCTCGCAGGGCGACTACACCGTCAACGGCTCGCCCACCAGCGTGGCGAGCTCGCCGGGCGTCAGCGGCACGGGCGCGGTGCCGGGGATGGAGTACACCATCACCTACACCACGTCGATCACCCTGACCTGGCCGCAGTACTGGGGTCCCGCCGCGGCCGGCTGCTCGATCAGCGGCCAGACCATGACCTGCACCGGCCAGACCACCTACAGCTTCATCCCCGGCACCCAGGGCGGCTTCACCCCCTCCTGACGCCTCAGGAGGCGGCCTCGCTGAGGCGGTAGACGCAGGCGACGTGCCCGCCGCTCGCCGCGCCTTCGCCGCCGTCGCACGGCGCCACGCAACGCGGCATCCCCGCCGCGGCGAGCACCCCTTCGATCATCCCCGCGTGCAGATGGCAGATCGCCTGGGGCGCCCGCGCGCACGCCTCCTCGAAGATGCAGTTGCGCGCCACTACCCGGTCGCCCTGCACCTCGTAGTCCCCGCCCAGCACTGTCAACGGGAGCAGCGCGTCCGCCGGCGTCGCCGCCCGGGGACAGCCCGCGCCCAGCGTCTCCCCCTGCCGCCGCCCCGCCGCGCGCGCCGCCTCCAACCCCGGCTCGCCGAACTGCTCCAATCCCTCCCCGAGCAGCCCGGCGAGCGTGGCGAACTGCCGCTGCGGGTGGTGCAGCTCGAGCGGCCCGGCGACCAGCTGGTACAGCTTGGCCGGCTTGCCCGGCAGCCCGCGGCGCTGCGAGGTGCCCAGGAACCCCAGGGTGACCAGCCGCTCGAGGTGCCCGAAGGCCACGGTCCGGTGCACCCCGGCGACCGCGGCGACGTCGTCGACGCTGCGCGGTCGCGGGTCGGCGTAGAAGGCGAGCAGGATTCCCCTGCGGGTCGGGTCCTGCAGCGCGCCGACCAGGCGCTCGATGGCCTCCGCCTGCGACGAGTTGCGCGTCACCCTTGGTTTATAGCATAGTGGCGCGAGAAATTCGCCAGGAGGAGGACCAGACTTGGCCGAGTCGATGCTCGATCGCATGCTCCGGCGACAGAACTGGATGGAGAGGTGGGGCGATGCCATCCAGGGTTGGGTCGGCGCGGCCTACTCCGGCCTCGGCGCCCCCGGCCGGGCGCTCAAGAACGCGATGCACGGCACCACCGTGCTCGGCCATCCCCTCCATCCCGCCCTGACCGACGTGCCCATCGGCGCCTGGACCGCCGGCGTGGTCGCCGACTACGTCGCCCACTTCACCAACCGGCTGCCCACCCAGGCAGGCGACATCGCCCTCGCCGTGGGCGTGGTCGGTGCCCTCGCCGCCGCGATCACCGGCTACACCGACTTCCACGAGACCTTCGGCCAGGAGCGGCGCTACGCGTTGCTGCACGGACTGACCAATACGGTGGTGCTGCTGCTCATGGTCGCCTCGCTGGGGCTGCGCTGGTGGGCCGGCAGCGGCGCCCATCCGCTGGCCGTGGGCCTGGCCACCGCCGGGTGGGTTGGGGTCGTCTTCGGCGGATACATCGGCGGCCACCTGGTCTTCGGCATCGCCACGATGGTCAACCGCAGCGCCTTCCTCGACGGCTTCGAGGGCGCCGCGGTGGTCGGCCAGTCCACCGACTTCCCGGAGGGCGAGCTGAAGCGCGCCGACGCCGGCGGCATGCCGGTGCTCATGGTCCGCCGCGGCGGCCGGCTCTACGGCATGTCCAACACCTGCTCGCATGCCGGCGGCCCGCTCGACGAGGGGTCGCTCGACGGCACCGTGGTCACCTGCCCCTGGCACGGCTCGCGTTTCGACGTGCGCAACGGCACCGTCTGCGGCGGCCCGGCCACCTTCGACCAGCCGGCGCTGCGGGTCATCGAGGTCGACGGCACGGTCAGCGTCGAGCTGGCCCATCCCCTGCACTAGAAACCCGAAAGGCACATCGTGACTGCACATCTCGCCGCCCTCTCGCCCCGCCAACCACATCGTGACGCCGCGTCTCGCGAGGCGCTGGTGCGCACGGTCGCCGGCGTCCTCGAGCTGCTCGGCGAGGACGGGTCGCGCGAGGGCTTGCTGCGCACGCCGCAGCGCGTCGCCGACTCGCTGCGCTACCTCACCGACGGCTACGAACAGTCGGTCGAGGACGTGGTGGGCGGCGCCATCTTCGCCGAGCCCTACAACGAGATGGTGCTGGTCAAGGACATCGAGGTGTACAGCCTCTGCGAGCACCACATGCTGCCCTTCTTCGGCAAGGCGCACGTCGCCTACGTGCCGGACGGGCGCGTCGTCGGGCTGAGCAAGCTGCCCCGCATCGTCGACGTGTTCGCGCGTCGCTTGCAGGTGCAGGAACGCTTGACCACCCAGATCGCCGAGGCGATCGACGAGGTGCTGCAGCCGATGGGCGTCGCCGTGGTCGTCGAGGCGGCCCACCTCTGCATGATGATGCGCGGCATCCAGAAGCAGAACAGCCGCACGGTGACCTCGGCGATGCGCGGCGTGTTCCTGAGCGACGAGCGCACCCGCAACGAGTTCATGGAGCTGCTGCGGCGCGCCTGATCTCGGCGAAGCGGTTCTCGGCCATGGCGTGCAGCAGCAGCTGCTGCGCCACGCCCGCCGCCGCGCCCCAGTGCGCGGTGAGCGCACGCACCTCCGGCTCGCTGGGCATCGCGCCGTCGCGGTAGGCGAGGCCAACCGCCTTGCGCACGCCGAGGTCGCCGGCGACGACGACCGGGCGGCCGAAGCTGCGCGCCAGCAGCCACTCCGCGGTCCAGCGGCCGATGCCGGGCAGGGTGACCAGCCGGGCGATCACCTGCTCGTCGTCCAGGGCGGCCAGCCTCGCCGCGTCGAGCGACCCGCCGGCGACCGCGCTGGCGATGCCGATGATCGACTCCGCCTTGCGGGTGGTGAACTGCAGGGCGCGCAGGTCGGCGGCGCGCGCCGCGGCCAGCGCTTCGGGATCGAGGCTGTACACGGTGTGGCCGTCGACGGTGTGGCGCGTCCCGTAGCGCTCGGCGAGGCGGCCGCGCACCACCGCGGCGAAGCGCAGGTTGATCTGCTGCGCGCTGATCGAGCGCACCAGGGCGATGAGCAGGTCGGGCTGCAGCACCGGGCGCACCCCGGGGTGGATGCGCTCGGCGGCGCGGATCACCGGGTCGCGCGCGGACAGCTCCTCCAACGCGCCGGGCGGCGCGGTGGCGAAGAACCGCGCCTGCACCACGCGCGCCGCAGCGTCGAGGTGGCCGGCATCTGCCGCCGCCACGCTGACGCGCAACCGCGGCCGCGCCACGGTGCCGACCGGTGTGCAGGCCACCCCCACGGCTTCCCCCGCCAGCCGCACGCTGCGCAGCAGCACCGCCCCGTCCCAGCGGTCGAGCTGGTCGTCCCCCGAACGGCGGAACATCTCCACCGACGCGGCGACGTCGAGCGGCCCCGGCAGCGCCACCTCGGTGCTGCAACCGGTCGCCGCCGGGCCGTGTTTCATGCTGGCGAGAATGGACGAGTCGCTCACCGCTCTGCTCGCACGGGACCTCGACCTCGGCTTCGAGAGGCTGGTGGCCCAGCACCAGGACCGCATCTACGCGCTGGCCCTGGCACTGACCACCAACCCGCACGACGCCGAGGAGGTTGCCCAGGACGCCTTCGTGCGCGCCCACCGGGCCCTGCGCGGCTACCCGCCGGAGCGCATCGAGGTCCTCCACCTGCGCGCCTGGCTGCACCGCATCTGCCTCAACGTGGTGCGCAACCGGGTGCGGGTGCGGCGGGTGGCCACCCAGCCGATGGGCGAGGCGGAGACGGCCACGCTCGCCGCCGACGCCGCCTCCCGCCCCGAGGAGGTGGCGCTGCGCCGCGAGGGCGCCGACGAGCTGCGCTGCATGGTGGCCCGGCTCCCCGCCGCCTACCGCGACGCGGTGGTGCTGCGACACGTCCAGCAGCTCTCCTACGCCGAGGCGGCCGAGGTGCTCGGCCGGCCGGTGGGCACGGTCAAGGCCAACGTCCACCGCGGCCTCGGGTTGCTCCGACTCGCCCTGCACGGCAGGGAGGCAGGATGACCATGAACCACGACGACACCCTGGCCGTCTCGCTCGCCCGTCTCGGTGACGTGCGCGCCCCGCAGTCGCTGCTGCCCCGCGTCCTCGACGCCGTGGGCGGCGGTGCGGTCTTCGCCACCCTCGACACCGAGGTGGGGCTGCTCCACGTCGCCTGGACGCCGCAGGGCATCCGCTCGGTGATGCGCGACATCGACGACGCCGACTTCGCCGCGCGCTACGCCCGCCGCTTCGGCGCCGCGCCACGCCGCGTCGACGCGCTGCCCGCGGCGATGGCCGGCGGCATCCGCCGCGCCCTGCTCGGCGAGCGCACCGCGTTGCGCTTCGACCTGGGCGGCCTCACGCCCTTCGAGCAGGACGTGCTGCACACCGCGCTGCGCATCCCGCGCGGCGAGGTGCGGCCGTACAACTGGATCGCGCGGCGCATCGGCCGCCCCCAGGCGGTGCGCGCGGTGGGCACGGCGCTGGCCAACAATCCCATCCCCTTCCTCATCCCCTGCCACCGCGTGGTCCGCGCCGACGGGGTGATCGGCAACTACGGCGCGGGGGGCCCCACCGCCAAGCGAGCCATCCTCGGCTGGGAGGGTGTCGATGCCGCGCAGCTGGAGACGCTGGCCCGCCGGGGCGTGCGCTTCTTCGGCAGCGACACCACGCGCGTCTTCTGCTACCCCACCTGCCGCAACGCGCGGCGCATCTCCGACCAGCACCGCGTGCAGTTCGCCACCGTCGAGGCCGCCGAGGCCGCCGGCTATCGCGCCTGCAGGGTGTGCACGCCGGTGTCGATGGCCGCGGCGTAGGGGTGTCCCCGGGGACGGGGTGGCGGGGTCAGCGCCGCGCCGGCGCCACGAACCCCATGCGCTCGTACATCAGCGACAGCGTCGGCGCCGACGCGGCCTGGGCCCGCTCGGCGCCGTAGGCGAGGATGCGTTGCAACTCGGCGAGGTCGCTGCGCAGCTCCCGGTAGCGCTGCTGGATCGGCTCCAGCAGCTCGATCACCGCGTCGGCGACGGCGTTCTTGAACACGCCGTACCCCTGCCCGTCGTAGCGGTCCTCGATGGCGTCCATCGACTCGCCGGTGGCCATGGCCATGATCTCGATGAGGTTGGCGATGCCCGCCTTGTCCGGCCCGCGGCGCACCTCGCGGCCTGAATCGGTCACCGCTGTCTTGAACTTCTTGCGCACCACGTCGGGCGTGTCGAGCATGTAGATGGTGCCCTGCGGCGTGCCATTGGTGGTCGACATCTTGCGGTCGGGCTCCTGCAGGTCCATGATCCGCGCCCCCGACTCGGGGATGCGCGCCTCGGGGATGCGGAAGGTGTCGCCGAAGCGCGCGTTGAAGCGCTGGGCGACGTCGCGGGCCAATTCGAGGTGTTGCCGCTGGTCGTCGCCGACCGGCACCACGTCGGTCTGGTAGAGCAGGATGTCGGCGGCCATCAGCACGGGGTAGGTGAACAGCCCCGCGTACACCGTCGACTGCTGCTCCGCCTTGTCCTTGAACTGGGTCATGCGGCGCAGCTCGCCGAAGGTGGTCACCGCGCTGAGCAGCCAGGCGGCCTCGGGGTGGGCGGGGTTGTGGCTCTGCAGGAAGATCACCGAGCGCTGCGGGTCGAGCCCGGTGGCGATGAGCAGCGCAGCCAGGTCCAGGGTGCGCTCGTGCAGCTCCTGCGGCTGGTAGTCGACGGTGATGGAGTGCAGGTCGACGACGCAGAAGAAGGCCTCACCCAGCTCCTGGGTGGCGACGTACTGCCGGAAGCCGCCGCTGTAGTTGCCGAGGTGCTTGACCCCGGTGGACTGGATGCCCGAGAAGATGCGCATGTCGAGCGGGGATTATCCCGCCTGGCGGCGAACGTCCGCCGCGCCCTCGACGGTCACCTCGGTGTACTCGGCGATCACCCCCTGGCCGAACAGCGACACCGAGCCCTGCTCGCCGAGCGGCTTCTCGGTCATGATCCCCAGCGCCACCAGGAATTGGTCCATGGCGACCGGAACGTCGTGGTACGTCTCCACCTCGACGCCATCGAAGAAGAAGCGCAGCGTCGCCGCCGACTTGTCGTAGGCGATGCGGTAGCGGTGCCACTCGCCGGGCGCGGTGGTCACCGCGGCGGGCTCGTCGAAGAGGCAGAAGTAGCGCGGCCGCTCGGGATTCTCCTCGTCGGCAGGCGGCACCCCGGGGAAGCGCAGCCGTCCGTAGACCGTGGCCGCTTTGCGGTTGGCGACGAACCAGTCGAAGGCCAGACCGGTGTTGAAGTCGAGCAGGTTGAGCGACACGAAGCCGGAATAGAGGTCGTCGTCGCGCCCGTCGATGACGCGGGCGCGCATGCCCAGCTCCACCGACACCTCGCCCGATTCCGGCGTGATCACGCGCGCCTTGGAGAAGTACATGTTCTTGGCGTTGTCGAGGATCTGCACGCGGTCGTTGCAGCGCGTCAGCGGCACCGCGGTGACCCGCAGCCTGTCGTGCTCCACCACCACGGTGGCGTCGGGTTCGCGGTAGCGCCAGAAGCTGCCGTCGGGAAGGGGGAAGCCGCCGTACTCGAAGTCGCTGTCGACATCGGGAACGACCAGGCCCCGGAAGCGGCCGAGCACGACGGGGGAGGGCATGCCCCGGTTATACCGTGGCGGCGAGGCGGGCCGACGCCGCGGGTTCCCCAGGTGCCATCCTTGCCCGCTGCGCACAGCAGCACCGCAGCAGCACGACGGCAGGAGGCACGGACGTGGGAGCACTCGACGGCAGGGTCGCCCTGGTCACCGGTGGAGCGTCGGGCATCGGCCTGGCCACGGTGCGCCGCCTCAGGGACGAGGGCGCGCGCGTCGCCGCCGTCGACCTCCAGGAGGCGCGCGGCGAGGACCCGTCCGACCTCCACGTCGTCGCCGACGTCGCCGAGCCCGGCGCCTGGCCGGGGATCGTCGAGCGCGTCGAGTCGGCGCTCGGCAGCATCGACGTCGCCCACCTCAACGCCGGCGTGATGACCGGCCAGCGCGACATCACCCAGCTCAGCGACGAGCAGTACCGCCGGGTGATGCGGGTCAACGTCGACGGCGTGGTGTTCGGCGTGCGCGAGGTGGCGCGGGCGATGCAGCGCCGCGGCGGCGGCCAGATCATCGCCACCGCGTCGCTGGCGGGCATCGTGGCCTTCGGGCACGATCCGATCTACACCGCCACCAAGCACGCCGTGGTCGGGCTGGTGCGCTCGCTGGGCGCGCAGCTCGACGAGAAGGGCATCCACATCGCCGCCATCTGCCCGGGCATCGTCGAGACCCCGCTGATCGGCGACGACGCCAGGGTGCTCCGCGACGCGGGATTTCCCATGCTGCGCGCCGAGGACATCGCCGCCGCCGTGGTGCTGGCGCTGCGCGAGCGCAAGCCCGGCGCCTGCTACGCGGTGCAGCCGGGACGCGAGCCGGTCGAGTACCAGTTCCGCGACGTCCCCGGTCCGCGCACCCCGGGCGGGGAGGGCCTGCGGCCGCCGATCTAGCTGTAGGTCTGGCCGCCCAGTTGGATCCAGCCGCCCTCGTGCCGCCCGGTGGCGTGGTGGGTGTAGTGGATCACCGGATGGCCGGGGTCGGGGGCGAACTCGCCGTGCACCGTCACCGTGTCGCCGTCGTGCAGCGGCACCCGGGGCGCGAGCGTCAGGTTGTGGTCGACTTCGACAACAACGCCGGCGCCGACGTCGAGCCGAAAGCGCTGGTGCGGCCCGTCGCTGCCGTTGCCGTCGGGCAGCAGCGCCACCACCCGGCCCTGCACGGTGACCTCGGCGGTCCGCGCCGCGGCCAGGTCGGAGCGCAGCGCGGCGTTGTCGACGCTCGGCTCGCCGCAGCCGGCGAGGAGCACCGCGGACGCCATCACCGTCGCTGCCGCCGACACCACCCTGCGCATGAGGCGGACAATAGCCGCCCTGAAGGACCACCGCAGTCGCGGTAGCGAGGTGCAAGCTCCATGACCGACACGGGTGTGCGGCCGCAGACGACGCTCGCCGGGGCCGGCCGGCGCGACATGCTCTACATCGGCGGCGCCTGGGTGCCGTCCAGCGGCAGCGGGCACATCGAGGTCCGCAGCGCCTCCACCGAGGAGGTGATCGGCAGCGTCCCGGAGGGCACCGCCGAGGACGTCGACCGCGCCGTGCGCGCCGCCCGCCGGGCCTTCGCGAGCTGGTCGCAGACCACCGTGGAGGAGCGCGCCGGGTACCTGGAGAAGATCAGCCAGGGCCTGAGCGCGCGCATCGACGCCATCGCCGCGCTGGTCGCCGCCGAGGTCGGCATGCCGCTCACCATGTCGACGGCCATCCAGGCCGGCCTGCCCATCATGACCAGCGGGCAGATGGCCCAGATCGTGCGCGAGTTCCAGTTCGAGGAGCAGGTGGGCAACTCGCTGGTGGTGCGTGAGCCCGTCGGCGTGGTCGGTTGCATCACGCCGTGGAACTACCCGCTGCACCAGGTGGTCAACAAGGTGGCGCCGGCGCTGGCTGCGGGCTGCACGGTGGTGGTCAAGCCCAGCGAGGTGGCGCCGTTCACCGCCTTCGTGCTCGCCGACGTGATCGCCGAAGCGGGTGTTCCCGCCGGCGTCTTCAACCTGGTCACCGGCTACGGCCCCGTCGTCGGCGAGGCGATCGCCGCGCATCCAGAGGTCGACGCCGTGTCCTTCACCGGCTCGACGCGCGCCGGCAAGCGGGTCGCCGAGCTGGCGGCGCAGACGGTGAAGCGGGTGACCCTGGAGATGGGCGGCAAGTCGCCCAACCTCATCCTCGACGACGCCGACCTGGAGAAGGCGGTGCGCAACGGCGTCAACAACGCCTTCCTCAACAGCGGCCAGACCTGCACCGCGCTGACCCGCATGCTGGTGCCGCGCGACCGCGAGGAGGAGGCGGCGCGCATCGCCGCCGAGCAGGCTGCCAAGCTCACCGTGGGCGACCCCTTCGACGAGTCGACGCGGCTCGGCCCACTGGTGTCCGACGCGCAGCGCGAGCGGGTGCGCCGCTACATCCGCACGGGCATCGAGGAGGGCGCGCGGCTGGTGGCCGGCGGGCCCGACGCACCCGCGGGGCTGGACCGCGGCTACTACGTGCAGCCGACGATCTTCGCCGGGGTGCGCTCCGACATGACCATCGCCCAGGAGGAGATCTTCGGGCCGGTGCTGGCGATCATGCCGTACGACTCCGAGGAGGACGCGGTGCGCATCGCCAACGACACGCAGTACGGGCTGGCCGGAGCGGTGTGGTCGGGCGACCAGCAGCGCGCCGAGCGCGTCGCCCGGCAGCTGCGCACCGGGCAGGTCGATGTCAACGGCGGCCGCTTCAACCCGCTGGCGCCCTTCGGCGGCTTCAAGCAGTCGGGGATCGGGCGCGAGCTGGGGCGGTTCGGGCTCGAAGAGTTCCTGGAGACCAAGTCGCTGCAGCGCTGAGTCGCCCGGGGTGGCTTTGCTCGGCGGGCTCGTTCGTGAGTATCCTCATGTCATGAACGAGCAGTCCGTCATTGTCATCACCGGGGCCACGGCCGGGGTCGGCCGGGCCACCGCGCGTGCCTTCGTCGAGCGCGGCTACCGGCGCATCGCGCTCCTCGCCCGCGGCGAGCGGGGCCTGGAGGCGACCCGACGCGAGCTGGAGGCCATGGGCGCGCAGCCGCTGGCCATCTCGGTGGACGTGGCCGACGCCGCCGCGGTCGAGGCCGCCGCCGACCAGGTCGAGCGCGAGCTCGGGCCCATCGAGGTGTGGGTCAACAACGCCATGACGGCGGTGCTGGCGCGCGTGCGCCACACCACGCCCGAGGAGTTCCGCCGGGTCACCGAGGTGACCTACCTGGGCAGCGTCCACGGCGCCCAGGCGGCGCTGCGGCGCATGCTGCCGCGCGATCGCGGCACCATCGTGCAGGTCGGCTCGGCGCTGGCCTATCGCGGCATCCCGCTGCAGGCGACCTACTGCGCCGCCAAGCACGCGCTGAAGGGCTTCGTCGAGTCGCTGCGCACCGAGCTGATGGCCGACGGCAGCCAGGTGCAGGTGACCATGGTCCACCTGCCCGGCCTCAATACGCCGCAGTTCGGCTGGGTGCGCACCCGCCTGCACCGCCATCCCCAGCCGGTGCCGCCGATCTACCAGCCCGAGGTGGCCGCGCGGGCGATCGTGCACGCCGCCGAGCATCCCCGGCGTCGAGAGCGCTTCGTCGGGATGTCGACGGTGATCACCGTGGTCGGCAACAAGGTGCTGCCGGGGCTCGGCGACCGCTACCTGGCGCGCACCGGCATCTCGTCGCAGCAGACCTCGCAGCCGATCTCCCCCGACCGCCGTGACAACCTCTTCGAGCCCGCGGACCGCGACACCGACCGCGGCGCCCACGGCATCTTCGACGACCGGGCCCACAAGCGCAGCCTGCAGGCCTGGGTGGCCGAGCATCCCGCGCCGGTGGCCGGAGCCCTGGCCGGGGTCGGGGCGGCGGCGCTGGTGGTGCAGCGGGCGACGCGCTGAGGTCGCGCCCGCCGAGCAGGGCACAATAGGCGCGCAGTGACCTCCGGGAGCGCCGACCGCCTGCCGCGCCTGCTCACCATCATGGGCAGCGGCGAGACCAGCCCGACGATGACCTCGGTCCACGTCGACCTCTTCGCGCGCCTCGGTTCTCCGCCGGTGCCCGCGGTGATGCTCGACACCCCGTTCGGCTTCCAGGAGAACGCCTCGGAGGTGGCGGCCAAGGCGGTCACCTACTTCCGCGAGAACGTGCAGCGGGAGATCACGGTGGCGCGCTGGCGGGGTGAGCCCTGGGCTGCCGGCGGTGAGTACGAGACCATGCTGGCGCGCCTGCGCGACGCGCGGTACGTGTTCACCGGGCCCGGTAGCCCGAGCTATGCGCTGCGGCAGTGGCGGGGAACGGCGGTGCCCGACCTGCTTGCCGAGAAGCTGCGCGACGGGGGGTGCCTGGTGTTCAGCTCCGCCGCCGCGGCGACGCTGGGCATCCTGGCCCTGCCGGTGTACGAGATCTACAAGGTGGGCGCCGACCCGTACTGGCTCGACGGGCTGGGAATTGTTGCCGAATTCGGCATCAACGCGGTGATCGTGCCGCACTACAACAACGCCGAGGGCGGCACGCACGACACCCGCCACTGCTACATGGGTGACCGCCGCCTGCGCATCCTCGAGGAGTCGCTGCCGGACGACGTCTTCGTCGTCGGCGTCGACGAGCACACCGCGCTGGTCCTCGACCTCGACGCGGAGACCGCAACGGTGCGCGGCAACGGTGTGGTCACCCTGCGCTGGCGCGACGGGGAGCAGCGCATCGACGCCGGGTCCAGCGTTCCCCTGGACGTCATCCGCGAAGGCGGGCGCTCAACTCTCGTGTCGGCTGCCGCGCCGGCGTCGCCGTCCCGCCCCGCCGCCACTCGCGGCTCGGGCGATCTCGCGACCAACCCCTTCATGCAGGGCGTCGACGACCACCGCCGCCGCTTCGACGCCGCCCTCGCCGCCGGCGACGCCGACGCCGCCCTGTCCGCACTCCTCGACCTGGACGCCCACCTCTGGTCCTGGTCCCACGACACCTTCGACAGCGACGACATGGACCGCGCCCGCGCCCTGATGCGCTCCATGCTCGTCCAGCTCGCCGACCTCGCCCGCCTCGGCACCCGCGACCTCCGCACCCTCGTCGCCCCCTTCGTCGAAGCCATCCTCACCCTCCGCCGCACCGCCCGCACCGACCGCCGCTGGTCCGACGCCGACACCCTCCGCGACGCGCTGCTGGCGTTGGGCATCGAGATCAAGGACACCCCCCACGGCACCGACTGGGAGCTCCCCGCCGATTTCGGTGCAGACACGACATCGGCGCTGCCTCCCGCTGATGTCCCTGTCGCACAAAGCCTCTGACGTAGCGCCCACACATCATCATCAGCCCACGGCGTATTCGTGGTCTTGTACACAGCGAACACATGTGATGTGGATCAACCACAAAGACACATCGCTGGTGCGACTACATGCTGTGGACCCGTGGAGAGACATCCTTCCCACGAGAGTCCACCCCCCTTTCAGTGAGGGCTACCGCATGTACAGCAACCGTGCAGAGACGTCACCCCGGCTTCGCATCGAGTGTTCGCTCGCCCTGCACAAGCAGACACGCAGCAAGGTTTCGAACAATACGGATTGTCGCCATCCACACTGCTCGGACTCTTCGTTGCGGCGCAATCTCTTTCTCACTGCGGTCATCGACGAGGTCGATCAGGCGATCGCCGGGCTGCAGACTGCACGTCAACTTCTCAGCGAGCTGCAACGCTCCGGTGAGATACCGCCGGGACGTGGCATCCCCAGCCAGGCGCAGTACCCGTCCGCCGAGCCACCCGTGCGTTCATCGCCGCCGCTGCGCTATGGCGGTGTCACCGTCGCGGAGGCGGCGCGCATCCTGGGGCTGAGCGAGGAGCACGTCCGCCGTCTCCTGCGCCGCGGTGAGCTCGAAGGCATCGCCTATGGCGGGCGCGTCGGTTGGCGCCTGACTCGCGCCTACGTCGAGGAGGTGGCCGCCGAGATGCGTGCTGCGCGCGAGGGACAGGAGACGGCGCGCCGCAGCAGCAAGGAGCCGCCGAGCCGCGTCGGCCGCCGTCCGCAGCGCCGCTGATCAGCCGACCGAAACCGCCGGGGCCATCTCGCGGGCGACCGCCGGGGCGAGGCGGCGCAAATCGGCCATGAGTGTCTGAAACTGCTCGAGGGTGAGGGACTGGGGCCCGTCGGAGAGGGCCTCGTCCGGCTGGGGATGCACTTCGATGAGGAGACCGTCGGCGCCGCAGGCGAGGGCCGCCAGGGCCATGGGTGCGACGAGGTGGCGGTGCCCGGTGGCGTGGGAGGGGTCGACGACGATCGGCAGGTGCGAGAGGGAGCGCACCAGCGGCACCGCGGAGAGGTCGAGGGTGTTGCGCGTCGCCGTCTCGAAGGAGCGGATGCCGCGCTCGCACAGGACCACGTCGGGATTTCCCTGCGCCAGCACGTATTCCGCCGCCAGCAGCCACTCCTCGACGGTGTTGCTCATCCCCCGCTTCAGCAGCACCGGCTTGCCCGCCTGCCCCACCGCTTCCAGCAGCGAGTAGTTCTGCGCGTTGCGCGTGCCCACCTGGAGCATGTCGGCCCACGCCGCGACGGCGTCGACGTCGCCGGGCGTCAACACCTCGGTGACCACCGGCAGCCCGGTCTCCTCGCGCGCCCGCGCCAGCATCTCCAGCCCGGCAACACCCAGCCCGCGGAAGGAGTACGGCGAGGTGCGAGGCTTGTACGCGCCGCCGCGCAGCATGGCGGCTCCCGCTGCCCGCACGCCGCGCGCCGTGGCCATCACCTGCGCCTCGTTCTCGATGGCGCAGGGCCCGGCCGCGACGGCGAACTCCGCTCCGCCGAAGCGCGCCGCCCCCACCGACACCACCGTCCGCGACGGATGCCACTCCAGCCCGACCATCTTGTACGGCTTGCTCACCGGCACCGCGTCGACGACGCCGGGCAGCCCGACCACGTTGTCGCGGATGGAGCGCGGGTCGGTGCCGAGCACACCGATGGCGATGCGGTCGGCCCCCGGGAGCTCGATCGGCTCGTAGCCGTGCGAGCGGACGTGCTCCATCACCCCGGCGATCTCCTCCGGGGTGGCGTGGGCGTGCATCAGGATCAGCATGGGTGGGCACATTCTCGCGGATCACCTGCCCCGCAGAGCCGCACCCGCACCCTGCAACCCACCGGTCCTCGCCCCTAGGATCGTCAGCGGGAATGATCACCACCGGCCTCTGGCGTCTCGACGCCGACGACGCGGCTGCCCTCTACGAGCTGCTCGGCGACGACGTGCTGCAGAACGTCTACCTGCGCAGCGAGGTCCGTCTGGGCGCGCTCAACACCGGGCAGTGGTGGGGCGTCGGCAGCCGCGGCCGGCTGCGCGCCACCCTCTTCGGCGGCCCGCTGGTGGTCCCCTGGATCCCCGACCCCGACGACTGCGAGCGCCTCGGCGAGGCGCTCACCCGGCAGCGCGCGCCAGCGATGCTGGTCGGTCCGCGCGAGCACGTCATCGGCCTGCACCGCGCCCGCCCCAACCCGCCGCCGCCGCGCGAGCGCCGCGACCCGCAGCCGTTCCTGGTGCTCCAGCGCGGCCGGCTCACCGTGCCGCCCGCGCCCCAGGTGCGCCAGGCGACGCTCGCCGACCTCGACCGCGTCACCCTCACCGCGGCGGAGATGCACCGCGAGGAGATGGGCGTCGACCCGCTGGCCATCGATCCCGCCGGCTGGCGCACCCGCATGAAGACGCTGATCCAGCGCGGCTGGAGCTGGCTGTGGACCGAGGGCGACGAGGTGCTGTTCAAGGCCGAGCTGAGCGGGTGGACGCCCGAGGCGGTGCAGATCCAGGGCGTGTACACCACGCCGCGCGCCCGCAACCGCGGCATCGCCACCGCGGGGCTGGCCGCAGTTTGCGACGCGGTGCTGCACCAGGTGCCCGTCTGTACGCTCTACGTCAACCACTACAACGTGCCTGCCCGGGCGGTCTACCGGCGCCTCGGGTTCGAGCACGTCGGCGACTTCGCCACGCTCTTCTACTGACAGGCTGATGCAACGGGTGCGTTCGCACCGTATGCAAGCCCCGGCGGCTGCGTTATCAGTGCTGCAGTGAAGCCGCTCGCGCTCGTCCCCGTGGCCCTCCTCTTCGCCGGCACGGCCGCGTTCGCGGCCACCAACCCGACGAGCCACCCGAGCAGCAGCGCCAAGCCGGCCGCCGCCGGATCTCCCGCCGCGTCGCCCAGCGGTGGCGAGGGAGGAGGCAACTCCGCGGCGGCGCACAACTGCCCCAAGGGGCCGCACGGCGCGCACGGCAAGTGCGTCAGCGCAGCGGCCCACGCCATGCACGGGTCGCACGGCAAGGGCAACGGGAACGGCAACGGCAATGGCGACGACCCCGGCGACAGCGAGAACGAGACGGAGACGCCGGAGGCCAGTCCCAACGCGACGCAGCCGCCGCCCGCCGCCCATCCCACCGAGCCGCCGCACAGCAGCGCGCCGACCCCTGCTGCTCCCACCGCGGCCGCAACGCCGAAGCCGACGCCCACCTCCACGCCCACGGCGACGGCGAGCTCCTCCAGCTCCACAAGCTAGAGCCGCGTGCGCCGTGGGGCGAAAGCAATGGCCAGCCGCGCCGCTGCCCATCGCGCCCACCGGTGACGGACGCAACCGCCCATCCCCGGTGGTACCGTGCCCTCTCGATGATCGAGGCACGCGCCGACGTGACGCTCCCCGTCGCCCCCGCCGACGCCTTCGCCGCGGCCACCGACATGGGCAAGGCCGACTGGCTCCCCGCCGTGCGCGGCCTCCGCCACGTCGGCGGTCCCACCAGCGGCGTCGGGGCCCGCTACGAGGTCGAGGTCGGCATGGTCGGCCGCCACCTCCGCGGCGTGCTGGTCTGCCGCGAGATCGACGCCCCGTCGCGCGCCGTCTACGCGCTCGAAGAGGGCATGGAGCTCACCGTCGAGATCGACGTCGTCCCCGTCGGCCGCGGCTGCCGGGTGGAGATGTCGGCGCGCTACGCCGTCGGCGGCGGTCCCTTCGGCTCCGCGGTCGAGCGCGCCACCGCGGGCGCGGCGCGGCACGAGGTGGCCCGCGCCGTCGAGAACTTCGCCGCCCGCTTCGGCCGCAAGTCCTCGGTGGCCCGCTAGGTTCGGGACAGGGTTGGCAGCAATGGACTGGCCCGGGGACACGCCGCTCGACACCATCGCCGCCCAGGCCCGCGCCTACCCGCCGCTGCCGCTCGACGAGGTGCAGGCACTGCTGGGCCGTGTCCATGGCACCGGTGGAACCGCCGCTGCGGCGACCCTGGTGCGCCACCACCTCGGCCTCGCTCTCGACGCCGCGCTGCAGCGCCGCGACCGCGGCCTGGAGGTCGGCGACCTCTACCAGGAGGGTTCGGTGGCGGTGGTCACCGCGGTCGACGAGTACGCCCATCGCGGCGGCAACGCGGCGGGGCTGCGCAGCTACGTCGAGCGCGTCGTCGCCCTGCACCTCGACGCCGCGCTGGAGCGCGAGGCGCAGGAGCGCGCCGCCGGCGAGGCGTTCGTCCGCGACGCCCAGCGCTATGAGCTGGTCGAGGTCGACATGCGCCACCAGCTGGGCCGCGACCCCACCTCGATCGAGATGGCGGCGGCGCTGCAGTGGTCGGTGGAGCACGTCGAGACGGTCGGGGAGATGCTCGCCGAGGCACGCGCGCTCAACGACGAGTCGCTGCTGCCCTACCTCGAAGACAGCGACGACGCCGCCACCGACGGCGAAGAGGAGTAGGCAGGGTGGAGACGCTGGTCTGGACCATCGTGCACAGCGGCCGCACCGCCCAGGTGGGCGAGGACGGACAGCTCAGCGGCGACGAGGAGCTGGTGATGCTGCTGCAGGAGAAGATGCGCGAGCCGGTGGTGGTCTACCCCAGCGGCACGGTCGTCGACCGCGAGGGCGAGCCGGGCTCCGCCATCGAGCTGCAGCCGGGAGATCGGCGCTACGTGGTCGCCCGGGTGCGCACGCTGTGCGACGGGGACTCGGCGTTCCAGATCGCGGGGTGCGACTGGCGCTAGGGGCAGGCGGCGGTCACACCAGCCGCCGGCGCCGCAGCTCCGCCAGGGCCAACGATCCCGCCACGGAGACCCCGGCGAGGATGTCCGCTCCGAGCACGTAGGGACTGAGTTGCCCGCGCGCGTCGGTGGCGTAGGCGGCGAGCGCGGTGGAGACCGTCGCGGTCTCCTGGTTGAGATGCGGCGGATGCGGCGTGCTGGCTGCGGCCGGCCGGGCGCTCGCGCTCGCGGGCGCCGGCGCGGCGGACGGCGGGAGGCTGGGCGGCGGCGCGCTGTTGCTCACCGGCGCAGGCGCAGCGGCCCCCGGCGGTGTCTCGTCGGAGCCGGGGTGGGTGGCGGCCGGGGTCGGCTTGGCCTTGGCCGTCGCCACCGGCGTCGGCTCGGGCGTCGCACTGGGCTCCGGTGTCGGCGAGGGCGTCGGAGTCGGCCTGGCGGTGGGCGTCGGCGTGGGCGTCGGCGTCGGGGCCGGCGAGGGTGACGGCCCCGGCCGCTTGTCGGCGAGCGCGGCCACGGGTGCCGGCGCCAGCCAGCCTCCATGCGGCGTCGCGCACAGGCCGGCGGCGCTCAGCGCAGCGACCGCGAGGACCCGGGCCGAGCGCCGTCGGGGGGAGCACCGGCGACGGTCCATGGCGACATGGTCCGCCGCGCGCCCGCCGTCTTAACCGCGTGCGCCAGCACTTCGACGGGGCCGTTACCGGTCCGCCGGTCCGTCGTCAGGGCGGCGGTCGCGGCCGAGGGCGCGCAGGTCCTCGCCGCGGAAGTCGAGATCCTTGAGCGCCGGCCGGGCGGCGCCGCGGTGGACGGCGCTGTCGCCGAAGCGGCTGCGGAGCTGGTCGAGGACGTGGTCCAGCCGGGAGTCGCGCTCGCCGGCCGGCGCCGCGAAGAGCCCCAGCTGGGCGGCGTCCTCCAGCGAGCTGACGCCGACGCCGAGCAGCCGCACCGGGTCGCCCGACCAGCAGGTGTCGAGCAGCTCCATGCCGGTCTGGGCGATGAGCCGGTCGGCGTCGGTGGCGGCGGGCAGGGAGTGCTGGCGGGTGGTGGTGGTGAAGTCGCCGTAGCGCAGCTTGATGGTGATGGTCCGCCCCCGCCACTCCCCGGCGCGCAGCCGGCGGCCGACGTCGGCGGCGAGGTGCTGCATGCGCTCGGCCAGCGCCGCGCGGTCGCGCACGTCGCGGAAGAACGTCTCCTCGCGCGACACGCTCTTGGGCCGTCCGGGCACGGTCACCTCACCGTCGTCGATCCCCTGCGCGCGGTGCCACAGCCCGGCGCCGGCGTGCTCGCCGACCCGCCGCTGCACCACCTCCAGCGGCAGCGCGGCGAGCTGCCCCAGCGTGGAGACGCCGAGCCCGTCGAGCGCCCTCTCCGCCGCCGGTCCCAAGCCGGGCAGCCGGCGCAGCGGCAGCGGCGCCAGAAACTCCGCCTCGGTGCCCGGCGGCACCACCACCAGCCCGCGTGGCTTGCGCAGATCGGAGGCGACCTTGGCCACCACCTTGCTGGTCGCCACCCCGAAGGAGCAGTGCAGCCCGGTGGCGGCGAGGATCTCGTCGCGCAGCCGGGTGGCGATCTCCTCCGGCTCGCCGAAGCGCAGCCGCGAGCCGGTGACGTCGAGGTACGCCTCGTCGAGTGACATCGGCTCCACCAGCGGGGTCACCGCCCGGGCCAGGGCGAAGACCTGCGACGACTTCTCGCGATAGGCGCTGAAGTCCACCGGGACCACGATCGCCTGCGGGCAGAGCCGCAGCGCGGTTGCCAGCGGCATCGCCGAATGCACCCCGAACCTCCGCGCCTCGTACGACGCCGCGCTGACCACGCCGCGCTGGGTGATCAGCCGCCCGTTGCCGTCGCGCACCCCGCCGACCACCACCGGCTTGCCGCGCAGCGCGGGATTGCGCAGCTGCTCGACCGACGCGTAGAAGGCGTCGAGGTCCATGTGGATGATGGCGCGCGGCCAGCTGGTGCTCACTGTCGTCCGTCGGCGCAGGTTGGTGGGTGCGCCGAGGATTGTCGCGCGCTACGGGCGGTGTGGCGGCGCCAGGCGGGTGCCGCGGCGGCGGCGCCGGGGTTCCGGCGTGGCTCCCTCGTTGATCTCCCGGTACACCTCGGTGAAGCGCCGCCGTGCCCGGAACAGCAGGGATTCCACCGCCGACACCGAGAGGTTCATCGCCGCGGCGATGGAGATGTAGTCGAGGCCCTCCAGCTCGCGCAGGGCGAGGATGGCGCGGTAGCGCTCGGGGAGGGTCTCGATGACCTCCCGGATGGTGCGGCGCACCTCGCTGGACTCCGCCTCCTGCTCGGGGTGCCCCTTGTCGTTGCGCTCCAGGGTGCGGTGCAGCTCCTCGACCGGCGAGCGCTGCTCCTGGTACTGCTGCACGGTGCGGCTGCGGCGGTGCTCGTCGATGGCCAGGTTGGTGGCGGTGCGGTGCAGCCAGGCGCGCAGCTTGAGGTGCCCCTCGGTGTTGAGCAGCTGGCGCACTAGGCGCAGGAAGGCCTCCTGGGTGATGTCCTCGGCGCGGTGCGGGTCGTTGATCACCCGGCGCGCCTGGGCGTGCACGTAGCGATGGTGCAGCCGGTAGATCTGCTCGAAGGCGCCGACGTCACCGGCGCGAAAGGCGTTGATCAGCGCGCCGTCGACGTCGGCCTGCGTGTTCGTGCCAGTATCGGCAGCAACGCGGCTATCCGCGGCTGTGGCGATCGGCAGCATCCCCTCCTCCCTCTGGTGGGTGACGCAGTCGGCCCGCTTCCGTCGTCACTCTGTCCCTTCCTCGTCGGTTGACGCTGCCGTCCGGCTAGCGCTCGTCTCCGCCGCCGGGGTCGGCCCCGGCCATCGCCGCCACCCGGCCGCTCGCTCCCGAGCTGGTGCGCCGGCTGTGCTCCCGCCACTCGGCCAGGTCGGTCTCGGTCAGGTAGCCCGCCGCCATCAGCAGCTCGACGTACGGCACGCCGAGGTGCGGCGCGGCGCGGCGGAGCACCCAGGGCGGCGGGTTCTCCTTGTTCTTGTTGACGGCCTGGTAGAAGTAGATCTGGTTGAGGTCGCAGAGCAGCGCCAGGCGGTGCAGCGAGATGTTGCGCTCGCGGCACTTCTCCTTGAGGTAGTCGCGGAACTCCACCGGTGGTTCGCCTCGCGGTGCGCTGGACCCGCCGCCCGGGCGGGAGGAGGCGATTATAGCGATCGCCTAGATTCCGCCCGACAGCAGCAGGGCGGGCAGGTCGGCCAGCCGGTCGAGGACGGCCTCGGCGCGGTCCTCGGGGTCGACGTCGTCGTGGTGCTCGCGCAGGCGGACGGCCCGCATGCCGGCGGCGTGGGCGCCGTCGACGTCCTCGCGGACGCGGTCGCCGACCATCACCGTGGTGCGCGGCTCGGCGTGGAGCGCCGCCAGCGCCGCGTCGAAGATCGCCGGGGCGGGTTTGCGCCAGCCGACCTCGCCGCTGAAGACGGCGGCGTCGACCAGCGGCAGCAGGCCGACGTGGGCCAGCTGGTCGCGCATGCTGCTGGGGCGGTAGGGGGCGTTGGAGCAGATGCCGAGGCGCAGGCCGAGGTCGTTGCGCAGCGTGGTGAGGGTGCGGACGGTGTCGGGGGCCACCCTGATGCCCTCCCACCACGCCTCCTGCTCCAGGCGCATCGCCTCGTCGAGCTGGTCGGCGTCGAGGGAGATGCCGAGGTCGGCCCAGGCGTCGCGGTGGGCCTGGCGGATGTCGATCTCCTCCAGGCTGCCGGCCGCCTCGTGGGCGGCGACGCGGGCGTCGACGCGGTCGTGCACGGCGTCGAGGAGCTGGTCGGCGGTGAGCGTGGCGGTGGTGCCGTCCGGGGTTGGCGGGATGAGCGCGGCGATGGCGGTGTAGGCGCGGTGCAGCGCCTCGGTGGGGCGCAGGTAGGTCATCAGGGTGAGGCCGTAGTCGAAGAGCACGGCGTGGACGGGGGTGCCGCGCTCGGGCGGGATCACGGCCGCCGGCGCTGCCTGGCGATGCGCACCGCGGCGGCGCCGGCGCCCACCCCGTTGTCGACGTTGACCACGGTGAGCCCGGGGGCGCAGGTCTGCAGCATGGAGAGCAGCGCCGCCTCGCCCCGGCCGCCGTGGCCGTAGCCCGTCGAGGTGGGCAGGCCGACGACGGGCACGTCGACCAGGCCGGCGACCACCGACGGCAGGGCGCCGTCCATGCCGGCGGCGACGACGATCGCGGCCGGGTCGTTCCTGAGCAGCGCGGTGAGCGGCTCGAAGAGGCGGTGCAGGCCGGCGACGCCGACGTCACTGATCAGAGTGGAGGGACAGCCGGCGGCGTCGCAGACCATGCGCGCCTCCTCGAGGACCTCGAGGTCGGAGGTGCCGGCGGCGATCAGGCCGATGGCTGACCCGGCCGCCCGCCCTGCATCCGCCGGATCTCCTCCGTGTGGGCCTGCGGCGGTCCTTCCGGTGAGGCGGCAGGCCGATCGGCCGTAGGGGATAAGCGCCGCCCCGCGCTCGTCGGCCACCCGCCGCACCGCGGCCCGATGGCCGGCCCGCATCCGCGACACGCATGCCTGTCCGGTGCGCTCCAGCAGAGCCGCGGCCAGCGCGGCGACGTCGGCGGCTCGCTTGGGGCCGGCGAGGATCACCTCCGGCACACCGCTGCGGTGCTGCCGGTCGACGTCGAGCCGCGCCCGCTCCTCGACTTTGGCGATCCGTTCCGCCCGCAGCAGCGGCGCCGCGTCGGCGGGGGTCATCTCGCCGCTGGCGATGCGCTGCAGAATCTCGTGCATCGGACTAGGCGCCGCCGCCCCCGCCGCTCGCACCACCACCGCCGGCTGCGCCACCGGTGCCGCCTGCGCCACCGCCGCGACGCCGGCGCCCTCGGCCGCGGCCTGAGCGTCGGCGGCCTGCGCCCTGCTCGCCGCC
>CAZCJX010000030.1:22800-27411 GCA_964499205.1 uncultured Actinomycetes bacterium | reverse complement strand
GCCCTGCCGCCCCGCCTCGTCCGCTGTACCCTGACGGGCCATGCCGTTTCCCACCGACCGGCCCCGCCGGCTGCGCCGCACCCCGGCCCTGCGCCGCCTGGTCCGCGAGACGCGGCTGCGGCCCGACGACCTCATCCTCCCGGCCTTCGTCAACGAGCTGCTCGACGAGCCGCGCGAGATCTCGACCATGCCGGGCCAGCACCAGGAGTCGCACGACTCGCTGCTGCGCACCGTCGAGGAGGCGGCCGGCCTGGGCATCGCCGCGGTCATCCTCTTCGGCATCCCGCGCGACAAGGACCCCGAGGGGTCGCAGGCGTGGAACGACCGCGGCGTGGTGCAGACGGCGATCCGCCGCGTCAAGGCGCAGTTCGGCGACGACGTCGTGGTGATCGCCGACAACTGTCTCGACGAGTACACCGACCACGGCCACTGCGGCGTGCTGCGCGAGGACGGAAGCGTCGACAACGACAGCACCATCGAGGCCTACGCGCGCATCGCGGTGTCGCAGGCCGCCGCCGGCGCCGACGTCATCGCGCCCAGCGGCATGATGGACGGGCAGGTCGCCGCCATCCGCCAGGCGCTCGACGACAACGGCTTCTCCGACACGGCGATCCTCGCCTACAGCGCCAAGTACGCGTCGGTGATGTACGGGCCCTTCCGCGTCGCCGCCGACTCGGCGCCGCGCCAGGGTGACCGCCGCTCGTACCAGATGGACGTGGCCAACCAGCGCGAGGCGGTGCGCGAGACCATGCTCGACATCGACGAGGGCGCCGACATGGTGATGGTCAAGCCGGCGCTCACCGCGCTCGACGTGGTCGCCCGCGTCCGCGACGCCACCGACCTGCCGCTCTGCGCCTACTGCGTCAGCGGCGAGTATGCGATGCTGCGCGCCGCCGCGGCGGCGGGTGCGTTCGACGAGCGCGCCGCGGTGCTGGAGGCGCTGACCGGCATCCGCCGCGCCGGCGCCGACATGGTGATCACGTACCACGCGCGCGACGCCGCGCGGTGGGTGAGGGAGCAGCAGTGAGCACGACACCGCCGGAGGCGCCGCGCAACCGCATCATCGCCGCCGCCGTCGCCGTGGCCGTCATGGTCGCCGCGCTGATCGCGCTGGGCATCGGCCTCAACCGCGTCGCCGGCAGCAACAGCGCCTCCGGCGTCGCCGTGGCGACTCCGGTGCCGACTCCCACGCCCGCGCCGACACCGACACCGTCGCCGCTGCCCACCCCCGCTCCGACGGCCTGCGACACCGCCATCTTCGGCTCGGCGCTGCAGCCGCTCAACCCGCCCGCCGACGTGCACGTCTACAAGGCGGCGCCAGCGATGACCATCGACACCACCAAGCTCTACCAGATGACCATCACCACGGCAAAGGGCGCGATGACCTTCTGCCTGGCGCCCAAGCTGGCGCCCACCACCGTCAACGTCATCGTCACCCTGGCGCGCAACCACTTCTACGACGGCTTGAAGTTCCACCGCGTCGAACCCGGCTTCGTCATCCAGGGCGGCGACCCCAAGGGCGACGGCACCGGCGGCCCCGGCTTCACCTTCGCCGACGAGCCGGTGCAGGGCAGCTACGGCCCCGGCTCGCTGGCCATGGCCAACTCTGGCAAGAACACCAACGGCTCGCAGTTCTTCATCTGCCTGCCGACGACGCCCGGCGCGGCCGGCAGCTGCGCCAGCCTGCCCAAGAGCTACAACCTCTTCGGCGCGCTGCAGGGCAGCTTCGCCGTCGCCGCGGCGATCGCCAAGGGCGACGTGATGCAGACGGTCACGGTGCGCGAGCAGCAGTGAGGCCGCAGGAGCGCTCGCGCGCCCTGATGGAGCGCGCGCAGCGGCTCCTGCCGGGCGGCGTCGACAGCCCGGTGCGCGCCTTCCGCGCCGTCGGCGGCGTCCCGCCCGTCTTCCGCAGCGCCGAGGGCGCCCACCTGCGCGACGAGGACGGCAACGACTACGTCGACATGGTGCTGGCCTACGGTCCCCACATCCTCGGCCACCGCCACCCCGCAATCGTCGCCGCGCTGGCCGAGCAGCTGCAGCGCGGCACCGCCTTCGGCGGGCCCACCGCGCTCGAGTCGGAATTGGCCGATCGTGTCATCAACGCGGTGCCCGGGGTCGAGATGGTGCGCTTCGTCAACAGCGGCACCGAGGCCACCATGTCGGCGCTGCGCCTGGCCCGCGCCGCCACCGGTCGCGACCGCATCGTCAAGTGCAGCGGCGCCTACCACGGCCACGCCGACATGCTGCTCGTCGAAGCGGGCAGCGGTGTGGCGACACTCGGCATCCCCGGCTCACCCGGCGTGCCCGAGGCGGCGGTCGCCGACACGCTGACCGTGCCGTACAACGACACCGAGGCGGTGCGCGCATTGTTCGCGCTGCAGGGCGAGCGCATCGCCGCGCTGATCGTCGAGCCGGTAGCCGGCAACATGGGCTGCGTCCCGCCCCATCCCGGCTACCTGCAGGCGCTGCGCGAGATCACCGCCGCGCACGGCGCGCTGCTGGTCTTCGACGAGGTGATGACCGGCTTCCGGGTCGCCTACGGCGGCGCCCAGTCGCTCTACGGCGTCACCCCCGATCTCACCTGCCTGGGTAAGGTGATCGGCGGCGGCCTGCCGGTCGGCGCCTACGGCGGCGCTGCGCACCTGATGCAGCAGGTGGCCCCCTCCGGCCCCGTCTACCAGGCGGGCACGTTGAGCGGCAACCCGCTGGCCATGGCGGCGGGTCGCGCCGCGCTGGACGTCCTTCGCGAGAGCGACGCATACGCGCAGCTGGAACGCCTCGGCGCGCGACTCGCCAGCGGCCTGGCCGCGGCGGCGGAGGAGGCCGGCGTCCCCTGCGCCGTCAACCGTGTGGGCTCAATGCTGACGCCCTTCCTGGGTGTCGACACGGTGGCCGACTACGAGGGCGCCAAGCGGGCCGACACCGCCCGTTTCGCCACCCTCCACGCCGCCTGGCTCGACGGCGGCGTCTTCTGGCCGCCCTCGCAGTTCGAGGCCGCATTCCTCTCGACCGCACACAGCGACGCAGACGTCGACCGGGTCGTCGAGCGCTTCGCCGAGGGGCTGCGCGGGTAGGGCATCCGCCCCCGGGCTCTCAGCGTATCGAGGGGTGGGACAGCGAAAACCCGGTGGTACACTGCGGGCCACCTATCCACGAGGTTCGAGAGTCGAGATGCCCTTCGGCGCAGGCCACTGGCCTTTCCTGTTGATTCTCCTGGTGATCGTGCTGATCATCTGGGGCCCCGGCAAGCTGCCGGAGCTGGGTTCCGGGATGGGCAAGGCCATCCGCGAGTTCCGCAAGGCGTCGACGGAGGTCAAGGACAGCTTCACCCAGACCACCGCCGAGCCGACCGCTCCGCCGCAGGCCCAGGCGCCGACCACCCCTCCGCCGCAGGCCCAGACGACGACCACCCCGCCCGCTCCTGCCGCGCCCGCGCAGCCCGTGGCGCCCGGCGCCCCGCCCGCGGGCCCCGAGCAGCAGCAGCCCACCGCCTGACCGGCGGGCGCTGAGGCGTCGCCTCGATGACGACGCTCGCACCCGAGCCGACCGCGCCGCCCCCGGCGCCGCTGCCGCCGTCCGCCATGCCGCCCAAGGCGGTGGGCGACGACGAGAAGCGGATGACCATCGTCGAGCACCTCGAGGAGCTGCGCCGCGTCCTCATCGTCTCGCTGATCGCCTGGGCGGCCACCACCATCGCCGCCTTCGCCTTCAACGGCCGGGTGCTGTCGATCCTCGAGCACCCGCTCAAGGACGTCCTCGGCAAGGGCAACCACCTCAGCACCCTGCCCATCGTCACCTCGCCGACCGAGCCGATCACCATCCCGCTCAAGGTGTCGGCGGTGGTCGGGCTGGTCGGCGCGCTGCCGGTGATCGTGTGGCAGATCTGGACGTTCGTCGCGCCCGGGCTGCGGCCGGTGGAGCGCCGCTTCGCCGCGCCGTTCATCGCCTCGACGCTGCTGCTCTTCGCCATCGGCGGCGCCTTCGCTTACTTCGTGATGCCGATCGGCCTCAACTTCCTGGCCGGCTTCCTCGGCGGCAACGCCACCTTCCTGCCCGACCTCAACGCGTACCTCGGCTTCTTCACCCTGCTGATCCTGATCTTCGGGGTGACCTTCGAGCTGCCCGTGGTGGTGGTGCTGCTGGGCCTGCTGGGCATCGTGTCCTCACGGCGATTGCGCAGCTGGCGCAAGGGCATCTGGGTGGGCATCATCTTCGCCGCCTTCATCGTCACCCCGGGCGCCGACCCGTTCACTCCGACGGCGCTGCTGATCCCGCTGATCGTGCTCTTCGAGGCCAGCGTGCTGGTCCTCGACAAGGTGCTCAAGCGCTAGGCGGGGCTCAATACCCGGAGCCGTTGCCGCTGCTGCTCGACGACGACGACGACGCGCCGCCGCCGGCACCGGCACCACCCGATCCGCCGACGCTGATGGTGCCCTTCATCCGGGTGGGGTGGTACTTGCAGTGGAAGGAGATCGTCCCCGACTGCGGCGCGGTGAAGGTGAAGCTCTTGCTGCCGCCGCCCTCGGCCTCGACCTCACCGCCGCCGTTGTCGAGGGTGAAGGAGTGCTCCACCGCGCCGCTGTTGGTGAAGTTCACCGTCACCGACGCGCC
>CAZCJX010000030.1:16555-22700 GCA_964499205.1 uncultured Actinomycetes bacterium | reverse complement strand
CACCTCGACGCGGTCGCCCACCACGCGGGCGCGCAGCGAGGGCAGCGCCGGCAGGGCGCCGGGGTAGTAGCTGCTCTCCGCGGGCCGGCCGTCGAAGCCGAACCGCGCGCCGTGGCAGGGGCAGGCGAGCCGCTGGGCCGGCGCATCGAGCTCCAGGGTGCAGGGCAGGTGAGTGCAGATCGCCGACACCGCGGCGACCCGGTCGCCGTGGTTGACCACGAAGCCCTCGACCGCACCGGCGCTGAAGCGCAGCGGACGGCCCACCGGCACGTCGGCGAGGGCGGCGACGTCGACCCACCGCCCCTGGGCCGGCACCAGCTCGGCCACCTGGCCACCAGAGCCCGCGCCGCCGCCTTCAGTGCCGCGGTCGACCAGCCGGTCGACTCCCGCACCGACCGCCGCCGCGGCAGCCGCCACCGCGGCGCCACCGAGCAGGCGGCGCCGGGTCAGCAGCGGCGTCGCCTCGCGCGCCTCGTCCTGCTGTGCCTGGCGGCGCAGCTTCTGCTCCAGTGCGGCGACGAACTCGGGGCGCGGCGCGTCGGCCCCGGGACGGCCGGCGTGCAGCGTGGCGGCGGCGAGCATCTCGCGCGCCTCCTCCTCCTCGGCGGGAAAGCGCGGCGGGCGCCGGTCGCGGAGGATGGCGGCGACGAAGGCCTCGACGCCCCTGCGGCGGCGTCTCACGGCAGGTCCTCCAGGGCGGCGGCGCGGCGCAGGGCGCGGTGCTGCAGCACCTTGGCGTTGCTCACCGTGATGCCCATCTCGCCGGCGGTCTCCCGCACCGAGTAGCCGCGCAGGAAGCGCAGCTCGAGGATGCGCCGGTAGTGCTCCGGCAGCGCGGCGAGCAGGCGGGCGGCGCGGGAGACGCCGGCGTCGGCCTGCTCGGGGCGCTCCTCGTCGGCCTCAGGGGCGGCGATCTCCTCGTCGACCAGGCCGACCTCGGTGCTGTAGTGCAGCGTCCAGTGCTCGGCCAGCACGCTGCGGGCGGTGGCCATGAGGTAGGAGCGGATCTCGCCGGCGGAGGCGCGCAGGCGCAGGCGGGGGAGGGCGCGCAGGAAGACCTGCTCGCTGACGTCCTCGGCGTCGGGGCGGTTGCCGGTGCGCGCGTAGCAGTAGCGGTAGACCGGCCCCACGTGCTCGCGGTACACCGCCTCCCACCCCGCGGGCTCACCGAGCACGTGGAGCTCGGGTGCCGGCGGCGACGATGGCTGCGACGGCTCCACGCCATGCTCCCAGGGCTGCTGCACTGCCGAGTTCTCCTCCGAAGGTGGGACAGCACCTCCGGACAGTAGCTGGTACCGCCGTGGGTTACACCTCAGCCGTTGGTGGGCAGCGTGCCGGAGAGCACCGGCTGGGTGGTCGGCCTGTCGCTGCCGCCGGGCAGCTCCACCGTCGCCGCCACCGCGGAGTAGCCGGCCATGCTGCCGTGGATGGCCGCCGACCAGGTGCCGTCGGGCTGGGGGGTGAGGTACCCGGCCGGCGTCACCGCGTTGCTCGGCCGCACCAGCCACACCTCGTAGACGTGGCCCGGCTGCGGCGCCAGGCCGCGCACGCTGAGCACCGCGGTCTGGGTGTCGCGGTAGTAGGTGAGGGTGCCGCGCACCCCGGTCTGGCCCAGCGCCCCGCTCACCGGCGCGGTCACCGGCGCGCTGCCGTGCCACGGTCCCACCGACCACACCGCCAGGGCCACCGCGGCGGCCGCGGCCAGGCCGCCGGCCAGGGTGAAGCCCCGCCCGCTGGGGATGGACCGCCACAGGGCCGCCAGCCGGCCGCCGCCAGGCGGGCCGCCGCCACCCCGCTCGCGCTGCGCCTTGCCCAGCCGGGCCGGGGCGGGAGCCGTGGCGTACACCTCGGAGAGGATGCGGGTGCGCAGCCCCTCCCCGGGCACCACCGCCTCGACGGCGAGGGCCAGCAGGTCCGCGGTGGCGGTGTACTCGGCGGCGGCGCGTCGGCAGCGCGGGCAGCCGGGGAGGTGCTGGCGCACCACCGCGGCGTCGGCGGGCTCGAAGCGGCCGCCTGCGGCGGCGCCCAGGGCGAGGATGAGGTCGAGGTCGTCGCAGGCGGTCATGGGGTGACCTCTCCCAGCCCGGTGCCCTCGAGCACCTCGCGGAGGCGGCGCAGCGCGGCCCGCGTGCGCCCCTTCACCGTGCCCAGCGGGATGCCCAGCAGGTCGCTGATCTCGGACTGCGAGTATCCGCCATAGTAGGCCAATTCAATGGTCTGCCTCTGGTCGGCGGGCAGGGCGCCGACGGCGCTGCGCACGTGGTCGCGCTCGATCTCCAGCGACACCGTCTCCCACATGTCGGGCACCGACGCGGTGGGCTGCGCACCTTCCAGCGGCACGTCGCCGCGGGCCCGGCCGGAGCGGCCGCGGAGGCGGTCGAGGGCGCGGTGGTGGACGATGGAGCACAGCCAGGTGCGCAGGCTGCCGCGCTCCGGGCGGTAGGTGTCGGCGCGGCGCCAGATGCTGAGGAACGCGTCCTGCACCACGTCCTCGGCGGCGGCGGTGTCCTGCAGCACCCGGTAGGCCAGCGAGTAGGCGAGGCCGCCGTAGCGGTCGTAGAGCACCTCCATCGCCTCGGGACGCTCCTCGGCGAGAAGGGTCACGACGCGATCGTCGCTGGCCAGCATGGGGTCACCCATCGGTCGTCGGGCCCCGGTTGGGCACGCTCACCATACGTCCGCCACGCGCCGGCGGATCAGCGACGGCCGGCGCCGCCCAGCGCGTAGACTGCCGCCCCGATGCGACCCGACGGACGACGCCCCGACGAGATGCGCCCGGTCACCATCGAGCCCGGCGCGGTTCCCTACGCGGAGGGCAGCGCGCTGGTCGCCTTCGGTGACACGCGGGTGCTCTGCGCCGCCTCGGTGGAGGAGCGCGTCCCGCCGTACCGCAAGGGGACGGGCTCGGGATGGATCACCGCCGAGTACGCCATGCTGCCGCGCAGCACGCAGACCCGCACCGAGCGCGACGGCCGCCGCGGCCGCATCGACGGGCGCGCCCAGGAGATCCAGCGCCTGATCGGCCGCTCGCTGCGCGCCGCCGTCGACATGGACACCCTCGGCGAGCGCACCATCATGGTCGACTGCGACGTGCTGCAGGCCGACGGCGGTACCCGCACCGCGGCGATCACCGGCGGCTTCGTGGCCCTGGCGCTGGCCATCGACCGGCTGCGTGAAGCCGGACTGGTGCGGCGCGAGCCGATCCGCCACGCCGTGGCCGCGGTGAGCGTCGGCATCGTCGCCGGGCAGCCGCGCCTCGACCTCAACTACCTCGAGGACTCCGCGGCGCACACCGACATGAACTGCGTCGGCTCCGAGGACGGCCGCTTCATCGAGCTGCAGGGCACGGCGGAGCAGGAGCCGTTCAGCCGCGAGGAGATGCAGGCCCTGCTGGGCTTGGCCGACGCCGGCCTGAGCCAGCTGTTCGCCGCGCAGAAGGCGGTGCTCAAGCGCTGACGCCGTCGCTGCTGGTGGCCACGCGCAACCGCGGCAAGCTGGCCGAGTTGGCGCGGCTGCTCGGCGGGCGGGTGCGGCTGCTCTCGCTCGACGACGCCGGCGTGGAGGGCGAGCTGCCCGAGCCGCACACGACCTACGAGGACAACGCCGTGGCCAAGGCGGAGGCCGCATGCTCCGCCTCCGGGTTGCCGGCGCTGGCCGACGACAGCGGCATCGAGGCGCTGGGGTTGGGCGGGTGGCCGGGGCCGGCCTCGGCGCGATGGCTGGGGGATGCGGCGTCGGACCGCGACCGGCTGCTCGGGCTGCTGGAGCGCGTCGCCGCCGAGTCGCCGGGCGATCGCCGGGTGCGCTACGTGGCCGCCGTGGCACTGGCGGTGCCGGGCGCGCCGGCGGCGGTGTTCCGCGGGACGTGCAGCGGCGTGCTGGTGCCGCCGCGCGGCTCGGCGGGGTTCGGCTACGACCCGTCGTTCCTCTCCGACGACCTCGGGGTCACCTTCGGAGAGGCGTCCGCCGAGGCCAAGGACGGCGTCTCGCACCGCGCCCGGGCGCTGCGTGCGCTGCTCGACTCGGGTGCGCTCGACGCAATGTCCGGGGGTGCCGATCCGTCCTAGCTGGTGGCGGTGAGGGGGTTTTTGCGAGGTTGGACTCGAGGAGGAAGGGTTCCATGCACGCACGCCGGCTGGCCACCATCGCGGCGGCGGTGACCGCAGTGAGCGCAGCGCTCGTCTCGCCGCTGGCGGCGGGCGCGCAATCGTCGTCCAGCCTGCTCTGGCGCCCGGGGCCGCCAATCCTCTACCAGCCGCCGGCCACCGCGCCGCAGCTGACCAACACCGACCCCTGGGAGGCGGCTCCGCTGCTGGTCTCCGGGGCGCATGCCTACGTCGAGGGCGAGTTTCTCTACCAGGACTTTCTCTATGACGACACCGGCGCCAACGGTCGCGTCAACGACCCCAACGACAAGCATCCCCAGAACGACCTGTTCTCGCTGCGCACCGGCACCTACTCGTACCCCTCGGACCCGCGCTACCGCGGCAACGCCGCCGACCTGGTCGAGCTGCGGGTCAAGCCGCTCGACGGCGCCACCGCGGTGCGGCTGACCCTCACCGAGTTGAAGGATCCCTCGCTGGTGGCGGCCACCGTCGGCTTCGGCACGCCGGCGTCGCCGTCGCGCGCCTTCCCCTACGGCGCCAACGTCAACGGGCCGGCCGACCACTTCCTCACCGTGCACGCGGGCACCGCCGACTTCGACGGCACCGCGGTTCCGGTCAGCATCGACACCAACCGGGCGCAGATCACCATGCGCGTCCCGCGCGCGCTGTGGAACCCGGGCAGCTCGGTGGTGCGCATGACCGCGGGCGTGGGGCTGTGGAATGCGGCGACGGGGACATACCTGCTGCCGCAGCAATCGTCGTCGGCGACCACGCCGGGCGGCAGCGGGGTGTTGAGCGCACCGGCCGCCTTCTTCAACGTCGCCTTCCGCGAGGCGGAGACGCCCGCCTCGGTGTACCGCTTCACGGCGACGCCGCAGCCGCCGACGCAGTGCATGTGGCGCGACTGCCTGCAGGCGGCGGCACTGGCCGGCAACGACATCGGCTCACTGCACGAGGACGTCGACTTCGCCAAGCTGGAGAACGACGTGACCGACCGCAGCGGGGTGCCGGTGACCGGCAGCCTCGACCGCATCATGTCGTCGCACTTCGACTTCGGCGACGACGTCACCTACGCCAACTCCAACTCCCAGGTGAACCCGGCGGGCTACAAGGGCGAGTACCAGGGCCGGCTGCAGCCGTACAACCTGTACGTGCCGTCCGGCTTCACCGCCGGCGCCGCCCATCCGCTGACGCTGCTGCTGCACTCGCTGTCGGCCAACTACAACCAGTACCAGGGCACCAACAACCAGACCGAGTTCGGCGAGCGCAACGGCGGCACCCTGGTGGCCACCGACGAGGCGCGCGGGCCGGACGGCTGGTACTACGACAGCGCCGAGGCCGACGTCTTCGAGATGTGGGCCGACATCGCCCACCACTACCGGCTCGACACCACGCGCACGGCGCTGACCGGCT
This sequence comes from uncultured Actinomycetes bacterium, assembly GCA_964499205.1. Taxonomy (GTDB): domain Bacteria; phylum Chloroflexota; class Dormibacteria; order Aeolococcales; family Aeolococcaceae; genus DASRDZ01. Next base: position 17,181 of record CAZCJX010000030.1, on the reverse strand, counting down.
ACTCCATGGGCGGCTACGCCACCTACAAGCTGGGCACCCAGTTCCCCGACCTGTTCGACCGGGCCTTCGTCACCGTCGGTCCGCCCGCCGACGGCATCTGGACCGGCCTGCCCAACGTGGTGCCGGCCACCGGCGGCGACCAGACCAACACCTACTTCCAGCTGGAGTCGCTGCGCTGGCTGCCCATCCTGATCTGGCACGGCACCAACGACGAGCTGGTCCCCGCCGACGGCCCGCAGCTGATGGCACGCCGCCTCGACGACCTCGGCTACCGCTACGAGATCGACACCTTCCCCGGCTACGACCACTTCGCCTTCGCCGAGGCCGACAACTACACCTACCCGACGCAGTTCCTCGACGCCTCGCAGACCGTGGTCAACCCGCCGCACATCTCGTACGTGGTCAACCCCACCATGGACTTCAGCGGCGTCGGCGTGGTCGCCGACCACGCCTACTGGCTGAGCGGGCTCACCGTGCGCAGCACCGCGACCTCGCCGCGCGGCAACCTCGAGGTGCGCTCCGAGGCCTTCTGCACCGGCGACGCGCCGGCCGGGGCCACCCAGTTCGGGGCAGGTGTGGCAGCAACTCCGTACACCCGGGAGTACCGGACCTGGGGCGACGCGCCG
>CAZCJX010000030.1:0-16455 GCA_964499205.1 uncultured Actinomycetes bacterium | reverse complement strand
AGGTGTGGCAGCAACTCCGTACACCCGGGAGTACCGGACCTGGGGCGACGCGCCGGCCGCGCCCTGCGCCGACACCCTCGACATCAAGGCCGACAACGTCTCGCGCATCGTCGTCGACGCGCAGCGGGCGCGGATCGACTGCAACGTGAAGGTCAACCTCAGCGCGGACGGCCCGGTCGACGTCGAGATCGTCAACGCCTCGTCGTCGCCCTGCGGCGGCACGGTGGTGCCTGCGTCGGCCAGCACCCACACCTCCGTGGCCAGTCTGGTTGCAGGGCTGCCGGACACCGCCGCGCGGACGCCGTCCGGGGCCGCTCCGTCGCTGGCGGCGCTGGGCCTGCTCGGGCTGGCTAGGCGCGTCCGTAGACGGGGATCGCCGCGCCGCTGACCACCTCGGAGGCCTCGCTCACCAGCCAGGAGATGGCGCCGGCCACGCGCGCCGGCGCCACCCACTGGCTGTGGTCGGCGTGGGGCATGGCGAAGCGGTTGGCGGGGGTGTCCATGACGCTGGGCAGCACCGCGTTGACGGTGATGCGGTGCTCGCGGAGCTCCATGGCCATCACCTCGGTGAGCCGCACCAGGGCGGTCTTGGCCACCTGGTAGGCGGCCTGGCCGGAGGCGACCTCGACGGCGGCACGGCTGGCCACGTTGACGATGCGGCCGCCCTGGGTGTGCTCGATCATCGCCCGCGCCGCGGTGCGGGCCAGGCGCCAGGGGCCGAGGAAGTTCAGCTCGAGGCTGTCGAGCATCTCCTCGTCGTCGATGCGGTGCGCCTCGCCGCCGCTGTAGCCGCCCGAGGCGTTGACCAGCGCCCGCCACGTCCCCACCTGGCGCACCCGGTGGGCCACCGCCTCGACCTCCTCGGGGATGCGCAGGTCGCACTGGACGACGGTGACCCCCTCGGGCAGCTCGGCGTCCTGCGGCCGCCGCACCGGCGCCACCACCGCCCACCCGTCGCCGAGCAACCGCTCCACCACCGCGCTGCCCAGCGCGCCCGCGCCCCCACCGACCACGACGACCTCGCGCTCACCGGCCACCGGCACACCTCCGCAGCGGGCACCTGCGCGCCCGTTCGCCCAGAGTCAAGCAGGCGGTCACCGGTGGGCGTCGGGGAGTGACGGTTGCTGTGAGCCAGCTGGGCGCGTCCTGGGCGGGGTCGGGGTATCGTTCGCGCTCGAGCGTCCGCGTGCGGCACGTGTGGCGCGCTCCGCAGGAGGAGAGACGATCCGTACGGGGTGCCCGGCGAGGCCGGTGAGGGCCGCCCGGGGTGGAGTCGCATGAAGCGCGAGGGCGCATGTGGCCGGGAGCTGCAGCCCGGGGAGGAGGTGTGCCCGGCGTGCGGACGGCCCGCGCCGGAAGCGGCAGCGGGCGCAGGGGGGCAGGCCCCCGCGCCGGCGCCGCAGCCGCCCGAGACCGCAGCCGCATCCGCATCCGGTCCCCCCTGGTCCACCCCCGGCTACAGCCCGCCACCCCCGGGCTGGCACCCGCCCGTGTGGGGCGGCCCCCGCTCCATGCCCCTGCCCGCGCCCACGCCGGCACAGCAGCAGCCGCAGCGCCCCGGCCGCGCCTCCTCGCTGCAGCGCTTCCTGCTCCCCAGCCTGCTGCTCCTCGTCGCCCTCTCCCTGCTCGTCCCCATGCTGGTCGGCTACCGCCAGAACGCCATCAGCACCGCCGAGATCGGCCGCCTGCTCCCCCGCTCGCTGGCCTCGCCGAGCGCGACCGCCACGGTGCGCCCCCTCCCCGAGGTGGCGGCCGGCGCGCTGAGCCGGGTGGTCACCATCGAGACCCAGACACCCGACCACCAGGAGCTCGGCACCGGCTGGCTGCTCGACGGCAAGGGCGACTTCGTCACCAACGCCCACGTCGTCGAGGGCGCGCTCAGCGTGCGCATCCGCGACCGCCGCAACGCCACCCACGTCGGCCAGATCATGGGCGTCGACAAGGACCAGGACGTGGCCATCGTCCGCTCCCTCGACGGCTTCCAGGCCCAGCCGCTGCACATCACCACCGACGCCGAGCCGCCCGTGCCCGAGGACGTCGTGGTGCTGGCCAGCGGCCGCGCCACCGGCCACGAGGACGCCACCTCGACGGTGGAGACCATCGCCCGCCTGCACCAGGACGTGCCGGTGCGCGACAACACCGAGATCGACCCCAACGACGCCAGCACCGTGCTCTACCACGACATGATCGCCATGCGCGGCCACCAGGTCTTCCCCGGCAACAGCGGCGGACCCGTGCTCGACGGCTACGGCGAGGTCATCGGCATCGTCACCCTGGCCAGCCGGTCGACGCCCCAGGCCTACGCCATCCCCATCGGCCGGGTCAGCGCCGAGCTGCTCGCCTTCGCCTCCCGGCCGACCAGCTAACCCCTAGACTCCAGGAAGGTTTGGGGGGCGCCGGCCGGCGCCCATACTCAGCGCGAGGGCCGGGGGAGCATCCCCGGCACCCACCAGCCATTGAGGACCGTCGTGGACGATCGCACCTTCGACATCGCCATCATCGGTGGCGGGCCCGCGGGCCTGACCGCCGCGCTCTACGCCGGTCGCAGCAAGGTCCGCACCGTCCTCTTCGAGGGCAAGGCCCCCGGCGGCCAGCTCCTCAACACCGAGCTGATCGAGGACTACCCCGGCTACGTCAGCATCACCGGCGGCGACCTCGCCGTGCAGATGGCCGAGCAGGCCACCCGCTTCGGCACCGAGATGGTGATCACCCAGGTCAACCGCATCCGCGTCGAGCCGGACGGCATGAAGGTGATCGAGACCGACGAGGGCGAGTGGCGCGCGCCGGCGGTGATCATCACCGCGGGCGGCAACCCGCGCAAGCTGGGCGTCCCGGGGGAGGAGGAGTTCGCCGGGCGCGGCGTGTCCTACTGCGCGGTGTGCGACGGCGCCTTCTTCCAGGGCGAGCACCTCGCCGTCATCGGCGGCGGCGACGCGGCCATCGAGGAGGGCCTCTTCCTCACCCGCTACGCCAGCAAGGTGACCATCATCCACCGCCGCGAGGAGTTCCGCGCCCAGCCCATCCTTCTGGAGGAGGCGCGCCACCACGAGAAGATCGACTTCGTGCTCAACACCGTGGTCGAGGGCATCGAGGGCGACGGCCGGGTCACCCACCTCAGCCTGCGCGACGTCAACAGCGGCGAGACCAGCAACCTCACCGTCGGCGGGGTGTTCATCTTCATCGGCTTCATCCCCAACACCGGCCTGGTCGACCGCCACGTCGACCACGACCCGGGCGGCTACTACACCGCCGACCCGATGAGCATGATGACCAGCGTGCCCGGCATCTTCGCTGCCGGCGACGTCCGCTCCCAGCTGACCCGCCAGGTCACCACCGCGGTCGGCGACGCCACCACGGCCACCATCGCCGCCAGCAAGTGGGTGGAGGAGTGGCACCGGGGGCGAGCCGACCAGGCCCTCGAACCGCTGATCAGCGCCTCGCGTGAGGGCGGCTGGGTCGCGTGAGCGGCTCGATCGTCACCCGGGGGGGCGACTCGGGGGAGACCAGCCTCCTCTACGGCGGTCGCGTTCCCAAGGACGATCTCCACACCGAGGCCTACGGCGCGCTCGACGAGGCGATCAGCGCGCTGGGACTGGCCCGCGCGTCGCTCGCCGCGGCCGGTGACGCCGCCTTCGCGGCGCGCATCCTCGAGCTGCAGCGCCAGCTGTTCACCGTCGGCGCCGAGCTGGCCACCGGCCGCGGCGAGCGCCACCTGCTGGAGAAGCACTTCGCCACGGTGAACGCGGCGATGGTCGACGCCCTGGAGGCGGAGGTGCACGAGCTGGAAGCCCGGGTGCCCCTGCCCAAGGCGTTCGTCATCCCCGGCGGCACCGTCGCCGCGGCGGCGCTCGACATGGCCCGCACCCTGGTGCGCCGCGCCGAGCGCCGCGCCGTCGCCCTGCGCCGCGCCGGCGAGCTGGAGAACCCCGAGGTGGTGCGCTACCTCAACCGCTGCAGCGACCTCCTCTTCATGCTCGCCCGCGAAGCCGAGCAGGGGGCGATCACCGAGAAGTAGCGCCCGCCGGACGGCGCAAGGCCCCCCGCCGCTACGCGCCCGTGGGCGCGCCGTCCTGCAGCAGCCGCGACGCCTGCAGCGCCAGCCAGAGCCGGTGCCGCTGCTGCGGGTCGTCGAGGTCGACGCCGAGCAGGTCGCGGATGCGCTGCAGGCGGTAGACCACGGTGTGGCGGTGGATGCCCAGGCGGGTGGCCGCCTCGTTCGGGCCGCGCGAGCAGACCAGCGCCTCCAGGGTGTCGAGCAGCATCGCCGAGCGGGAGCCGGCGCCGAGCAGGGGGCCGAGCACGTGCTCGACGTGGAGGCGGAGCTGGGCGGGGTCGGCGTCGAGCAAGGCGTAGGGGATCGCCTCGCGGTCGTCGTGGACCATCCCGTCGGGAGCGAGGCGCGTGCCCACCGCGAGGGCGCGGCGGGCATGGCGGGCGGCCTCGGCGACGTCGTCGAGGCGGGCGGCCACGGGCCCGGCGCCGAGGCGCAGCGGGGGAGGGGAGGCGCTGCCGCCGCGGCGCCGGCGCAGGGCGCGCGCCCCGTCCTCGGCGAGCCGGCGCACGTCGGCGTCGCGCCGCACCAGGGCGATCCACATCCCCGGGTCGTCCTCGACCAGCAGCGGCGCCGCCCAGCGCCAAGCGTCGAGCAGCAGGGTGTCGGCGTCGGCCACGTCGGGGGCGGCACAGGCGAGCACGCGGTAGGGCGGGGCGAGGTCGAGGTCGAGCGAGGCGGCCAGGCGGCGCAGGTCGGGGGTCACGTCGCCGGCGAGCAGGCGCTGCATGATCCGGTCGCGGTCGCGGTCGCGCTGGCGGACGATGCGCTCGCGGGCGTCGAGGTAGGCGCGGCCGACGGCGCCGGAGATCTGGTCGAGGTAGTCGAGGATCTCCTCGGAGATGGCCAGCACCGTGGCCGGCTCCAGCTCCTCGCGCCGCCCCGCCTCGCCGATGACCTCGGACCACACCACGCGCGCCGCCAGGCGGTAGGCACTGAGCAGCACCTCCAGCGGCACGCTCATCTCCGCCTGCCGCTCGCCGGCGCGACCGAGGCGGGCCAGCGAGGCCGGCTCGTGGCGGCCACCCTCGTGGAGCTGGACCAGCAGCGCGTTGATGCCGTCGCGGCAGGCCTGCACCACGGTGCGCAGGTAGGCCCGGGTGCGGAACTCGGCGGGCAGCTCGATCTCGCCGGTGGTAGCCAGGCGCTTGGCCAGGCTGCCGGCGATGCGGTCCGACTTGGCCAGCAGGCCGGCGGTCAGCTCGGCGGGGAGCCGGGCGCCTCCGTGGCGCTCGACGCGTTCGGCGGTGGGGTGGGCGGCACTCATCGTCGGTCAGTCGTCAGCATAGGCCACCAGGGCCAAGAAATACCGCCGCGATCCGTGCTGCGTGGCCGATGTATTGGACGCTGCGGCACAGGCAGAATGAGTGCCATGCTGTACGACGAGCTCTTCGACCGGATGGAACGGGCCCGCTGGGAGCTTCGCACCGACATCCCCTTCGCCGAGGTGGACCGCGCCAAGCTCGACGAGCAGTGGATCAGCGACCTCCGCCAGATCTGCCTCACCGAGCTGAGCGCCCTCTACGCCACCGAGATGTTCCTCCGCGACTTCTACGCGGACATCGACTTCTGCAGCTTCGTCTCCATCTGGTTCTACGAGGAGATGAAGCACTTCCTGACCCTGCGCCGCTACCTGGCCCAGGTCGGCGAGACCTTCGACGACGCCGAGCTGCCCAAGCTCCGCCTCACCTTCGACGAGGGTCCCGCCATCGAGACGCTGACCATGCACTTCGTCGGCGAGCAGCGCCTGGCCCACTGGTACAACGCCTTCAGCACCGAGGCCCCCGAGCCGGTGCTGGGGCAGATCTTCAAGACCATCGCCGCCGACGAGCTGCGCCACGCCGCCGCCTACGCCAAGTACCTGCGCAAGGCGGTGGCCAACCAGCCCAGCGTGCTGCCCAAGATCCTCAAGATGGCTCTCTGGATGCTGCGCTCCACCAACGACGCGCCCAAGCACCCGACGACGATCACCGAGCCCTCGGTGGTCGGCCAGCTGGAGCAGCCCGACTACATCCCCCGCATGCTCAACACCTACCTGCCCGGCCGCGACCACGAGGCGCCGGTGCAGCGCCGGGTGCTGGCCCTGATGGGCGAGCTCAGCGGGACCAGGATCGACTCGGTGCGCGGGCTGCTGCCGCTGATCCGCACCCTCGAGCCGCACGACGCGGCTTCCGCGGCGCACACCGCACCCGCCGCCTGAGCACCCGCGGGCGCGAGCCGGCCCGGGGGGTCGAGCTTTGGCGGCCGCCTATAATCGCTGGTCTGATGGCTGACGAGGTCGTGCGTGTCCGCGCCACCGCCAGGGGGCGTGTCCAGATGGTCGGCTACCGCGCCTTCGTGCAGCGGCACGCCGCGGCGCTGGGCGTGCGCGGGCAGGTGTGGAACCGTCCCGACGGCAGCGTCGAGTGCCTCATGGAGGGTCCCCGCGACGCGGTCGAGCGGCTGGTCGAGCTGATGCGCGAAGGCCCGTACCACGCCCAGGTCGAGTCGCTCGAGGTCCATCCCGAGCCGGCCACCACGCCGCTGCCGCCGGTGATGGTGACCGCGTGAGCATCCGCCTGGCCGAGCGCATGTCCCGCCTCGGCACCGAGGGGGCCTTCGAGGTCCTGGCGCGCGCCAAGGCGCTGGAGGCGCAGGGCCGCGACATCGTCCACCTGGAGATCGGCGAGCCCGACTTCCCCACCCCCGCCAACATCGTCGAGGCGGCGCATTCGGCGATGCAGGAAGGGGCGACGCACTACACGCCAGCCGGCGGCATCTGGGAGGTGCGCGAGGCGACGGCGCGCTACGTCGCCAAGTGGACCGGCGTCTCGCCCGCGCCGAGCCAAGTGGTCCTGGTCCCGGGCAGCAAGAACATCCTGCACTTCGCGCTGCTCTCGCTGGTCGAGCCCGGCGACGAGGTGATCTACCCCGATCCCGGCTACCCGATCTACTCGTCGCTGGCGTCGTTCGTCGGCGCCAGGCCGGTGCCGCTGCCCATCCGCGAGGCCAACGACTTCCGCCTCGACGTCGACGAGCTGCGCGCGCTGGTCACCGACCGCACCCGCCTGCTCATCGTCAACACGCCGGCCAACCCCACCGGCGGCGCGCTGACCCGCGCCGACTGCGAGGCGATCGCCGAGGTGGCCGAGGAGCACGACCTGGTGGTGCTCAGCGACGAGATCTACGGGCGCCTGGTCTACGAGGGCCAGCACACCTCGCTGTACTCGATCCCCGGCATGCCGGAGCGGACCGTCCTCATGGACGGGCTGAGCAAGGCCTGGGCGATGTGCGGGTGGCGGCTCGGCTTCGGGGTGATGCCGCCGGAATTGGCGCCGCGCTTCGAGAAGCTGATGATCAACACCTCGTCGTGCGCCGCGGCGTTCACCCAGATGGCCGCCGTCGAGGCCTTCGAGTCGCCGGAGTCGGACCGCAGCGTCGACGTCATGCGCGCCGAGTTCCGGCGCCGCCGCGACTACATCGTCGAGGCCCTCAACGGCATTCCCGGCGTGCGCTGCCACCGCCCCGCCGGCGCCTTCTACGTCTTCCCCAACATCGAGGCGACCGGCTGGGACGAGCGCGAGCTGGCCCGCGCGCTGCTCGACGAGGCCGGCGTCGCCTGCCTGTGGGGCACGGCGTTCGGCGAGTACGGAAAGGGCTACCTGCGCTTCTCCTACGCCAACTCGGTGGAGAACCTGCGGCGCGCCATGGAGCGGTTCGCGGCACACCTGGCCGCAACTCCCGCCCCGGTGCAGGCCTGACGGCGCCCGGCGGTGAAGGTGCGATGGCCGCATGAGCGTCGTGTCCTCCGCTCCCGCATGCCGTCCCTCGCTGGACGAGGTGCGCGCGCTCGCCGCTGAGCACGACCTGGTGCCGGTGGTCACCGAGCTGCTCGCCGACTGCGACACGCCGGTGAGTGCCTTCCTGCGCCTCGGCGTGGCGCCGGGGTCGTTCCTGCTGGAGTCGGTCGAGGGCGGCGAGCGGATGGCGCGGTACTCGTTCCTGGGACGTGACCCGGTCTGCACCATCACCCTGCGCGACGGGGTTGCCACCGTGGCACGCGCGGGCGGTGTCGAGTCGAGCGAGCCGTACAGCGACCCGCTGCTGCCGCTGGAGCGCGAGGTGTCGCGGCACCGCGTCGCGCCGGTGCCCGGGGTGGCGCCGCCCTTCGCCGGCGGGGCGATCGGGTTTCTGTCATACGAGGCGGCAACGCGCTTCGAGCGCATCCCGGTGGCGGGGGCCGATCCCCTGGGGCTGCCGGAGGGATGGTTCGCCCTGGTCGACACGCTGATCGCCTTCGACCACGTCACCCATCGCATGGTGCTGCTCACCCACGCCCGGACGCCGCGCGGCGCCGACGTCGACCGCGCCTACGCGGAGGCGGTGGCGCGGCTGGAGGAGCTGCGCGACCGGCTGCGCAGCCCGCTGCCGCCGCCGGCGCGGCTGCCGGAGGACGAGGGCGCGGGCACCGGCGCGGCGGCCGGCGCCGGGGGGTCGGGGGAGCCCGTGGACGAGGCGCGCCGACACCTCGACGGGCCGTCGCCCAATTTCTCCCGCCCCGACTTCATGGGCGCGGTGGAGCGCTGCAAGGAGTACATCCTCGCCGGCGACATCTTCCAGGTGCAGGTGTCGCGCCGCTTCGCGGTCCCGCTGCGCGCCCAGCCCTTCGACGTCTACCGCGCCCTGCGCAGCATCAACCCCTCGCCCTACATGTTCTTCATCTCCTCGCCGTCGTGCGACGTGGTCGGCGCCTCGCCGGAGATGCTGGTGCGCGTCACCGGCCGCAGCGTCGAGTACCACCCCATCGCCGGCACGCGGCGCCGCGGCGCCACGCCGGAGCGCGACGCCGAGCTGGAGCGCGAGCTGCGCGAGAGCGAGAAGGAGCGCGCCGAGCACCTCATGCTCGTCGACCTCGGCCGCAACGACGTGGGCCGGGTCTGCCGCACCGGCACGGTGCAGGTCACCGAGTTCATGGAGATCGAGCGCTACTCGCACGTGATGCACATGGTCAGCAGCATCACCGGCGAGCTGCGCGACGGCTGCACCGCCGTCGACGCGCTGCGCGCCTGCTATCCCGCCGGCACGGTGACCGGCGCGCCCAAGGTGCGCGCCATGGAGATCATCGCCGAGCTGGAGCCGGAGCGCCGCGGCGTCTACGCGGGCACGGTCGGCTACCTCGGCTTCGGCGGCAACCTCGACACCGCCATCACCCTGCGCACCCTGGTGATCAAGGACGGCGTCGCCTACGCGCAGGCGGCGGGCGGCGTGGTCGCCGACTCGACGCCGCAGGAGGAGGCGCTGGAGATCGACAACAAGGTGGCGGCGCCGCTGGCCGCAGTGGCTGCCGCCAACCGGGGGCTCGACGCGGGATGAGCAGCACCTCGCTGCGCGGCGTTGTGGCCGTGGTCGACAACTACGACTCCTTCACCTACAACCTGGTGCAGTACCTCGGTGAGTTGGGTGCGCGCGTCGAGGTGTTCCGCAACGACGCGCTGAGCGCCGCGGAGCTGGCCGAGCGTGAGCCTGCCGCGGTGGTGATCTCGCCCGGGCCGTGCACGCCCGACGAGGCGGGCATCTCGCTCGACGTGGTGCGGCTGATGGGCGCGCAGACGCCGCTGCTCGGCGTGTGCCTGGGGCACCAGGCGATCGGGCAGGCGTACGGCGGCCGCGTGGTGCGCGCGCCGCAGGTGATGCACGGCAAGGTGAGCCGGGTGCGCCACGACGGCGAGGGGCTGTTCGCGGGGCTGCCCGATCCCTTCGAGGCGACGCGGTACCACTCGCTGGTGGTCGAGCGCGCGTCGCTGCCGGAGTCGTTGCAGGTGACCGCGTGGACCGACGATGGGCTGGTGATGGGGCTGCGGCATCGTGAGCACCCCGTGGCCGGCGTGCAGTTCCATCCCGAGTCGATCTGCACCCCGGTGGGGCACCGGCTGCTGGCGGGGTTCCTCGATGCGGCGGGCGTGCCGCGCGACATCGAGGCGGTGGCCTGATGAGCGTCGACGCACGGCTCGGTGCGCTGGGTCCCATCGTGCTGCGCAAGCGGGACGAGGCGTCGGCGCTGCGCTGCGCGGCGGGAACGCTGTGGGCCAAGGCGGAGCAGATGCCGCCGGCGCGCGGGTTTGTCGATGCACTGCGCGGCGGCAGGGTGATCGCCGAGATGAAGCGGCGCTCGCCCAGCGGCGGCGCGCTGCGCGACGACCTCGATCCGGCGCGGGTTGCTGCGGGCTATGCGTGGGCCGGAGCAGCCGCGCTGTCGGTGCTCACCGACGGGCCGGACTTCGGCGGCAGCCTGGACGACCTGGTCGCCGCCCGCGGCGCGGTGTCGATCCCGGTGCTGCGCAAGGACTTCACCGTCGATCCCGTGCAGATCGCCGAGGCCCGGGTCGCCGGCGCCGACGCGGTGCTGCTCATCGTCGCCGTCCTCGACCGCGACGCCCTCCAGGCGTGCCTCGACGCCGCGCAGCGCGTCGGGCTGGACGCGTTGGTCGAGGTGCACGACGAAGGCGAGGCCCGTCGCGCCGTCGAGAGCGGTGCGCGCTGCATCGGCGTCAACAACCGCGACCTGCGCACCCTGCGCACCGACCTCGACACCTTTGCCCGCGTCCGCGCCGGGATTCCGGAGGACGTGGTCTGCGTCGCCGAGTCGGGCGTGCGCACTGCAGAGGATGTCACGCGCCTGGTGGGGGAGGGCGCCGACGCGGTGCTGGTGGGAGAGACGCTGATGCGCAGCCGCGACCCGGCGTCGCTGTGCGGCGCGTTGGCGCTCGCCGCCAGGATGGCGACGTTGCGATGATCGTCAAGGTGTGCGGCGTCCGCGACCCGCAGATCGCCGAGCTCGCCGTCGACACCGGCGCCGACTGGATCGGCCTGGTCTTCGAGCCGCGCAGCCCGCGCTACGTCACGGAATCGCAGGCCGACGCGGTGGTCGAGGCCGTCGCCGGCCGCGCCGACCTGGTCGGCCTGCTGGTCGACCCCACCGCCGCCGACGTCGACGTGCTGGCCAGCCGCTTCCGCCTCGACGCCGTGCAGGTGCACGGCACCCGGGTGCAACCCAGCCTGCTCGCCGACTGCACGGTTCCGGTCATCCGTGGCGTCAACGTGGCCACCGAGCACGAGGCGTACACCATCGACTGGCCGCCCGCCGGCCTGGTCCTGCTCGACGCGGCGCCGGCGGCACCCGGCGCGCTGCCCGGCGGCACCGGCCGCAGCGTCCCCCAGGAATGGGCCGCGGCGGTGGCGCGCCACCGCCGTATCCTGCTCGCCGGCGGTCTCGACGCCGAGAACGTCGCCGACACCATCGCCCGCGTCCGACCCTACGGCGTCGACGCGTCGAGCGGCCTCGAGTCGAGCCCAGGAATCAAGGACCCCGACCGGGTGCGCGCCTACGTGCGCACCGCCCGCGCGGCCTTCGACGTGCTGCGCACCCACGATGCCGACCCGCAGAAGGAGACCGCGCGTGCCTGAGCAGACGGCCGCCGCGCCGCCGGGCCGCTTCGGCCCCTACGGCGGCGCCTACGTCCCCGAGACGCTGGTCCCCGCCCTCGACGAGCTGATCGCCGCGGCGCAGGAGGCCTTCGCCGACGAGTCGTTCCGCGAAGACCTGCACCGCTGGCTCGCCGACTACGCCGGCCGCCCCACGCCGATCTACCACGCGCGCCGCCTCACCGAGCACCACGGCGGCGCCCAGATCTGGCTGAAGCGCGAGGACCTGATGCACACCGGCGCCCACAAGCTCAACAACGCGCTCGGCCAGGTGCTGCTCGCCCGCCGCATGGGCAAGCGCCGCATCATCGCCGAGACCGGCGCCGGGCAGCACGGCGTCGCCACGGCCACCGCGTGCGCCTGCTTCGGATTGCAGTGCGTGGTGTACATGGGCACCGAGGACATGCGCCGCCAGGCGCTCAACGTCTACAAGATGCGCCTGCTCGGGGCCGAGGTGCGCCCCGTCGAGAGCGGCTCGCGCACCCTCAAGGACGCCACCAACGAGGCCATCCGCGACTGGGTGACCAACGTCCGCGACACCCACTACGTGATCGGCAGCGCGGTCGGCCCGCATCCCTACCCGACCCTGGTGCGCGACCTGCAGCGCGTCATCGGCGACGAGGCGCGCGCGCAATCCCTGGAGCGCCTGGGGCGGCTGCCCGACACCGTGGTCGCCTGCGTCGGCGGCGGCAGCAACGCCATCGGCATGTTCACCGCGTTCGTGCCGGACCAGGCAGTAACCCTGGTGGGTGTGGAGGCGGCGGGCCGCGGCCTGCACACCACCGACCACGCGGCGCCGCTCAACGCCGGCCGCCCCGGCGTGCTGCACGGCTCCTTCAGCTACCTGATGCAGGACGAGGACGGCCAGGTGATGCCGACCCACTCGATCAGCGCGGGCCTCGACTACCCCGGCGTCGGTCCCGAGCACAGCCTGCTGCGCGACATCGGCCGCGCCCGCTACGTCGGCGCCAGCGACGCCGACGCGCTGGCCGCCTTCCACCGCGTCTGCTCCCTGGAGGGGATCATCCCCGCCCTGGAGTCGTCGCACGCCGTCGCCGTCGCCGGCCTGCTGGCCGCGGAGATGCGGCCCGACCAGGTGGTGATGGTCTGCCTCAGCGGCCGCGGGGACAAGGACATCGACACCGTGCGCGAGACATCGGGCCCTGCAGAAATCTCTCCGCCGGCGCGCGCAATCGACTCTCCGTCGGCGCCTGCAATCAACTCTCCGTCCGCGCCCGCAATCAACTCTTCGTCCGCGCCCGCGCAGCGGGCCGCGGACGCTGTGGCGCGCGCCCTGCCCCCGGAGGCACACCCATGACCGTGCGACCGGTGGGAAGTCGCCTGGTGGAGGCCTTCTCCGGGCGGGCGGCGGGCGACCTCCCCGGCCTCATCCCCTACATCACCGCCGGCTACCCCCACCGCAGCGACACCGTGCCGCTCCTCCTCGCCGCCGAGCGCGCCGGCTGCCTCGCCGCCGAGGTCGGCCTGCCCTTCAGCGATCCCCTCGCCGACGGCCCCACCATCCAGCGCACCTCCCAGCAGGCGCTGCACAACGGCATGACCGTCAACCTCGCCCTCGACCAGGTCGCCGACGCCCGCGCCCAGGGCCTCGCCCTTCCCCTGGCCCTGATGACCTACGTCAATCCCATCATGTCCTACGGCCAGGACCGCTTCGCCCACGACGCGGCCGCGGCCGGCGCGGACGCGCTGATCGTCCCCGACGTGCCCCTCGAGGAGGCCGGTGACCTCCGCCGCGCGGCGGACGAAGCCGGGCTCGCGCTAATCTTGCTCGTCGCGCCGACCACCCCTGACGCACGGCTGGCCGCGGCGTGCGCCCACGCCAGCGGCTTCGTCTACTGCGTCAGCGTCACCGGGATCACCGGCGCGCGCACCGAGATCGGGCAGGAGGCCATGGACTTGCTCAACCGCGTTCGCCGGGTCACCGACCTGCCGCGCGCGCTCGGCTTCGGCCTCTCCACCCACCGGCACATGCTCGCCCTGCGCGGCAACGCCGAGGGGGCGGTGGTGGGCTCGGCGCTGCTCAACGCGGTTGCCGCCGATTCCGCCGATCCCGCCGGTGCCTGCGAGCGCTTCCTGCGCGGCATGATCAGCGGCGGTGCCGCATAGATGGTGGCGGTGCGGGGCATCCGCGGTGCCACCACGGTCGACGTCGACAGTGCGGCGGAGATCGTGGCCGCGACGCGCGAGCTGATCCAGGCGCTGGTCGCCGAGAACGACTTCGCGCCCGACGACGTCGCCGGCGCCTGGTTCACCACCACGCCCGATCTGCGCACCGAGTTCCCGGCGGTGGCGGCGCGGCAGCTGGGATGGGTGGACGTGCCGCTGATCTGCGGGCACGAGATGGACGTGCCGGCGGCCAACCCGCGCAGCATCGCGCGCTGCATCAGGGCGATGGTCCTGGTCAACACCGAGAAGCGCCAGCAGGACATCAGGCACGTGTACCTGCGTGGTGCGCTGGCCATCAAGGAAGAGCTGGATCGCGCCCGCGCCGGCGACCTGCCGCAGCCCGCCCCGCTGGGACCCGAGGCGGTGGAGGCGCGCCGATGATCATCGTCATGAAGGCCGGCGCCTCGGCGTCGGACATCGAGCGCGTCGTCCACAAGGTGGAATCGCGCGGCCTCAAGACACATCTCAGCACCGGCGAGGACCGCACCGTCATCGGCGTCATCGGCCACGATCCCTTCTCGCTGCGCGACGCCTTCACCCACGACGAGGCGGTCGAGGACGTGGTCCGCATCACCAAGCCATTCAAGCTGAGCGGCCGCGAGTGGCGCAGCACCGACTCGGTGGTCACCCTGCCCGGCGGTGTGCAGATCGGCGGCGGCCAGGTGGTGGTCATGGCCGGTCCCTGCAGCGTCGAGAGCGAGGAGATGCTGCTGGAGACGGCGCACCTGGTTCGTGACGCGGGTGGCCACGTCCTCCGCGGCGGCGCCTTCAAGCCGCGCACCTCGCCGTACTCCTTCCAGGGCCTGGGCCGCGCCGGACTGGCCCACCTCGCCCGCGCCCGCGCCGAGACCGGCATGCCGGTGGTCACCGAGGTGATGACGCCGAGCGAGGTCGACTACGTCGCCGAGGCGGCCGACATCGTGCAGATCGGCGCCCGCAACATGCAGAACTACGACCTGCTCCGCGAGGTCGGCCGCCAGCCCAAGCCGGTGCTACTCAAGCGCGGCCTGTCGAGCACCATCGAGGAGTGGCTGCTCAGCGCCGAGTACGTGCTCTCCCAGGGCAACTACAACGTGATCCTCTGCGAGCGCGGCATCCGCACCTTCGAGACGGTCACCCGCAACACCCTCGACATCGTCGCCGTCCCGGTGCTCAAGGAGCTGAGCCACCTGCCCGTGGTCGTCGACCCCTCGCACGGCACCGGCAAGTGGTCGCTGGTGCGGGCCTCCGCGCGCGCCGCAGTTGCTGCCGGAGCTGACGGAATCATGGTCGAGGTGCATCCCCGGCCCGACGAGGCGCTCTCCGACGGGCCGCAGTCGCTCACCCCGCAGAACTTCGCGGCGATGATGCCCGAGCTGCGCGCCGTGGCCGCGGCGATCGGGCGCAGCGTCGCCGAGACCGTCGCCGCACCGACGGGCTGACGCGGGCCGGACTGGATGCGGACCATCGGCACCGGGGGCATCGAGGCACCGCAGGTGGTGGCGGTGGTCGGGCTGGGACTGATCGGCGCCTCGCTCTGCCGGGCGCTGCGCGAGAAGCTGCCCGACATGGGCATCGTCGGCATCACCCGCAGCACCGAGACCGCCGACCGGGCGATGGACGACGGCATCTGCGACCTCGCCGGCACCACGCCCGACCTGCTGCGCCACGTCGACGTCGCCGTGCTCTGCACGCCGGTCAGCGACATGCCGCGCTGGCTCGACCAGTGCCGCGCCTACCCGGAGATGCTGGTCACCGACTGCGGCAGCACCAAGCAGTGGATCGTCGAGCAGGCGGCCACCCACATCGGCGCGCCGCGCTTCCTCGGCGGCCATCCCATGGCCGGCCGCGAGCGCAGCGGCTACGCCGCCGCCGAGGCGACGCTGTTCAACGGCTGCAGCTGGGTGTTCACCCCCACCGACGCGGGCCAGATGGAGCGCTTCCGGCCCTGGGTGGACTGCGTCGGCGCGCTCCGCGCCCACGTCGAGGTGATGCAGCCGGCCGAGCACGACCAGGCGGTCGCCTGGATCTCGCACATGCCCTTCGCCCTGAGCGCTGCGCTGATGCGCAGCGCCGCGAGCGCGCCGGAGTGGGACAGGGCGCGCGCGCTGGCCTCGAGCGGCTTCCGCGACATGGCCCGGCTGGCCGGTGGCGATCCCACCATGTACGCCGCCATCAGCGAGACCAACACCCAGGCGATGCTGGGCGCCATCAGCGCGGTGTCGCGCGAGCTGGAGCGGCTGAGCCGGGCGCTGCGCCAGCCCGGCGCCGCCGAGGCCTACTTCGCCACGGCACAGCAGCTGCGCGCCGCCTGGCTCGCCGAACGCGAGGCGCTGGGGAAGCCGGTGCGATGAGCATGCGCCACGTCGCGCCGGCGGAGCGCATCGACGGCGAGGTGACCGTCCCCGGTGACAAGGGCATCTCCCACCGCGCCCTGATCCTCGGCGCGCTGGCCCAGGGACGCAGCTACGTCGGCAACCTGTCGCCCGCCGCCGACGTCGAGAGCACCGCCTCGTGCCTGCGCGCCTGCGGTGGCGCGGTCCGCCCCTTCGGCGACGGCCGCGCCTCGATGGACGGCCACGGCATGGGCCGCTCGCTGAGCGCGCCGGAGGCGATCCTCGACTGCGGCAACTCGGGCACCACCATGCGCCTGCTCTCCGGAGTTCTGGCCGGACACGACCTCAACGCCACGCTGGACGGCGACCCCTCGCTGCGCCGCCGTCCCATGGCCCGCGTCGCCGACCCGCTGCGCCGCATGGGCGCGGTGGTGGAGACGG
>CAZCJX010000029.1:0-27441 GCA_964499205.1 uncultured Actinomycetes bacterium | reverse complement strand
GCTCGGCGTGGCGGCGGGCCGCGGCGGCGTCGCCGGCGTCGAGCAGGCACCGGGCGAGCAGGATCTCGACCACCCCCGCGGCCTCCTCGTCGCCGACCGCCAGGGCATGGGCGAGGCGCTGCTCCAGCTCCTGCTGCGACAGCCCTTCCAGCGGCGCTTCGCTCACGGCTGCGGGCTACTCCTCGGCGGCGGGGGTGCGCCGCCCCGCCTCGGCGGCGTAGCGCGGCAGGTGCACGTCGTCGCTGCCGACGAAGCGCATCGCCCCGGCGACCAGGGTGTGGCCGGCCTGGTCGCGGATCAGGCGGTGCATCTCCCGGCAGACCCGCACGTAGGCGGGGTGGCCCTGGGGGGCGGTGCGCAGCTCGATCATGTGCATCGCCTCGCGGGCGTTGAGGCGCACCAAGTAGCGGACGCGGTGGGCCAGGGTGACGAGGTACTGCGCCTGCTGGGGGTAGACCGGCAGCACGCGCTCGTAGGCGGCCTCGGCTCGCCCGGCCGCCGCGCGCCAGCGGTCGCCGAGCCCCGCCTCCTCCACCTCGCGCGGCACGGCGTAGCCGAGGGCGGGAGTGAGGTCCTGCCACTGGATGGTGAGCATGCGGTGGCGCTGCAGGTCGCGGAAGGCGCCGTAGTCGGAGACGATCTCGAAGGTGTAGGTGGCGTGCTCGAAGCCGCGGCCGGGGCGGTGGCGGCGGTTGCCGCGCTCGCCGACAGCGGCGGCGAAGAGCGCGGCCCGGCGCTCCTCGGGCAGCCCGTGCACGACGTCGAGCAGGTGGTCGATCGGGACCGCCGCATATGGGAACAGCGCGGCGGCGATGATCCAGTCCTCGGCGGCGGCATCCCATTCGACGAGGCGGACGGCCTCGGACTGCAGCGCCGGCATGTCCTGCGCGGTGGCGGCACCGAGAGAGCTGGACGCCTCGCGCAGAGCGCCGGCGGTGTCGCGCAGGTAGTCGACCCAGACGCCGCCGCGCTCGGGCCGGTCGAGACGGGTGAGGAAGTCGGGAACCACCTTGCGCAGCTCGGCGACCACCAGCTCGGCATAGGCCTGCGCCTCGGGCAGCGGGTGGGCGCGCAGGCGCATCACCATCGCCTCGTACGCCTGCGGGCTGGCGAAGACGCCGACGTTGCTCACCGTGCCCGCCGGCAGCAGGCCGCGGAGCAGGTCGAGGGCGAGGGCGCGCAGGGCCCGGCGGCGGGCGGCGGGGTCCTCCTGCTGGGGCAGGGTGCGGTCGAGGTGCTCGCGCAGCGGGTCGAGCAGGGCGCAGTAGGTGTCGAAGAGGCCGTCCATGGCCTGCTCGAACACGGGGCCGAGCTCGGCGTCGGCGAGCAGCGCGGGGTCGCGATGCCAGCGGTAGTGGCCGTCGCGGCGGTCGGTGTAGGGGATGTAGCGGGTCGACTGCTCCAGGTAGCCGGCCAGGCGGCCCCACTCGATGGCCTTGGCGAGCAGCTGGGAGACCTGCTCGCAGGCGAGGTGGACGCCGGCCAGCTGGGCCACCGAGTCGTCGCCGTAGTCGGCGAGGACGCGGCTGAAGAGGTCGCGGGCGCGGGCCTCGCCGACACGCGTCGGGCCGGCGGGCGACGGGGGCGGCACGTCGGGGCTCTCGACCAGCGGGGCGGCCTCGCCGATGAACTCGTCGAGGAGCAGGCGGCGCAGGCTCTTGGGGCTGCGGCTGTAGCGGGCGAAGAGCGCGGCGCGGGTGGTCTCGGGGAGGTCGGTGAGCACGAAGGCCGGTCCCTCGAGCTCGGTGACGTGGCGCTCGAGGATGGCCCGCTCGTCGGCGGTCAAGGCTTCGACGTGGTAGGGAGCCGCCATGCGGGACGGACTCTACGCCTTGCAGCGCCCCTGCACCACATCCTGTAGTGCCTTGGCCGCACCTCGAGCACAAGTTGTGGGGTTCGGCGCGCTTCGGCTCTGACCCTGGTCTGAGCACATACAATTCCCCGGCGATGACCGACCTGGCCGACCTGCCGCGCCCCACCGCCCCCGACTCCCCCTCCTCCGTCGCCCCCACCGCCGAGACGCGGACGCTGGCGCCGCGGTTCCTGCAGGACGTCTACCAGCAGGCCAGCGAGTGCAACAAGTGCTCGCTCTGCCAGGCGGTGTGCCCGACCTACGTGGTCAACCCCGTCGAGTGGGAGACCGCCCGCGGCCGCGTCTCGCTGGTGCGTGACGCCATCGAGGGCCGCATCGAGCTGAGCGACATCAACGACGGACCGCTCAGCACCTGCCTCACCTGCAACAACTGCATGACCGCCTGCGCCCCCGCCGTGCCCACCGGTGAGATCGTCGCCCGGGCGCGCCAGGAGCTCGGTGAGCAGCGCGGCCATCCCTGGCGGCAGACCTGGGCGCTGCGCAGCGTGCTGGCCCGTCCCGGCGGCCTGCGCGCGGCGCACCGCCTGGCCCGCTTCGCCCAGGCCACCGGCATCGACGCGCTGCTGCGCGCCACCGGCCTCACCCGCTGGCTGGGCGTCCCCGGCGCCCTGATGGAGCACGTCGGCCCGCTCGACCGCGAGACCGCCTACGCGCGGGCGCGCAACGTCCCCGGCCCCGAGGGCCGCATCCGCGGGCGCCTGGGATTTCTGGTCTGTTGTTACCAAAACCTGGCGGACCCCGCGGCCACCGAGTCGACGATGCGCGTGCTCACCGCCAACGGCTTCACCGTGGTGGTGCCGGAGCTGGCCTGCAGCGGGTTGCCGGCCAAGAACCTCGGTGACCGCCAGGCGATGCTCGACATGGGCGTCGCCGGCGTCGAGGTGCTGCGCGAGCTGGACGTCGACGCCTTCGTCGGCGACGTCGCCTCCTGCACCTCGCAGTACCAGCACTACGGCACCATGCTCGGCGAGGACCGCCTGGTCGGCGCCGACGCCCGCCGCATCGCCGCCCGGGTGTGGCACGCCAGCGCATTCCTCGCCGATCGCGGCATGACCGCGCCGCTCGGCCCGCTGCGCTGGAGGGTGACCTACGACGAGCCCTGCCAACTGCCCCTCGACCGCAAGCACCGCGACGCGGCGCGCACGCTGCTGGCCCAGGTTCCCGGCCTGACGCTGGTGGAGCTGGAGGAGGCGCAGATGTGCTGCGCCGGTGCCGGCCTGTACTTCCACTCCAACCCCGACCGCAGCGAGGCCATCCTGCGCCGCAAGTTCGAGCACATCGTGGCCACCGGCGCCGACGTGGTGGTGACCGAGAACATCTCCTGCCTGATGCAGCTGCGCAACGGCGCCAGGCGCTACGCGCCGCACCTGCGGGTGATGCACGTCTTCGAGGTGCTCGACGCCTCGATCGAGGCGGGACGGCGGCGCGCTGCGGCGGTCGCGTCCGCGCGCTGAGGAGGGACCCGTCGCGCTGACGCCCGGCTAGGGCTGCAGCGGGAGGCCGAAGAGCAGCGCCTGCAGGCTTCCCCCACCCTCCTCGGCGCGGGCCCAGCTCACCGTGTCGCGCAGCGCCAGGGCGGCGGCGTGGACCACGTGCTCCACGGCGGGATGCGTTTCCGCCTTGTCTGGCTGCAACTCCTGGGCCGGCGGATCGGGCAGGCTGCGCGGGTCGCGCCAGTGTGCGCTCGGCGCCAGCAGGCCCTGGTAACCGTAGCCGCTGCGGGTGAGCAGCAGGAGCAGCAGCAGGCGGGCGACGCGCCCGTTGCCGTCGGACCAGCGGCGGGCGCGGAGGACCTCGAGGTGGGCCAGCGCCGCGACGACGACGGGATGCAGCCCGGCCGGCGGCGCGGCCAGCCAGTCGCACAGCTCCTGCAGCGATGCGCCGGCGCCGCCGTCGCCGCCGGGGACATCGGCGTGGACTCCGCCGCAGATCAGCGCATGCAGGTTGTCGAGCAGCGCCGGGGTCACCGCCGCCTGCTGTGCGGCTGCGGTCATCGCGGCCCGATGCGCCGCGCCGTAGCCGCGCGCGGCGGCGAGGTGGGCGGGGTCGAGTCCCGCGTCGCTCTCGCCGCGGTCGACCACCGCCTTGACCGCCTCCTCGTCGACCTCGATGCCCGCGTGATGCAGGGTGGCGCGCGCCTCGGTGGCCAAGGTGCGCAGACGTGCCTCCTCCAGCCAGGGCTGGTCGAAGACGGCCTGCTCGAAGACCTCGCGGACGCGGTCCATGTAGTCGAGCTCGCGGTGCTCGCGCCAGCGGTCGAAGAAGGCGGGAGTCAGGTCCATGCCGCGCACGCTATCGCATCGGGCGCCTTCGCGCGGGTAAACGCCGGCGGCGTCGCCTCAGCCGCTGGCCGGCGCGGCGCGGCGGGCGACGAAGCGCAGCGCGGTGTGCGTCGCCGAGAAGCGGGCCACCTTGTTGTCGACGATGCCCAGGGCCAGGCCGGCGCGGCGCACCTCGTTCTCGGTGACGGTGCGCACGCCCTTGGGATACACCACCCACAGGGCGCCGCCGACGGCGACCTGCCGCCACGCCGTGGCGATCCGCTTCAGCCCGGCGCCGTCCTCGACGCCGAGCAGCACCAGGTCGGCGTGCGCTCTGCCTGCCACGGTGGTGGCGTCGCGCTCGCGCAGCTGCGCGGCCAGCTCGCCGTCGTCGACGCCGTCGAGCAGCACGCGCATGCCCGGCCTGACGCCGAGCTTGTCGGCCAGGGCGCGATGCTCGTAGCTGCGCTCGGCCGTCGCCGCCTCCTAGCCGAGCGCCGCGAGCATCTCCTCGGGCTCGCAGCGGATGCAGGTGAAGCTCGGCGTGTCGCGCACGGTGTGCGTCGACGCCTCGCTCTCGCGCATCTCCTGCACCAGGTCGAGGAAGTCGGCGACGTGGTCGGACTCGAAGGCGACCACGAACTCCTGGTCGTCGAGCCCGAACGAGTACGTGGTGTTGATCTTCACCGTCGGGTACTTGTGGCCCATGCGGATGTGCTCGTCCATCTGCCGCTGCCGCTCCTCCTTGGGCAGGCGATACCAGGCGCGCGTCTTGACGAAGGGATAGACGAAGAGATACTTGCGGCCGCCGGGCACGATCACCAGGCGATTGCCCTTGCCCTCGCTGCCGGCGTGCTCGTGCCTGTCGACGTACATGCTGCGCTTGGTCATCGCGAAGTAGTGGTACGGCGTCTCGATGTAGGCGCCCATGCGGGTGGCGTTGAGGGCGGCGGCGAAGCGGTGCAGGTCCTCGAGATGCTCGCTGACCAGCCAGATCATCATGTCGGCGTCGCCGCGGGTGCCGGTGAGGCTGTAGGTGCGCAGCACCACGCCCTCCTGCGCCGCGGTACGCGCGATCAGCCGGTGCACCTCCTCGCGGTCCTCGGCCCGGTACTCCGCGTCGCGCAGCCGCCACTCGGGACGGACGCGGTGGAAGGCGAAGCGCACGAACTGCCGCTTGACCGGCGGCGGTGCGGTGGCGTCGCGGACGGTGAGGGAAGCCTGCTCCACGGCCATGTCGGTTGTTTCAGCCTCTCGTGACACGAACTCGGGCTACCGCGGCAGCTCGCGCGACGTCGGGACCTGGTGGCCGCAGTTCCGGCAGACCCAGCCGCGACCCCGCCGCGTCGCGGTCCGGCCGTCGTCGAGGGTGACGAGCGTGTCCGGGCCGTCGAGCAGGATCCAGGCTGCCGGGTCGCCGGCGGCGAGCCCCGTCCCGACACCCGCGCGCGCCACCCGCTTGCAGGAGTCGCAGCGGTCGGGCGGTGGATTGACGAGCATCGCTGGGGTGGTCAAGACCGGGGCCGATTATAGGCGCGGCCCGGGTGGGGAGCCCGCTGCACGGGGACGGCCAGCTCCTCCAGCGCCGCGCGCGCCAGCTCCGCGGCGTGCGACTGGGCGACCAGGCGGCGGACGGCGGCGCCGCGGTCGTCGGTGTCGGCATCCATGCGGGCGGCCATGCGCTCGGCGGCCTCGCCCTCGCGGAGCGCCTCGGCTTCGGCGGCGTCGAGACGGTCGCGGGCGGCGCGGCGAAGCTGGGAGTCACCGCTGCTGAGCTGGGCCACCGCGGCGGCGAGTCGGGCCAGCGGGGCTCCCTCGGGGCCGGCCGACTCCTCGGGGACGAGCTCCATGCCCGGCCAGTGGCGGATGAAGACGGCGCAGCTCGGCGGCCCCAGGGCGAGGTGGAGGCGGGGCGGCTCGCCGGGGACGAGCAGGGCGGCGAGGCCGGCGGCGGGCGCGGCGCCGTCCGCCGGCGGGGGCTCGATGGCGCGCACCCGAGCGAGCAGCGCGGCTAGCTGCTCCAGCGGCGCGCCGGGCCCTGCCGGCGACTCCCCCGGGTGCCCGGCCCCCTCCGCTTCCGCCATCTGGACGCCGCCGGCGGTGACGCTGCCGATCGCCGCGCGCGCAGCATCCACCAGCAGGAGCGTCACCTCGTGCAGGCGTTGCTCCACGGGCAGCGCGCCGAGCACCTCGCCGGCCGCCTCCACGCTCGCCGCTCGGCTGAGCACCTCGATCACCAGCTGCCGCCCCGCCGGTCCCCCGTCGAGCGCCGCGCACACCAGGCCCCCGGCGTTGCCGCCGTGCACCGGCTCGTGTCCCGCCAGCACCGTCGCGGTGTACGAGAGCGCCGCGTCCTCACTGCGCGCCTGCACCAGCCCGGCGACACCGTTGCCGGTGCCGATGTGCCCCACCAGCCACCCACCGCCGTCGCGGCGGACGAGCACGAACGAGGAGGGTGGCGCCACGCCGGCCATCATGCGCCCCGCGCAGCCGCCGGCGGGCTGCTCAGCGCGCCGTCAGCTCGGCCAGCGCCGCACGCGCGAGAGTCGCGCAGCCGATGGGCAGGCAGCGTTCGTCGATGTCGAACTCGGGGTGATGGTGCGGCGCCACCGCGTGCCGGGCCACGTCGCCCGCGCCGACCAGGAAGTAGCACCCCGGCGCGCGCTCCATGAACAGCGAGACGTCGTCACCCACGGTGATCCGCGGCGCCACGTCGACCTTCTCCTCCCCCACCGTGGCGATCGCGGCGCGGCGCACCACGTCGGCGACC
This sequence comes from uncultured Actinomycetes bacterium, assembly GCA_964499205.1. Taxonomy (GTDB): domain Bacteria; phylum Chloroflexota; class Dormibacteria; order Aeolococcales; family Aeolococcaceae; genus DASRDZ01. The sequence goes on along the minus strand of CAZCJX010000029.1, from coordinate 20,537 downwards.
TGGGCATCGCTCACCACCGGCGGGCATCCGTTGGCGCGGATGAACTCGGCCTCGCAGCGCATCGCCCGGGCGAGATCGCGGGCCATCTCGGCGATGCGCTGCAAAAGCCGCTCGCGCTCGCTCTGCTCGAAGGCGCGCACCGTGCCGCGCAGCCGCACCTCCTCGGCGATGACGTTGAACGCCGACCCGCCCTCGATGCGCCCGATGGTCACCACCGCAGGGCTGAACGGGGAGGTCTCGCGCGACACGATGGTCTGCAACGCGGTGACCAGCTGGGCGGCGCAGGCGATGGGGTCGACGCTGGTGTGCGGCATGCCGCCGTGCCCGCCGCGGCCGCGCACCACCAAGCCGAACTCGTCGGCGCTGCCGAACAGCGGCCCCGGCCCGACGGCCACACGCCCCACCTGCAGCGGCGCCCACAGGTGGATGCCGAGCACGCGGTCGACGCCCTTCATGGCACCGGCGTCGATCATCGGCTGCGCCCCGCCGGCGACCTCCTCGGCGGGCTGGAAGCACATGCGCACCCGCCCGCTCCACTCCTCGCGCAGATCGGCGAGCACCGCGGCGACGCCGAGCGACATGGCGACGTGCCCGTCGTGCCCGCATGCATGCATCGCGCCGGACACGTCCGACGTGACCGGCCGGTCGGCGCCGCGCTCGGTGATGGGCAGCGCATCGGTGTCGGCACGCACCATCACCGTCGGGCCGGGGCGCCCGCTGTCGAGGTCGGCGAGGACGCCGGTGCCGCCCACCTCGGTGCGCACCGTGTACCCGAGCGACTCGCAGCGCGACGCGCACATCTCCGCGGTGCGCGTCTCGTGGTAGGAGAGCTCGGGATGGCGATGGAGGTCGCGGCGGTCCTCGACGAGGCGGTCGCGCACCCGGTCCAGCGCCGCGTCGAGACGAGCCGCGGCGTCAGCCATCCGCGTCCTGCAGCTCCTGCACCGCCGCACCGCGCACGCCGGCGAGGCGCAGCGCCGCCGACTGCAGGGCGCCGTTGGTGACGCACGAGGTGGCGCCGACGTTCATCGCCGCCTCGCGCACGTCCCTGGCCTCGTGGTGGCAGAAGGCGACGATGGGCGTGTCGGGATGGGCCTCGCGCATCCGCGCGATCATGCCCAGGCGGTGCGGGGAGTCACTGTTGAGGTCGACGAAGAGCGCGTCGACGTCGACGATCTCCTCGCTGCGCGCAGCCACCAGCTCGCCCCCGGTGCGGCGGACCGCAGCGTTGAGCTGGCTGCGGAACATGAGGTCGTCACTGACCAGCGCGACCCGGCGCGGCGTGGGCATGGCCAGCATGATACGCACCGGGCAGGACCGCCCCGAAAGCGTCGCGAGCAGGACGCTGCTGCTGCCGCGCCGTGCATGATTGAGGGCCTGATGACCGTCGAGACCGCCGTCTCCGCCCCGCGCCTGCTCTGGACCACCGACGCCGTCGAGGCCATCCGCCGCCTCCGCGAGGAGGAGGGCCGCCCCGACGCCCCGTTCCGCGTCGACGTCCGCCTCGGCGGCTGCCAGGGCTTCAAGGTCTACTTCGAGCTCGACACCGAGAACCCCGACGACGTCGCCTTCGACGCCGCCGAGGACGTGCGCATCGTGGTGCAGCAGGACGGCCTGCCGATGATCGCCGGCGGCATCCTCGACTACGAGGACTCCCACCGCGGCCGCGGCTTCCGCATGGCCAATCCCCAGGCGGAGAAGGCGTGCGGCTGCGGCCAGGCCTTCTACGCCAACTTCGAGCAGGAACAGGACGAGCTCGACCCGCTGCGGCTGAGCTGAGCGCGGGGGCGGGGCTCAGCGCACGCTGAGCAGCGTGGTGGCGTCGCCGCCCGGGGTGCAGGCCACGGTGACCGGCCAGCTGCCCGCGGGCACCCGGGTGGGGACGGTCCAGGTCCATGTCGCGGCGCCGGCGGACGAGGCGGTGCGGGTGGCGACGGCGGTCGGGGCGGTGCCGCGCTCGCCGTAGGTGACGGTGGCGCGGCAGAGGGCGCGGGGGACGGTGACCGCCGACAGCGTGGCGCGGGCGCCTCGCTGCACCGGCGAGGTGAGGGCGACGATGACCGTGCGGCGCGGCGCGGCAGCGGTGGTGAGGGCGGTGGCCACGGCGCTGGGCGGCGGCGCGCCGGTCAGCGGCAGATGCGCGGTCGAGGTGGCCTGGCGCGGCGCGCCGGAGCAGGCGGCGAGGAGGGGCGCCAGGAGGAGGACCGCCACGGCCGGCGTCGGGCGCTGCATCGCCGCGGACCATAGCGAAGCGCAGGCGGAGGGCGCAGGTGGCGGCGTACCCTCGTGGCGGCGGATGCAGCCGCAGCGACAGGAGGACACGGCACCATGGCGATCGGCACGGTCGGCATCGTGGGGGCGGGGCTGATGGGCTCGGGCATCGCCGAGATCTCGGCGCGCAGTGGGCTGCGCACCCAGGTCTGCGAGGCGGACGAGCGGGGCATCGCCGGCGCCCAGCAGCGCATCCGCCGCTCCCTCGACCGCGGCCGCAGCACCGGCAAGCTGAGCGACGAGGAGGTCGAGCAGATCCTCGGCCGCATCTCCTTCAGCACCGAGGTCGGCGACCTCGAGCCGTGCGACATCGTCGTCGAGGCGATCGCCGAGCGGCTGCCCGACAAGGTGGCGCTGTTCGAGAAGCTGGATCGGATCACCCGAGATGATGCCATCCTTGCCACGAACACCTCGTCGCTGCCGATCATCGAGATCGCCCGCGCGACGCGGCGCGCCGACCGCGTCGTCGGCACCCACTTCTTCAATCCCCCGCCGGTGATGAAGCTGCTCGAGCTGGTGCGCAGCATCGCCACCAGCGAGGCGACGATGATCGAGGCCAGGCAGTTCGGCGAGTCGCTGGGCAAGCGCATCATCGTCGCCCAGGACCGCGGCGGCTTCATCGTCAACCTGCTGCTCATCCCCTTCCTCACCCACGCCGTCCGCGTCTACGAGTCCGGCTTCGCGACGCGCGAGGACATCGACGAGGGGATGCGGCTCGGCTGCGGCCATCCCATGGGCCCGCTGCAGCTGCTCGACTACATCGGCCTCGACACCGCGCTCTTCGTCTGCGAAGCGCTGTATGACGAATACGCCAACGCCGACTACGCGCCGCCGCCGCTGCTGCGCCGCATGGTCGCCGCCGGATGGCTCGGGCAGAAGAGCGGCAAAGGGTTTTACGACTACCCGGAGCGGGCGCGCTAGTTCGGCCGGGGACCCGACGCGCCGGGCGGAGCCTGCGGCTGCGTCTGCTCCTCGACGCGCATGCGCACCCGCGCCAGCATGCGCTCGCCATACCAGTACTCGGCGTGGTACGCACCCGGCTCGCCGAACATCGGCGAGAGGAACGACACCGTCGACACGGTGACCTCGCGCCCCTCGGGCGGCGGCTCGCCGGCGGACTGGAACTGCAGGTTGACCGGGGGCAGGATCAGCTTGCTGCCGTCGTCGACGAAGCGCAGCTCGACCTGGTGGGTGCGTCCCGCGTCGGCGGCGCCGAAGCGGAAGCCGGCGACCACCGCGAAGGTCACCCGGCCGGGAAGCTGGGGCAGGGTGATGGTCGAGAAGCCCCCGCCGAGGATGTAGACCTTCCCGTCGGGGGGCACCGCGGCGCTGTCGGCGAAGAGGGCGAAGTCGAGTTCCATGGCGGCCTACAGCTTGCCATCCGGGCATGGCCGCCCGCGCGACGCGCGCCCCCGGTCAGCCGCTGCGCTCGCGCTCCCGCAGGAGGGCGGTGACCACCTCCGGCCCGTTGTTGGTCACCTGGCCGGGGTTGGCCACGTGCGGCTTGACCGTCGGGCCGTGGAAGTCGGCGCCGGCGGTGACCGCCAGCCCGGCCGCCTCGCCCAGCGCGGCGAACCGCTGCGACGCGTCGACGCCGTGCCAGGTGGTCCACGCCTCGACTCCGCCCAGCCCCTCGCTGCGCAGCTCGCCGAAGGCACTCTCCGGGTCGATGTCGCCGAGGGTGGCGCCGGGGTGGGCGAGCACCGGCACGCCGCCCGCCTCGCGCACCCACGTGATCGCCTCGGCCAGCTCAGGCTGGTAGGGCGGCTCGGTGGCCAGCGGCTTCCCCGAGGCGAACCAGTCGGCGAAGAGCCGGCCGCGGTTGGCGCGATAGGCGTCGAGCCGGTGATCGTCGGGCGAGGTCTCCAGCAGGGCGCGGGCGATGATCGCGAAGGGCGGCACCCGGTCGACGCCGGCGCGCGCCTCGACCTCCTCCCAGCGCAGCCCGAAGCCCTCGCGCCCGGCGTTGTCGACCCAGCGGCGGGTGCGCTCCAGGTCGGCGCGGCGGACCCGCTCGATGCGCTGCTGGAAGACCGTGCCGGTGTCGAGGGGGACGAAGTAGGCGAGCAGGTGGTGCTCGCGGCCCCGCCATCGCGTGCTGATCTCGCAGGCCGGCACCAGCTCCAGGCCGTGCTGGTCGCAGGCGGCGCGGGCGCGGGCGACGTTGCGCGTCGAGTTGTGGTCGGTGACGGCGATGGTGGACAGCCCCTGCTCGGCGCAGCGGGCGACCAGCTCCTCGGGCTCGAGGTCGCCGTCGGAGGCGACGGTGTGCATGTGCATGTCGACGTGGCTCACTCCCCCAGTCTACGGACCGCCCCGGGCCGTGCCCGCCGCCGCGCGGGCGACAATGGGCGCCGCCATGGAGCCCACGACGACGCCGCGACAGCTGCACGTCTTCGTCTGCACCACCTCGGGACGGCATCACTGCGGGGGGCAGGGGTCGGAAAAGGTGCTGCAGCGCTTGCGCGACGAGGTCGAACGGCGCAGGCTCGGCCATGTGCGCACCACCCGGATGGGCTGCAACCAGCAGCACCACCAGGGTCCCATCGTGATCGTGTATCCCGACGGCGTCTGGTACGGGCGGCTCACTGCCGACGACGTGGCCGAGATCGTCGAGGAACACCTCATCGGCGGGCACCCGGTGGAGCGGCTGCGCATCACTCCGGACGGGCCGTGGGGATCGACCGCCCTCACCTGACCCGTCCCGGCACCGCAGAGTCACCGGCAACAAGCAGAGGCAGGAGGTCCCCAGCATGGGCTACATCCGCGGCGTCATCCACGGCATGACGATCGGCACCGTCGTCGGTCTGTGCATCGCTCCCCAGGAGGGGGCGCGCACCCGCGCCCAGATCCAGCGGGCGGCCGAGCAGGCGCGCAGCGGCATCCAGCGCGCGCAGGAGACCGCGCGCATGGTGATGCCTAGGGCGCAGGTGGCCGCCCGAACCATGGCCTCGGCGGCGGAGACGGTGCGCGGCAGCGTCGAGCGCATGCGCCACTCCGGCGAGGAGGCCGAGCCCTACGTCTCGGTCAACGGCAGCGGCGACGGGAGTCCCACCGTCCGGCACTGAGCACACGGGGGACCGCAGGACGCGAGCGGTCCGCGCCGCGCCGAGGCAGCCTAGTCGCCGCGGAGGAACGACCTCTGCGGCGGCTCGGGCTCCTCGATCGTCCCCGCCGCCGCCAGCAGGGCGAGCGCGCCCGCCGCCAGGCAGAAGACGTTCATCGCCAGCGACCCGCGGATCCCCAGCACGCCGCTCTCGCCGGCGACGAAGCCGATCACGCCGAAGGCGACCAGCACCACCCCGACGGCGGCGAGGAGCAGGCGCCCGGCGTGCCGGGCGAGCACGAACCCCACCGCGAGCAGGACCAGGAGCAGACCGACGTCGAGGGCGTCGCGGGCCCAGGTGAGGTCGAGGTCGAGCGAGCCGAGCTCACCCTTGCCGTTGGTGCCCGCGTCCCCGAGGAACCATCCGCCCACGCCGAGGAGCAGGAAGACGGGGGTGAGCAGCTGGGCGAAGAAGCGGGCCATCGATCTCTCCGGGAGCGAGGGGACGACGACGCGGCAGTGTAGCCGGGAGGCACCACCCCCCCGGCGAGGCCTTCACCACCACACGGTTGTGTGGTACCGTACGGATGTTCGCTACTGGCGCGAAGTGGCCTCGCGGAGGTGGAGCTCCGCGAGGCGCAGGCCGAATCCTGGTAGGAGGACACGGCGATGGCGGAGTCTACGCGGCCAGCGGGCGCACCGGGCGCCGGTGGCGGTGGGGTCGGGTCGAGGCCGGCCTCGCCGTCCCCCGGCGCGTCCCGGGCCGAGCGGCGGCGGCAACTGATGGAGACGGTGCTGCTCGACCGGCGTGGCGAGGAGGCCGGGCGCCAGGCGCTGCGGATGCGCGAAGACCTGCGCGTGCCCAACGGGCTGCTGCTGGTCTGCGCCCGCGGCCCGGCCGACCTGGCCGCGGCCGGCCGGGTCCTCGCCGGCCGCCTGCCCCGCGCCGTGGCCGTGGAAGCGCTGGACGACGCGCCGCCGCACGTCGCGGTGGTCCTCCCGGTGGGCGCGCCCACCGTCTGGCAGCACGCCCTCGGGGTCGCCGCCCAGGAGGCCGAGTCCCGCGGTTGCCTGGTCCTCGCCCGGCCTGCGGTCACCGGGCTGCGCGCGCTGCGCGCCCTCTACCAGCGCGCCGTCGCCGACGCGGGACTGGCCGTCGCCGGCGGCGCCGAGGGGCCGCTGCTCACCGCCGAGGACCTGGTGATGCCGCGCATGCTGGCCCTGCTCGATGCGGCCGACCAGCGGGCGCTGGTCGCCCCCATCCAGCCCATCCTCGCCCAGCCGCCCGCCGTGCGCAGCGGCTACCTGCGCACCCTCGAGGCGCTGCGCCGCTGCGGCGGCGTCCACGCGCGTGCCGCGGCGATGCTCAGCCTGCACGTCAACTCGGTGCGCTACCGCATCGGCCGCATCGAGGAGCTGACCCGGCTGCGCGTCGACGACCCCGCCGACCGCATGCGCCTCGACCTCGCCGTGATGCTGGTGATGCTGCGCGGCCTGCCACCCACGGAGGCCGGCTACCACGAGCTGCGCGACCTCCTCGACAGGCTCGACCCCCTCCACCCCCTCTTCGTGCCCGGGATGTACGCCGACCCGCTGCCCGCGCGGCCCGTCGACGCCGCCCCTCGCGTGCCCGGCCGATCGACGCGCGACCCGCGTCCTGCCCAGGCTAGACGAGATTGCGCGAGGGGTCCCCGGGCGGGGCGGCGGGGTCGGGCCCCAGCGAGACCACAGCCTTGCGCGACCCGAGGCTGATCACCTGGGGCAGCATCGCCGGTCCGATCAGCGGCTCGGCCACCTCGTCGTCGAGGGCCTCGACGGGAAGGCCGTCGCGCTGGCGGCGGCGCGCCTCGGCGAGGCAGGCGGGAGAACAGAAGCGGCCCCGGGCGTCGCGCGCCTTGAAGGCGTCGAACCCCTCTCCGCAGATCTTGCAGACCTTGACGGCCCGGACGAGACGATGGCGACCCATGTGACCTGCTCTGACCCGATGCGATCCGATGCGATTCCTGGAGAGACAACGTGCGCGGGCGAAAATCGCAGAGACAACGCGGCGAGGCCACGGGAGGTTCCGCTCGGCTCGAACGCGGCTCCGCCGCCATGGTGGCACCGACCGGCGCCGGTGGCTTCACCTCACTGCGTCGGCGACTCGGCAGAGCACCACGGTGACGTTGTCGGTGCCGCCCGCGGCCAGCGCTGCGTCGCAGGCGGCGGTGGCCACGGCGTCGAGCGGCATGGCCACGCCGGCGCCGAGCAGCTCGCCGAGTCGCCCGTCGCCGAGCGGCTCCCACAGCCCGTCGGAGCAGAGCAGCAGCAGGTCACCGGGGCGCACCTCGGTGGCGAAGACGTCGACCTCCACCGGGTCGCCGGTCAGCGCCCGGGTCAGCAGGCTGCGGTGCGGGTGGGTCGCCGCCGCGCCGGGAGCGAGCTGGCCGGCGCGCACCTGCTCGGCCACCCACGAGTGGTCCACCGTGATCTGCACCAGCGCGCCGCCGCGCAGCAGGTAGGCGCGGGAGTCGCCGACGCTGGCGATGCTGGCCCGTCCGCCGCCGAGCACCGCCGCGACCAGGGTGGTGCCGGTGACCGTGCCGCCGCGCGAGGCGCGGTGCCGGGCGATCGACTCGTTGCTCTCCCCCACCGCGTCGGCCAGGGCGCGATGCGGCTCGGCGGCGGAGCGCAGCACGTTGCCGGCGCCGTGCACGGCGAGGTACGCGGCGGCGGCGCCGTCGGCGTGGCCGCCCATGCCGTCGGCGACGAGCAGGGCGCAGCCGGGGCGCGGATCGAGCGGCAGCACCGCCCAGGCGTCCTGGTTCTCCGCCCGCCCGGGGCCCGGGTCGCTGACCGCCGCCAGCTCCAGCACCGCGGCGCCGTCGGCGACGCGCGTGTGGTGCCCGCTGCGCACCCCCGGAGTCACCGGCTCTCCGGCGGCTCCGCTGGGACAGCGCGGCCGCCGGCCGCTTCCTGCGACCCGTCGGCCTCCGGCTCCGCCGACGCCGCCCGGCCGAGCAGCCGCCGGGCGACGATGTCGGCGGCGTCGGTGGGGTTGGTGCAGAGCACCACCTCCATCCCCAGAGCCTCCGCCGCGTCGACGTTGCACTGCAGGTCGTCGACGAACACGCACTCGTCGGGCTGCAGTCCCAGCCGCTCCAGGGTCAGTTGATAGATGGCCGGGTCGGGCTTGCGCAGTCCCACCGCCGACGAGTCGACGACGACGTCGAAGAGCTCGTCGACGGGGATCATCGAGCGCCACATCGGCTCCCACTCGCGCGCGTTGTTGGTGAGCAGCGCGGTGCGGTATCCCGCCTCGCGGAGCTGGCGCACGGTGTCGACCATCGCCGCCGAGGCCTCGGCGCGCTCGGCGAAGATCAGCTCGCGCACCCGCTCGGGATCGATGTGCGGCCCGCCCGCCGCCTCGTGCCGCGCACAGAGCCGTGCGAAGAACTCGGCCTCGCTCAGCTGGCCCGTCTCGAGCATGTGCAGGTCGTGCACCGACGAGGTGGGCAGGTGGTAGATCGAGCGCAGGTCGTTGATGAAGAAGGCGAGCAGGCTGACCACGTCGGGATGGGCGTCGCGGCGGCGCCGGAACACCGACTCGGTCATCACTCCGCCGTAGTCGAACACGGCGCCGCGCAGGCGGCGCTGCTGGGTCGGGCTGGCCATGGAAACAGTCACGGGACGGCTACAGCTCCAGCTCCTGGGCCACGCGCTCGCGGTGGAACACCGCGTCGCCGAGGGTGGCCTCACCCCACTTGGCGCGCTTGAAGTAGAGGTGAATGTCGTGCTCCCAGGTGAAGCCGATGCCGCCGTGCACCTGGATCGCCGCGCCGGTCACCTGGCGCGCCGCGTCGCTGGCGTACGCCTTGGCCATCGCCGCCGCCAGCGGCGCCTCGGGCACGTCGTTGTCGACCGCCCACGCCGCGTAGTACGTCAGCGACTTCGCCGACTCGACCTGCACGAGCATGTCGGCGCACTTGTGCGACACCGCCTGGTAGGAGCCGATGGGACGGCCGAACTGCTGGCGCGTCTTGGCGTAGTCGACGGCCATCTCCATGGCCCGCTGCGCCGTGCCGCACAGCTCCGCGCTGATCGCCACCAGGGCGCGGTCGAGTCCCTTGCGCAGCACCGACCAGCCGTGCCCCTCGCTGCCGATCACCCGGTCCGCCGCAACCTCGACGCCGTCGAAGCGCACCGTGCACAGCCGCCTGGTCTGGTCCATTGTCTTGACGGCGCGCACCTCGACGCCCGGCGACGACGTGTCGACGAGCAGCAACGTCACGCCGTCGGCTGCGTCATCCGCGGTGCGCGTCGCCACGATCATCCAGTCGGCGACGTGGGCATCGGGCACGTACAGCTTCTCGCCGCTGAGCAGATAGGCGTCGCCGCTGCGCTGGGCACGCAGCTGCACGCCGGCGCCGTCCCAGCGGCCGCTCGCCTCCACCAGCGCCACCGTCCCCACCGCCGACCCGTCGCACAGCGACGGCAGCCAGCGCCGCTTCTGCTGCTCGGAGCCGCCGTGCAGCAGCGTCATGCCGGCGAGGCCCACCGCGCTCTGCAGCGGTGCCGGGGTGACGTGCCGCCCCATCTCCTCGAGCACCACGGTCATGTCCACCATGCCCAGTCCCAGGCCGCCGTACTCCTCGGGGAAGGGGATCGCCGTCCAGCCGAGGTCGGCCATGCGGCGATACAGCGCGTCGTCGTAGCCGCGCTCCGAGGCCATCAGCTCGCGCACCTTGGCGCTGGGGCACTGCCTGTCGAGGAAGTCGCGCGCCTGGCCGCGCAGCAGCTCCTGCTCCTCGTTGAATCCGAAATCCATGACCGAAACTCCTCGACCGTCAGCGGCCGCGCGGGAGACCGAGCACGCGCTCGGCGAGGATGTTGCGCAGCACCTCGCTGGTGCCGCCCTCGATGCTGTTGGCGCGCGAGCGCAGGAACTGGTACGACCAGCGGCCGCCGGCGGGCGCCGACTCCTCGCCGTCGGCGAGCAGCGCGGCAGGACCCTCGACCTCCAGCGCGGTCTCCATGAGACGCTGGTTGACCTCGCTCCACATCAGCTTGTTGATGGTGCCCTCCGGCCCCGGCGGCTCGCCGCGCAGCATGCCGGTGAGACCGCGGTAGCCGTTGAAGCGCATCACCTCGGTCTCGACGTAGAGCTGGGCCAGCTTCTGCCGCACCAATGGGTCCGCCGACTTGGCACCGGCGCGCGCCAGGGTCACCAGCTCGTCGAAGGCGATGCGCGAGCGCACCTGCAGGGCGACACCCAACGTGGCGCGCTCGTGCATGAGAGTCGTCATGGCGACGCGCCAGCCCTCGCCGACGCCACCGAGCAGGTTCTCGCGCGGCACGCGCACGTCGGTGAAGTAGATCTCGTTGAACTCGGCGTCGCCGGTCATCTGCACCAGCGGCTTGACCTCGACGCCCGGCGACTGCATGTCGACGATGAGATACGTCAGGCCGGTGTGCTTCTCCTCGGCGGTGCCGGTGCGGGTCAGCAGGATGCACCACTTGGCGACGTGCCCCAGGGTGGTCCACACCTTCTGCCCGTTGACCACGAAGTCGTCCCCGTCGGGCACCGCGCGCGTCTGCAACGAGGCCAGGTCGGAGCCGCTGTTGGGCTCGCTGAAGCCCTGGCACCAGATGTCGGTGGCGTCGAGGATGTTCTCGAGGTACTTGGCCTTCTGCTCCTCGGTGCCGTGGTGGATGATCGTCGGGCCGGCCATGTTGAGGCCGATGACGTTGATCATGTCCGGCGCCTTGGCGCGGGCCATCTCCTCGTTGACGATCATCGCCTCGATGAGCGACAGGCCCCGGCCGCCGTACTGCTTGGGCCAGCTCACGCCGGCGTAGCCGGCCTGGTGCACCCGGCGCTGCCAGCGGCGGCGCCGCTCGACGCCCTCCTCGGCGCCCATGGCGGGCAGCGGAGTGGCGAGCTCGTCGGCCAGGTTCTCCCGCAGCCAGGCGCGCAGCTCGTCGCGGAAGCGCGCCTGCTCGGGATCGAGAGAGAAATCCATGCCGTTGATCGTCTCACGGCGCTGCAACGGCCCGTACACCCGTCGGTCGCACGCCGAGCCGGCGCCGCCTGGCAGGTCTACAGTCCCGCTCAAGGAAAGAGGCTGTTCCAGAGCCTCCTCCGCGGAGGTCCTCCGGTCCCTTGGGGGGCGGCGACTAGCTAGCGCGAGAGCCCCAGCACAGGCGAGGAGCCCGGACGGCCGCCCGACCGCCACCGTACACTGCGCCGCGAAGGGACGATTCCACCCACGCGGGGAGCGGCGCGCACCATGAAGGTCTTCCTCACCGGCGGTACCGGCTTCATCGGCGGCGCGGTCGCCGCCGCGCTGCGCCAGCGGGGCGACGACGTCGTCGCGCTGGTGCGCACGCCCGCCAAGGCGGCACAGCTCGACCAGCTCGGCTGCACCATCGTCTCCGGCGACCTCACCGACGTCGACGCCATGGAGCGCGGCATGCAGGGCGCCGACGCGGTGATCCACGGCGCCGCCGTCTACGAGGTGGGCATCCCGGCCAGCCAGCGCCCCGCCATGGAGGAGGCCAACGTCCGCGGCACCGAGCGCGTCCTGGGCACCGCGCTGCGGCTGGGCATCCCGCGCGCGCTCTACGTCTCCACCGTCGCGGTGTTCGGCAACACGCGGGGCGAGGTCGTCGACGAGGGCGGCCCGCTGGGCACCGGCGAGACCTCCTTCTACGAGTGGACCAAGGTCGAGGCCCACCGCGTCGCGAAGCGGCTGCAGGCCGAGGGGCTGCCGCTGGTGATCGTCCAGCCCGGCGCCGTCTACGGCCCCGACGACCACTCCCAGATCGGCAACGTCATCCGCCAGTTCGTCGCCGGCAAGCTGCCCGCCAAGGCCTTCACCGGCATGGGCCTCAACTTCGTCCACCGCGACGACGTCGCCCGCGGCATCCTGCTCGCCCTCGACAGCGGCCGCGCCGGCGAGGCCTACGTCCTCGGCGGCGAGATCGGCACCATGGGCGGCTTCATCGACACCCTGGCCCGGGTCACCGGGCGCCGCGCGCCGCGGGTCACCATGCCCTCGGCGATCCTCAGGCTGTCGGCGCCGCTGGGCCCGCTGCTGGCGCCGCGCCTGGGCTTCCCGCCCAACCTGCGCGAGCTGATCAGCGCCTCCGACAACGTCACCTACTGGGCCCGCCACGACAAGGCGGTCCGCGAGCTGGGCTACGCGCCGCGCCCCCTGGAGCAGGGCCTGCGCGACACCCTCATCGCCGAGGGACTGCTGGCGCCTGCCGCGGCGTAGTCGCTGGGTCGACGGCAGCGTCGCCGGCGCCGGCGTCGTCGACCGGCCGGCCGGCCACCTCGGACAGCGCCGGCCGCACCCCGGCGACGTCGCCGGTGTCGAGCGGCAGGGTGAACTCGAAGGTGCTGCCCAGCCCGGTCTGGGTCTGCACGGTGACGTCGCCGCCGTGCATCCGGGCCAATTCCCGGGCGATGTACAGGCCGAGACCGGCGCCGCGGGTTCCCGCCGCGCCCGGCACGTCGATGCGGCCGAAGCGGGTGAACAGCCGCGGCAGCTGCTCGGCGGGGATGCCGGGTCCATGGTCGCCCACCGCCACCGCGCCGACCACGCCGCGCCGCGCCACCGTGCAGCGCACCTCGCCCTGCACCGGCGAGAACTTCATCGCGTTGCGGACGAGGTTGGCCAGAATCGTGGAGATCTGCTCGCGGTCGGCGAGCACCGTCACCGGCGACGCCGGCGCCTCGAGGATCACCGTGGGGGCGACCTCGCCGGCGAAGGTCTCCTCCACCCCGCGCACGGTGTCGCGCACCACGTCGCGCAGGTCGAGCGGCTCCAGGGCCAGCTCGACGCCGTACTCCAGGCGGGCGGCCACCAGCATGCCCTCGACCAGGCTGTTGATCTCCTCCACCGAGGTGATCAGGGCGGGGACGACGTCGCCCCTCATCTCCTCGCTGAGGCTGCCGAAGGCGCCGTCCTCGAGCAGGTGGAGGTAGCCGCGCAGCACCGTCAGCGGGGTGCGCAGCTCGTGCGAGGCGCGGTTGAGGAAGGCGCCCTTGGCCCGCTCCAGGGCCTCGACGCGGCGCAGGTGGGAGCGCTCCATGCGGAAGCGCTCGGCGTTGGCCAGGGCCAGTCCGGCGAGGTCGGCCATGCCCTCCAGCAGGCGCAGCTCGCTGGCGTCGACGTTGCCGCGGCGGCGGATGCTGGCGGCGAGCACGCCGTAGACGTCGCCGCCGACGCGGATCGGCGCGTAGGCGGTGGTGAGCAGGCCGGCGCGCTCGTGGATGTCGCGCAGGGGCGGCTGCAGGCCGCGGGTTGGCCAGGCCACGGCGCGGTCGGCGGCGATCGCCTCCTGCACCGGCGGCGCGCTGGCCAGCGGCACCTCGAAGCCGGCGGCGCCGTCGGCGCCGTCGTGGACCACCACCTCGCGCAGCCGGTCGCCGTCGATGCGCACCAGCGCGGCGCGGGGGCGGGGACCGCCGTGGCGGGTGAGGCTGCGCGCGGCGGCGACGACCACCTCGCGCACCACCGCCTCGGCGTCGTGCGACACGGAGAGGCGGCGCACCGTGTCGAGCAGGTGGCTCAGCTCGCGGATGCCCTCGGCGCGCAGCTCGCCGGCGCGCGCCTGGAGGCTGCGCTCGGCGGCGACGTCGGTGATGATCGCCACCAGGATGATGGCCACGATCAGGGCGATGCCGGTGGCCACGTTGGTCTGGCCGACCACGATCAGGGCGATGCGGGTGACCACCGCCAGGGTGGCCATGGCCACCACCAGCGGGCGCTGCAGCAGCCAGGCGGCGCCGAGCACCGGCACCACGCAGAGAGAGCCGATGCTGCTGCCGTAGGGGCGGGTCGCCTCGACCATGAACACCAGCGCCAGCAGCAGCACGCAGACCATGGCGAAGAGCGCGCCGGCCGACCCCTCGCGCAGCCCTTTGGGACGGAGCAGGGCGTGCCAGTCGACCGCGCTGGAGGCGCTCGGCCCCAGCGTCGTCGGCGGCCGGCGGCTGGCGTGCGTTGGGTGGGACAACAACCTGTTCCTTGGGACCCGGCGGGGTGGTCCCGGCCATCGTCCACCGGCGGGGTGCGCGCCGACCACCGTGAGGGGGTAAACCGTTGTAAGCAGTTGCCGCCGAGTGTGTGACGCCGTCCGGCGCCGAGCTCAGCCGAGCGGCGCGGAGGGCGCCTCGATGGGGAAGCGCATGCGCATCGTGGTGCCCTCACCGGGATGGCTGGTGATCTCCAGCCACCCGCCCAGGCCGGCGGCGCGCTCGCGCAGGTTGGCCAGGCCGTAGCCGTGGCCGGGCACGGTCTCCATGTCGAAGCCGCGGCCGTCGTCGTCGATCTCCAGCACCGCGTCGGGCGCCTCGTAGTGCAGCGAGACCCGGCAGGTGGTGGCATGGGCATGGCGGGCGACGTTGGAGAGCGCCTCGCGGGCCACCTGGACCACCTCGGGGACGTGGTCGCCGGTGGCGTGCTCGAGGCGGCTGTCGATCTCCACCGCGGTGACCACCTGGGTGCGCGCCTGGAACTCGTTGGCCAGGGTGAGCACGGCATGGCCCAGCGCCTCGGAACCGACCGCCTGCGGCTTGAGCCCGAAGATGTAGCGGCGCAGGTCCGCGATCACCCGGTCGATGCTGTCGACGGCCTCGCGGAGGCGGACCTTGACCTTGTCGTTCACCGCCAGGGGCTCGGCGCTGAGCAGGCTCAACCCCACCGCGAAGAGCGACTGGACGATGCCGTCGTGCAGCTCGCGGGCGATGCGCTCGCGGTCCTCGATGATGGCGAAGCGCTCCAGCTCGGCGCGAATGCGGCCGTGCTCCAGGGCCACCGAGGCCTGGGCGCAGAAGACCTCCAGCGAGGCCACGTCGTCCTCGGTGAAGATGCTGCCGCCGCGGTGGTTGCTCACCTCCACGGCGCCGAAGACGCGCTCGTCGGTGCAGAGCGGAACCACCAGGCTGGGGCCGATGCCGGCCGCCTCGGAGAGCGACCGAAGGGCGCGCGGGTCGTTGACCGCGTCGCGGGTGATCGCCGGCTTGCGGGTGCGGGCCACCTCCCCGGCCAGCGAGCCGCCGGCGGGCGCCACGGTTCCGACCAGGCTGCTGGCCAGGTCGCCGTCGGCAGCGCGCACAACCAGGTCGCGGCCGTTGTCGTCGGGGACCAGCACCGCGGCCATCGCCGAGGCGACCAGCTCGCGCGCCCGGGTGGCCACGATGAGCAGCACCTCGTCGGTGCTGCGGCTCTCCAGGATGGCGCGGGTGACCTCGGCGATCGCCTCCAGCCGCGAGGACTGCTGGCGCCGCTCGGTCATGTCGCGGACCACCTTGGCGAAGCCGCGGATGCCGCCGTCCTCACCCGGCAGGGCGGTGAGCGCGACGCTGGCCCAGAAGCGGCTGCCGTCCTTGCGCAGCCGCCAGCCCTCGTCGGTGGCGCGGCCCTCGCGCCGCGCCGTGGCCAGCTGCCGCTGCGGCCGGCCCTCGCCGAGCGCCTCCGGCGGGTAGAGCACGCTGATGTTGCGGCCGATGATCTCCTCGGCGTCGTAGCCGGTGATGCGCTGGGCGCCGAGGTTCCAGCTGGCCAGGCGGCCGTCGGGCTCGAGCATGAGGATGGCGTAGTCCTGCACCCACTCGACCAGCAGGCGGAAGCGCTCCTCGCTGCGGCGCAGCCGCTCCTCGGCCTCGCGCCGGTCGGTGACGTCGCGGACGGTGGCCAGGAAGACGTGGCTCTCCCCGGTGGAGAGCGGGCTCAGGCTGATGTCGGCGGGGAAGTCGCTGCCGTCCTTGCGGCGCATGCGGATGTTCAGCCCGGCGCCCATGGGGCGGATCGCGGGGTGGGCGGTGTAGCGGGTGCGGTGCAGCTCGTGCAGCTGGCGCATCCGCTCGGGGACGAGCAGCTCGATGGGGTGGCCGCGCAGCTCGCCGCTGGCGTAGCCGGACAGCTCCTCGATGCGCCGGTTGGCGTAGACGATGCTGCCGTCGCTGTCGGCGATGACCAGTCCGTCGGGCAGGGCGTCGAGCAGGCCGCCGATGCGGGGCTCACCCACCACGGCGGCAGCCGCGCCGGGCTTGGCGATGAGCGGGACGACCAGGGCAGGGTCGCCGCCGAAGCCCGCCCCGCCGCTGGTGCTGGCGGGCACGGGTTCCCGGCGGCTGTGCCCGGGAGTCATGCGGCTGCCTGCATGAGCGGCTCCCTGACGACTTCGATGGGATGCCGGGCCATTGTCCTGTCGATCCAGCGAGGGGTCAACCGTCAGGCCAGCTCGAACCGCAGAGTGGCGAGCTGGAAGGGGCCCAGCTCCAGCTCGACCGCACCACCGTCGCCGGCACTGATCGGCTCCCGGGGCCGCTCCAGCAGGTCGCAGCGGGCGACGCTGCGGATGGGTGCGCCGAGTGACAGGCGGACCCTGGTGCGGCCGCCGTGCACCTCGCAGAGCCGCACCACCAGGGCCTCGCCGCGCTCCGCCTTCTTGACCGCGGTCACCGCCACCCCGTCGCCCTGGAGGGTGAGCGCCGCGGCGGAGGTGGGGAGGTCGCCGCGGTGGGACGTGGCGGTGACGCAGCGCAGCGGCAGGTCGAGCGCCTCCGCCGCCGCCACCACGCCGCCCTCCTGCAGGCCGCCGGGGTGCGGGTAGAGGGCGTAGGTGAAGTGGTGCAGCCCGCGGTCGGCGAGCGGGTCGGGCATGGTCGGCGCGCGCAACAGGCTGAGCCGCAGGGTGCCGCCGCGCACGTCGTAGCCGTGCTTGCAGTCGTTGAGCAGGGCGACGCCGTAGCCATGCTCGCTGAGGTCGGCGAAGCGGTGCGCCGGCACCTCGAACTGGGCGGCGTCCCAGCTGGTGTTCTCGTGAGTGGGGCGCTCGACGTGGCCGAAGCCGACGTCGAAGGCAGCCCGGCCGGCGACAACGGCGGTGGGGAAGGCGACCTTGAGCAGCCGGTGGCTCTCGTGCCAGTCGACGGTGGTGGCGAAGTCGAGGCGGCGGCTGCCGGCGCGCAGCGACATCACCTGGGTGAGGCTGCTCTCGCCGAAGCGTCGGACGATGCGCACCGCGGCGCGCAGCGGGCCGCGCTCGACCACCTCGATGCTCTCGCAGCCGGTGAGCGGCTCCGGGTCGGCCAGGTCGTCGCGCTCCAGCTCCCAGGCGTCGTAGTCGGCGGGGTGGTCGCGGAAGAGCTGCAGCAGGTTGCCGCGCTCGCCGGCGGCGAGCACCTCGCGCCGCGCCTCCAGGTCGTACACCGAGGTGAGCAGGCCGTCGCCGTCCCAGCTGACCTGCAGCACTCCGTTGGCCATCGAGTTGCTGCCAAGAGTGACCGCATCATGCGCGCTGTCCGGTGCGGCGGGCTCGGCGGCGTCGACAACGGCGTAGCCGCAGGCCGGCACGCTCACCATCCGCGGTTCGCCCGCGACGTCGACCACCTCGGTGCGCGGCGCCGACGCCGCGTTGAACACCAGCACCGGCTGGGCCATGCCCGCGGTGTCGACGCGCGCGGCGATCGCCTGCGTCGCGGCGTCGATGGCCTGGCGCGCCACCTCGTGGACGCGGGCGTGGTCGCGGGCCGCCTCGTCGTAGACCGAGTGGATGCTCGACCCCGGCAGGATGTCATGGAACTGGTGCAGCAGGGTCAGCTTCCAGGCCTCGTCGAGCGCCTGCGCGGGATACGCGCCGAGGCCCTCGGGATGCAGGCAGGACCAGGTCTCCGCCTCGCGTAGCAGCCGCTCCGCCTCGCGGTTGCCGCGCTTCACCGCACCCTGGGTGGTGAACACGCCTCGGTGGCGCTCAAGGTACAGCTCGCCGCGCCACGTCGCCAGCGCCGCGCCGTCCTCGGCCTCGACGCGGGCGAAGAAGTCGCGCGCCGTGCCGTGCTCCACCAGCGGCAACCCGTCGCAGTCGTGCACGCGGTCGAGCTGCTCCAGCATGCCGCGCGTCGGCCCGCCGCCGCCGTCGCCGAAGCCGAAGAGGTACATCGACGCCGACGACGCGGCGTGGTCGTGGAAGCTGCGCTCGCTGCCGAGCAGCTGCGACGCGCTGGCGTCGCCGTTGTAGGTGCCCGCCGGCGGGAAGTGGGCGAGCACGCGGCTGCCGTCGATGCCCTCCCACCAGAAGCTGCTGTGGGGAAAGACATCGACCTGGTTCCACCAGATCTTCTGGGTGACGAACCAGGGCATGCCCGCTTCGCGGAGGATCTGCGGCAGCGTGGCGGGATAGCCGAAGGTGTCGGGCAGCCAGCCGACCTGCGGCTCGCGGCCCAGCTCCTCGATGAGCCACAGCTTGCCGTGCACCACCTGGCGCACCAGCGACTCCGCCGAGGCGACGTTGCAGTCGGACTCCACCCACATGCCGCCGACCGGCTCCCACTGCCCGGTGGCGACGCGCTCGCGGATGCCGGCCCACAGCGCCGGGTAGTGGTCGCGCATCCATGCGTAGTGCTGCACCTGCGAGCAGGCGAAGCGGAAGTCGCCGTGCCGGCGCATCAGCGCCAGCACGGTGCTGAAGGAGCGCGCGCACTTGCGCCGCGCCTCGCGCACCGGCCAGAGCCAGGCGGTGTCGATGTGCGCGTGCGCCTGGACGACGAGGCGGTGGCGCCGCGGTGCGCCGGGGCTGGACAGCGCCTCCTGCAGCGCGGCATGCGCGGCGGGCAACGAGTCGCCCGGCGACTCGGGGTCGATCAGCGTGCAGGCCTGGCGCAGCGCGCCGAGCAGGCGGCCGGCGCGGGCACCCTCGCCGCCCAGCTGGGTGGACAGGTCGAGCACCAGGGCGAGGTCGCGGCAGAAGGCGTCGAGGCCGCGGTCGACGGTGCAGAGCTCGGCGCGCTCCAGGCGCAGCAGCGGAGTGCCGCCGGGGTCGGGCAGGAGCAGCGGGAAGACTGGCGTCTGGCCGTCGACGAAGGGGTTGGCGGCGGCCTCGACGAGCAGGTCGACCGGCTCGCCGCCGCGCGCCGGGCAGGCGACCGGCACCTCGTCGTGGTTGGGCGAGATGCCCTGCAGCGGGGTGTCGCCCTCCCAGACCAGCGCCTCGGCGCCGAAGCCGGTCAGCCCCGCGAAGCCGATGCCGAGGCGGGCGACCACCTCGCAGCCCGCCCACGCCGCCGGCACCGTGCCGCGCATGCGGAACCAGGTGGTGTCCCAGGCCGCGCCCCAGGGGTCGCCGACGGCGAACGGCTGGAACGCCCCCCGCCGCGCCGCCTCGACGCTGATCGGCTCGCCGTGCACGTGCAGCGCGGCGACGTCGAGGGGCAGGGCGGCGCCGTACACGGCGGGGCGCAGATAGGCGTCGAGCAGGCGCTTCGCCCGCGCCCAGAGGAGGACCGGCTGGTCATGCATCCAGGCGGCAGGATGCCACACGCGGAGGAGGTGCCTCGCGTGCCCCCGCCTGCCCCGCTGCGGTGCGCGCAGCTACGCGGGAGCCACCGACGGCCCGCCGGCGATGCGCGCCCGCACCACGTCGCGCATCGACAGGATGCCCGCCAGCCCACCGCCGGCATCGACGACGACGAGGTGGCGGAAGCCGTGCCGCACCATCTCCGCGGCGGCGGTCTCCAGGTCCCACGAGGTGGTCGCGGTCCGCGCCTCGAAGGTCATCACCTCGGCCACCGAGGTAGCGTCGAGGTCGATGCCGTCGGCCACGGCGCGCAGCACGTCGCGCTCGGTGACGATGCCGGGGCCGGGCAGCTCGTCGCTCACCACCACGGCGGCGCCGACATTGCGTCGCACCATCAGCCGGCAGGTCTCGCGCAGCGTGTGCTGCGTTCCCACGGTGAGCACGACCTGCGACATGGCATCGGCGACCTTCATGGCCATCAGCCCTCCTGACCCTGCGGTGGGCCGAGCGTACGTCCGCCGGACGCCGCGGACAAGGGCCCCAGCTCGGCGGAGCGGTGCGCCGCTGGGAGAATCGGGGGCCATGAGCACCCTCCGTCGCCGCTCCGACTACCGCTCCTACGCGTACCTCGAGCCCGGCCGCGACTACCGTGCCTTCGAGCTCGCCCCCGAGATCGGCCGCGTGCCGCCGTACACCATGCCGCTGGACCGCGAGCAGGCCGAGCGCGCCCGGCGGTTGGTCGCCGAGAGCGTGGTGATCTCGCTGCACGACCATCCCAGCGTCTACCCGCTGCGCATCGAGCAGGTGCACGAGTACAACCGCGCGGGACGCCAGGTCACCGGCTTCGAAGGGCTTGCCCGGAGCGGCATGACCGCAGTGATCGACAACTTCATGGACGGCGCCTGCTGCATCACCTCGCCGATGGGCTGGA
>CAZCJX010000028.1:0-27646 GCA_964499205.1 uncultured Actinomycetes bacterium | reverse complement strand
CTTCCCCTCACCCCCATGCGCCGCGCCATCGCCGAGCACATGTCGCGCAGCGTGCAGACCTCTCCCCACGCCTGGACCATGGTCGAGGTCGACATGACCCGCGTCGCCCGCGTCCGCGCCCAGCGCCGCGAGGACTTCCGCGCCCGCAACGGCGTCGACCTCACCTTCCTCCCCTTCGTCGCCCGCGCCGTCGTCGCCGCCCTGCAGAAGCACCCCACCCTCAACGCCACCTGGTCCGACCAGGGCGTCGTCCTCCGCCGCGACATCAACCTCGGCCTCGCGGTTGCCCTGGAGGACGGCCTGGTCGTCCCCGTCGTCAAGGGCGCCGACCGGCTCAGCCTCAGCGGCCTCGCCCTCGCCGCGCAGGACCTCACCGACCGCGCCCGCGCCGGCAGGCTGCGCATCGACGACGTCGAGGGCGGCACCTTCACCCTCAACAACGCCGGCGCCCTGGGCACGGTGATGTCGCAGGCGATCATCAACCAGCCCCAGGCCGCCATCCTGGTGATGGACGCCATCGTCAAGCGCCCCGTGGTCGTCGACGACGACGCCATCGCGGTGCGTTCGATGATGAACCTCTGCATCTCCTTCGACCACCGCATCAACGACGGCCTGCCCGCCGCCCGCTTCCTGCGCAGCGTCAAGGAGACCCTGGAGTCGATCGACGACTCCGCGGAGCTCTGGTAGCCGGCGGGTCTCAGTCCTCGGGCGCGCTGGCGATGATGCGCGAGCGGTGGCCGCCGAATGGGCCGTCGTAGGCGCGCACCTGGCGCAGCCCGATGTCGCTGCAGGCCTCCATGTACTCGGCGCGGCTGAACAGCCCGAGCTCGTGCCGCTCGGCTATGTGCTCCACGCCGTTGGCGGTGCCGGCCAGGTAGTGCATGTCGAGGACGCTGACCGTCGCGTCGTCGGGGTCGACGGCGCTGCGCATCATGCGCACCACGGTGGTGCGGTCGTCGCCGCCGCTGTGCAGGGTGACCCGGCCAGGGTCCCAGTGTCCCAGCTCGACCCATCCGTCGAGGACCAGCACGCCGCCCGGCGCCAGGTGCAGCGCCATGGCGGCGACCGCCGAACGCATGCCGTCGAGGGTGCGCGTGTAGCCGATGCTGCCGAACAGGCAGATCACCGCGTCGAAGCGGCGCTGCAGGTCGAAGTCGGCCATGTCGCCGACGCTCACCGGCACCCCGGCCAGGCGCGACGCGCAGATCGACACCATCTCCGGGGAGATGTCGACGCCACACACCTCGTAGTCGGCGCGCAGACGCTCCAGGTAGCGACCGGTCCCGCACCCGACGTCGAGCAGGGTGCGCGCCTTGGGGTTGCGCTTGCGGATCGCCGCGCGCACCTCGTGGGCACGCTCGTCGTAGTCGACCAGCGGGTCGTAGACGAGGTCGTAGAGATGCGCCGTGCGGGTCAGCACTCAGTCGGGCAGCATGTGGGGGTAGCGCCAGTCGGTCGGTGCGACGAAGGTCTCCTTGATCGACCGCAGGGACACCCACCGCGCCAGGTTGGCCAGCGAACCCGCCTTGTCGTTGGTGCCGCTGGCGCGGGCGCCGCCGAAGGGCTGCTGTGCCACCACCGCGCCGGTCGGCTTGTCGTTGACGTAGAAGTTGCCGGCGGCGTCGCGCAGCCGCGCCGTCGCCTGGTCGACGGCGGCGCGGTCGCGGGCGAACACGGCGCCGGTGAGCGCGTACGGTGAGGTGGTGTCGACCAGCGAGAGCGTCTCCTCCCAGGCGTTCTCGGGATACGGGTACACGGTGAGGATGGGCCCGAACAGCTCGCGCTCCATCAGCTCGTGGCGCGGGTCGTCGGTCTCGAAGATGGTGGGACGCACGAACCATCCCGTCGACTCGTCGCACTCGCCGCCGGCCAGGGTGCGCAGGTGTGGGTCGTTGCGCGCCGCCACCAGGGCCGCCTCGTGCTTGCGGTAGGCGCGCTCGTCGATCACCGCGCCCATGAAGGTGCCGAAGTCGGCCACATCTCCCATGGGCAGCGACTCGGTGGCGTCGGCCAGCGCGCCGCGCATGCGGTTCCACATCGGCTGCGGCACGTAGGCGCGCGACACCGCCGAGCACTTCTGGCCCTGGTACTCGAAGGCGCCGCGCAGCAGGCCGACCAGCAGCGCGTCCTCCGACGCCGAGGCATGGGCCAGCACGAAGTCCTTGCCGCCGGTCTCGCCGACCAGCCGCGGATACGTCCTGTAGTGGTCGAGGTTGTCACCAACCAGGCGCCACAGGCTGCGGAACGTCGGCGTCGAGCCGGTGAAGTGGATGCCGGCCAGGCGCTCGTGGCGCAGCGCCACGTCGAGCGCGCCGTCGCCGTGGCCGGTGACCATGTTGATCACCCCGGGTGGCAGCCCGGCCTCCATCAGCAGCTCCATGGTCAGCGACGCGGAGAGCTGCTGGGTGACCGACGGCTTCCACACCACGGTGTTGCCCATCAGCGCCGGCGCGGTGGGCAGGTTGCCGCCGATCGAGGTGAAGTTGAACGGGGTGATGGCGACGACGAAGCCCTCCAGCGGGCGCAGCTCGCTGCGGTTCCACATCCCGGGGGGCGACACCGGCTGCTCGTGGGCCAGCCGCGCCGCGAAGTGCGGGTTCCAGCGCCAGAAGTCGACCATCTCGCAGGCCGCGTCGATCTCCGCCTGGACCACCGACTTGCTCTGTCCCAGCATGGTGGCGGCGTTGAGCCGGTCGCGCCAGGGCCCGGCGAGCAGCTCGGCGGCGCGCAGGAACACCGCGGCGCGGGTCTCGAACGGGGTGCGCGACCACTCCTCCCAGGCGGCCAGTGCGGCGTTGACCGCGTCGCGGACGTCGTCGGCGGTCGCCTGGTAGGTGTGGCCCAGCACCAGGGAGTGGTCGTGCGGCGCTCGCACCGGGATCGCCTCGCCGCGCGCCCCCAGCTCGCGCCCGCCGACGACCATGGGCAGCGGCCGCGTCGTCTCCGCCATGTCGCGCAGGGTGGCGCGCAGCGAGGCGCGTTCCGGCGTGCCGGGCGCGTAGCTGCGCACCGGCTCGTTGCGAGGCTCGGGGAGGATCATCGCCGTCTCCGTTGGTGGCGGGGGCTGACGCTTCCGATTCTGCCGCAGTGGCCACGACGGCGGGGTGTACAGTGGGCTCGCAGCATGAAGCAGATCCCCCTCGCGCCCGGCCCCGACTCGCGCCCCCTCCACCAGCGGCTGCTCCCCGACGGCGTCGACCGCCGCCCCCCGTGGCTCACCGTCAAGCTGCCCACCGGCGACGGCTACGCGCGCATCAAGCAGCTGGTCGACGGGCTGCAGCTCAACACCGTCTGCGAGGAGGCGCGTTGCCCCAACCTCGGCGAGTGCTGGGGCCACGGCACCGCCACCTTCATGATCCTCGGCGACGTCTGCACCCGCGCCTGCGCCTTCTGCGCGGTGACCAGCGGCAAGCGCGGCGGTGACGTCGACGAGGACGAGCCGCGCCGCGTCGCCGAGGCGGTGCAGCGCATGGGCCTGCGCCACGCCGTGGTCACCTCGGTCGACCGCGACGACCTGCCCGACTTCGGCGCCGGCATCTTCGCCCGCACCATCGCCGCCATCCGCGAGCTCTCGCCGGGCACCACCGTCGAGGTGCTCACCCCCGACTTCCAGGGCAGCGAGGCCTCGTTGCAGACAGTGATGGCAGAAACGCCGGAGATCTTCAACCACAACGTGGAGACGGTGCCGCGCCTCTACCGCCGCGTCCGTCCCAAGGCCGACTACGCGCAGAGCCTGCAACTGCTGCGGCGGGCCAAGCAGATCGAGCCACGGTCGCGCACCAAGTCGGGGTTCATGGTGGGCCTCGGCGAGTCGATGGAGGAGTGCAGGGCGCTGCTCGACGACATGCGCGCCCATGACATCGAGGTCGTCACCATCGGCCAGTACCTGCGCCCCTCGCTGAAGCACCATCCGCTGATCCGCTTCTGGACCCCCGAGGAGTTCGCCGAGCTGCGTGAGTACGGCCGCTCGCTGGGCTTCGCCCATGTCGAGAGCGGCCCGCTGGTGCGCAGCAGCTACCACGCGGCCGACCAGGCGGTGGCGGCGACGGCGCTGCCGTGACGCCGGAGGCGCAGCAGCTGCCACCGCTGCGCTGGTCGTGGCTCGGCACGGTGCCGTACGCGGCCGCGTGGGACCTGCAGCGGCGCCTCGCGGCCGCCCGGCGCGACGGCAGCATCGACGACTGCGTGCTGCTACTCGAACACCCGCCGGTGTTCACCATGGGCCGCAACGGCAGTCCCGACCACGTTCCCGGCGGCGCCGACCGGCTGCGCGCCCTGGGCGCCGAGTACGTCGACGTCGACCGCGGTGGCTCGGTGACCTTCCATGGCCCTGGCCAGCTGGTCGCCTACCCGATCGTGCGCCTCGCCGAGGTGTTCCCCGTGCCCGACGTGCCCGGTCAGGGCGACGTGCTGCGCTACGTGCGCGCCCTGGAGACGGCGATCTGCCGGGCCAGCGCGGCGGTCGGCGTGCCCGCGGGGCTGCGCCCGCCGTACACCGGCGCCTGGATCGGCCGCGCCAAGCTCGCCGCCATCGGCGTCAAGCTGAGCGGCGGGGTGACCCAGCACGGCCTCGCCCTCAACGTCAGCGAGGAGCCGCTGCGCTGGTTCGCCGAGGTGGTCCCCTGCGGCATCGAGGACGGCGACGTCACCGCCCTGGCCCGCGAGGGCGCCCCGTCACTGGTCCCGCGCGACCTCGCCGAAGCGCTGGCCGGCGAGCTGGCCACGGTCTTCAGCCGCCGCGCGGAACCCGCCGGCGAAGCGCTGCAGGCGCTGGTCGGCGAGGTGCTGGCCGGAGGTGAGCCCGCCGCCCTGGTGTGAACGCACCAATTCGTGACACGGCCCCGTCACGGAATGTGCAGGGTTCTGCACCGACCGTTGCCGGCCGGCCCCTCTCTGCCATTTTGCCTCTAGCCAACCGGTTCATCAGTATTTACCATCCTTGCTTGAATGGTGCATCCGTTCGGTCGCATCCTGCTCCACGTTGAAACAACCGAGGGACGGTGCCCCAAAAACCGTCCTGGAAGGGAAGCACCCCAATGGCAACGATCGTCAGAACCCGCGTCTTGAACCAGTTGTCGTGGGCCTCGGAGGACGAGGCGATCCGCAACGAGCGGCGCTCGATCCTCTGTGAGCTGGACGGGCTGCTCACCCAGTTGGAAGAGATCAACATGCGGAGCCTGCCCGTGCCCGGGCGCATCCGCGTCGCCCTGCAGCGCCACGGCATCGCCGTCCGGCCGCAGGACACCCCGGCCGAGATGATCGAGGCCATCTTCGTGGAGCAGGAGCGCTTCATGCTCCGGCCCGAGCCCAGCAAGCCCCAGGTCCCCGGGCACGCCCGCGACCTGGAGGAGCTGCGCCGCCGCATCGCCTCGTAGCCCGAGCCGCCCGCGCACGACCGGCCGGCACCACGCTAGTGTTGCCCGCCGTGGAGGACGCGGAACAGGGCAAGCGCGCCGCCGGTGAGGCCGCTGCCGCGCTGGTCGAGGACGGCATGATCCTCGGCCTGGGCACCGGCTCGACGGCGCGCTGGTTCATCGCCGCCGTCGCCGGGCTGGTGCGTGACGGCATGCAGCTGCAGGGCGTGCCCACCTCCCGGCAGAGCGAGCAGCAGGCCCGCGACGCCGGCATCCCCCTGGTCGACCTCGGCCGCCGCGGCGTCGACCTCGCCGTCGACGGCGCCGACTCGGTTGACCCCGACCTGCGCCTGGTCAAGGGCGCGGGGGGCGCGCTGGTGCGCGAGAAGGTCGTCGCCGCTGCGGCGCGCCGCTTCGTGGTGGTGGTCGACAGCGGCAAGCTGCATGACCGCCTGCGCGGGCCGGTGCCCGTCGAGGTGCTGCCCTTCGGCTGGGAGGCCACCCTCGCCGCCCTGGAATCCACCGGCGCCGTCTTCGACCTGCGCCGCGACCCCGGCGGCCACCCGGTGCTCAGCGACAACGGCAACCTGATCGCCGACGGCGCCTTCCGCCTCGTCGAGGACCCCGAGGGCGTCGCCGAACAGATCGAGGCGGTGCCCGGCGTGGTCGGGCACGGGCTCTTCCTGGGCATGGCCGACCTGGTGCTCGCCGGGCGTCCCGACGGGAGCGTCGAAGAAGTCCGCGCCGCGCGCTAACCTTGAGCGCCCGCTGCGGGCGGATAGCTCAGTTGGTCAGAGCGCCTCGCTTACACCGAGGATGTCGGGGGTTCAAGTCCCTCTCCGCCCAGTCCGCGGCGGCCGTCGCCGCGCTGTCAGGCGAGCGCCGCGTCGAGGGTGATGGGCACGGCGGCCAGCGCCTTCGACACCGGGCAGCCCGCCTTGGCCGCCTCGGCCGCTTTGGCGAAGCCCTCGGCGTCGAGGCCGGGGACGACGCCGCGCACGGTGAGGTGGATGCCGGTGATGCCCTCGCCCGCCTGGAAGCTGACGCGCGCGGAGGTGTCGAGCCGCTGCGGCGGCGTGCCGGCGTTGCCGAGGCCGAAGGACAGCGCCATGGCGAAGCAGCCGGCGTGGGCGGCGGCGATCAGCTCCTCGGGGCTGGTGCCCGACTCGCGGGTCTCGGCGCGCTGGCGCCAGGTGAGGTCGAGCGCGGGAAAGGCGCCGCTCGCCGGACGCACCGTGCCGTGCCCGTCGGCCAGGCTGCCCTCCCAGGTCGCATCCGCGCTGCTGGTCACTGCCATGCCGTCGTTCCTCCGTGAAGCCTCGTTGCCGCAACGGCGAGCAGGGTAGCGCCGCCGCTGCGCCGCACGCCGGGCGGCGCCTACACTGCGCCGCCATGGCCGTCACCGGCAGGGTCACGCCAGGCGCGGCGGGGGAGGAGGGGCCGCGGGCGGGGCGGCCGCCGCGGTCGCCCTCGCGCTCGACGCTGCTCGGCGCCGCGGCGCTGGTCCTGCTCCTCGTCGCCCTGCGCCTGCCGACGCTCTTCGAGCCCGCCTGGTCCTTCGACGAGGGTGCCTACGCCAACATCGGCCGCGCCCTCGACCACGGCGCGCCGCTCTACGACGGCATCTGGGACAACAAGCCGCCGGGCATGTACTGGCTGTCCGCGCTGGCCACCGCCGGCGGGGTGTCGGTGCTGCGCATGCAGGTCCTCCTCAGCGTGATCGTCGCGCTGTCCACGCTCTGCGTCGTCCTGCTGGGGCGCCGGCTGTCGGGGAGCGCCCGGGTCGGGCTGGTCGCCGGCGCGCTGTTCGCGGTGGTGGCCTCGGTGCCCAACTTCACCGGTGACCAGCTCAACGCCGAGATCGTCGGGGCGCTGCCGGTGCTCGCCGCCATGCTGGTGCTGCTCCGCCGCTCGCCGATCGGGCGGACGCGGGCGCTCGGCGCCGGGCTCCTCCTCGGCGCCGCGCTGCTCTTCAAGGCCACCTTCGCCGCCGACGTGCTCGCCGGGCTGGCCGTGCCGCTGCTCGCCGCCCTGGCCGAGCGCCGCCGCCCCGGCCGGGCCGAGCTGGAGCCGACGCTGCTGGTGCTGGCCGGGGTCCTGCTCCTCTGCGGCGCCGCCGCCGGCGCCGTGGCCCTGCGCGGATCGCTGCCGGCGCTGGTCGACGTCCTCGTCGACCAGGGACCGCGCTACGCAGCCTGGGGCCAGACCGCCGGCCCCGCCGGGACCCCGCCAGCCGACTACACCGCCACGCCCTCAGGGCTGCTCCGCGCCCTGGCCTACTCCCGCCTGCTGGTGGTGCTGCTGGTGGGCGCCGGCGCCGCGCTGCTGCTCGCCCGCCGCGGCCGCCGCGCCGAGTCGGTGGTCGCCTTCTGGCTGGCCTGCGACCTCGCCGCCACCATGGTCGACAACCGGGCTCTGACCCACTACGTGCAGCAGTTGGCCGGGGCCCTGGCCCTGGCCGCCGCGCTGCTCGCCGCCTGGCTCTGGGCGCAGCGGCCGCCCGCCGCACGTCTGCTCGCCGTGGCCGTCCTGCCGGCGATGTGGGCGGTGATGCTCGGCGCCCTCTACCTGCCCCGCGCCGAGGCGGCCGTGGCCACCGGCCACCCCGCACCCCAGCTCAGCCTGGAGAACTCCAGCGGCCGCGAGCTCCCCGGCTACTACCGCCGCGCCCTCGGCCTGGCCACCGGCAGGCTCTCCCTCGACGCCTACCACCAGGCCTTCGCCGGCGCCGCCTGGCCGGCGGGCGACAGCATCGCGGCGCTGCTGATCGCCCACAGCCGACCCGGGCAGCGGGTGTTCATCTGGGGCGAGCTGAGCGCCTGGGCCTACGCCGCCGCCGACAGGGTGCCGGCCAGCCGCTTCATCTGGATGGACAGCGCCTACCACCTCTACCCCGGAGGCGAGGCCGTGCTGGTCGGCGACCTCGAGCGCACCCCGCCGGCGGTGCTGCTCGCCGAGCAGCCGCCCTCGCCGCGCCTGCTCGCCTTCCTGCAGGGCCACGGCTACACCGTGGCCGAGCACACCCCCTACGGCGACTGCTGGGTGGCGACCGGCGCGGGTTGAGCCGTGCCCGGCGCCCGGGCCCTTCGGGAGGGGTACCCTTGGCTGCCGCCGGCCGGTCGGGGGGCGAGCCCGCACAGGTCTGCGACACCTCTCGGCGACACCGGGCGGCCGAGTTTGTGTCATCATCAACGCAAACAGTTTCGGTCCGGATCACCGTCAACGCGCCCGAGGTGAGGAGCGGCCTGTTCGGAGAGGGTCGCGTGGGCTGCCTGCGCAGGCCGTCCACCGGGCGCCGATGGAGGCATCTCGAATGGCAAAGTCAGCACCGGCCGCGCTGGCGGTCCAGGCGGTGGTCTTCGGCTTCGACCCCGACCCGGGGACGGCACCGAACCGCGCCCTCCACGTGCTCACCGTGGGCCGTGGCCTGCCCGCCGCGGACGTCGAGCGCAACGAGCGCTTCGTCGAGACGGCCCAGCGCGCCGTGAGCGAGGCGGGGCTGGCCCTCGGCGGCCGGCGCGGGCGGGGAGCCGCAGCGGCGTCGCCCCTCCAGCTGGTCGGCCTTGATGACGAGCCCGGACGCGGCAATCGCACCGTCACCGCCTGGTACATGGCCACCGCCAGCTTCGACCAGGAGCCCAGCGGAGCCGGCAAGTGGACCTCGGTGGGCCGTGGGCTGCGCCTCGAGGGCAGCGCCGCGGGGGCGCTCAAGGCGGCCACCGACCGGCTCCGCGCCGACACCCGCACCGTGGCCGGCGCCGCCAGCCTGCTCGGCGACGTCTTCACCGGTGACGACCTGCTCCGCCTCCACGTCGCCCTCCACGGCGGCCCCAAGAGCAGCGAGCGGACCTTCCGCCGCCGCGTTCAGGAGCTCCGCGACGCCGGCGTGCTCCGCTCCGTCCCGGAGCGCGAGGTCGCCGCGCTGCGCCTGCGCCACCAGCGCTTCCGCTCCCCCGCCGGCACCGGCGGCCGTCCCCCGGAGCTGCTCCGCTACTCGGGCAGCGGGGGCGAGGACGAGCAGCTCGCCGGGCTGCGGGCCCGCCGGGCGGGGTAGGCGCTCCCCAAAATCAGGTCTTGACAAAGCGGCGCGGCCCGGAGCATGGGCCGCGCCGCTTTCCTCGTGTTTCTGCCACTGTGCGGCGGCAACTCGGCGCTCGTGTTGTGGCCGGACTTGGCCGGTACGGAGGGGACTGGCCGGCGACCGACCGGTCGGTCAGCCGGCGTCGGCGGCCCAGGGGCCCTCGCCGGAGCTGAGCACGACGGTCACCGGGCCGTCGTTCTCCAGGGCCACCTGCATGTGCGCCCCGAACACGCCGGTGGCCACCTCCAGCCCGCGCCGGCGCAGCGCCTCGCAGAAGGCGGCGCAGAGCCGCTCGCCGAGCTCGGGCGGGCCGGCACCGAGGAAGGAGGGCCGGTGGCCGCGCGAGGTGTCGGCGTAGAGGGTGAACTGGCTGACCACCAGCACCGCCCCGCCTGCCGCGGCGAGGTCGCGGTTCATCCTGCCGGCGTCGTCGGGGTGGATGCGCAGGGTGGCGACCCGCTCGGCGAGGTGCTCGGCGGTCCGCTCGTCGTCGTCCGGCCCGGCGCCGAGGAGCACGCAGAGCCCGCGTCCGATGCGGCCGACCACCTCGCCGTCGACGCTCACCTGGGCATGGCTGACCCGCTGGACGACGGCGCGCACTAGGTGAGGAAGCGCAGCCCGCGGTAGATGCGCATCGCCTCCGCCTCGGCCTCGAAGAAGGTGGGCGCCGAGGCGCGCATGCCGTGGACCAGGAAGCTCCAGTTGCGCCGCCGCTCGTCGGTGCCGTCGACGGTGCCGAACGCCGAGCCCAGCGCCCGCGGCGGGTACATCTCGATCACCGCCCCGGGCAGCCGCTTGTAGATCGGCCGGGCCACCAGCACCGCCTCCAGCGGGGCGCCGTCGGGCAGCAGGCCGCGGTCGAGGTCGATGTGGCGCAGCTTGGCGATGGGGTTGTCGGGGTCGCGGAGCTGGAGGTGGGCCTCGTGCCGCTCGCTGAGGTCGCGCAGGATGAAGAGGAGGGCCAGCGCGTCGGTCTCGTCCCCCTTGAGCCGCACGAACCCCGCGGCGCTGAGCGGGCCCAGCTCCGGATTCTCCCGCTCGGCCACCCGCCGCGCGTCGTGGAAGAACAGCGAGGCGAACAGGTCGCGGCTCTGCGCGTCGGCCAGCCAGGGGCGGTCGCCGCGCCAGTCCCGGGTCGCCGCCAGCGCCTCGAACCGGGTGCACAGCGCCTCCCGCTGGGAGGGGTCCAGGCCGTGGATGCGGATGTGAATGACACGGCCCATGCCGCCCATTCTACGGTCGCCGTCCGCCCCTGCCTGACATGGCTGCCGCCCCGCGGGTGAGTGGTACCCTTCCGGCTCGCGCCGCTGGGGTGAGGTAGCTCAGTTGGTAGAGCACGGGTCTGAAAAACCCGGTGTCGGCAGTTCGATCCTGCCCCTCACCACCACGTCCCCGCCGGTGCCGTCCGCCACCTCGCCCTGAGCGGCGATGGCCGCAGCGACGGGCATGCCGGCATCACCGTTCACCCGGGTGCCGTACGGGCTGCGCCAGGGCCACGATGATCCCCTCCGGCCCGCGCACGTACGCCATGCGCCAGATGTGCTCGTACTCACCGACTCCGCCGACCAGGCCGTAGCCGTCCGCAGCCAGCCGGTCGACCGCCGCGTCCAGGTCGTCGACTTCGAAGGCAAGGCTGCGCAGCCCGAGTTGGTTGGCCATGGCGTGAGGCGATCCCGGCTCGTGGTCGGGCCGGATGAAGCTCGACAGCTCCAGCCCGGTTCCTCCGCCGGGGGGCCGCAGCATGACGATCTCGGTACGGGAGTTCGGGATGCCGGTGACCGTGTCGACGAACTCGCCTTCCACAAACGTCCTGCCCTCGATCTCGCAACCCAGGCCGACGAAGAATGCCGTCACCGTGTCGAGATCCGCGACCGTGATGCCGACGTGGTCGAAGCGTCGAATGCGCGACAACTGGATGCATCCTCCCGTGTTGGTCCGCACCACCATACTTCCTCAGCAGCTGAACACCGACCAGCAGATGTCGTTCCGCAGACGCTGGTCGTCGAGCACGAGCTCGCGAATCGCCTCGGGAAGCTCCTCGCGCTGCCACCGGCACTCGAGCCGACCTGCGTCCTCGCCCTGTCCTTCGGGCGCCGCCGCACGTGCGGCTTTGATCGCATAGGCGGCCGCACCCAGCTCGTGCGCGGCGACGTGTGCCACGACCGCGGCCTGGCCGGCGGCGTAGGCGGCATGCCGTGGTGCCCCACTCAGGTTCCTGGCCGCAGCCATGGCATGCCCGCCCGCCGCGCGAGCCTGGGTCATGGTGATCTCACCGCGCGCCCAGGCCCGCGCCATCTCGATCGCCTGGCGCGGTCTGCGGTCATCAGGCTGAGCCGACTCGAAGAGGTTGAGGACGTGCTCCGCGCATGCTGCGGCCCACAGAGCGAGGAGCCGATGATCCGCATCGCTGAGGGTCCCACCGCGGCGGATGGTCACCAAACGAGGGTCGCGCTCTTTGGGGAGGATCACGCCGGCACTCCTTGCGCCGAATGGGCGAAGGTGACCACCGGTCAGCTCGCCGGGGCTATATTCTGGTTCACACGGAAGAAATTGTCGGGATCATAAGTGCGCTTCAGGCGGCGGAGGCGGTCGTAGGTCGGCGCCCCGTACGCCGCGCGCACGCGGTCCTGGCCCTCGTCACCGAGGAAGTTGACGTAGACGCCGCCGAAGGATGACGGCTGCACCGCTGACCACACGCGGCGCGCCCATTCGATGTGGCGATCGCTGTCGCCGCGCTCGCTCCAGCGCGCGTTGACGTTGAGAATGTAGGGAGCGCCGCGATGGGCGAAGGCGCTCTCGCCGTCGGCGACGTGGCCGATGGCTCCGCCGCCGAGAGCGCCGATCTTGATGTCGGACAGCGGCGAGGTGATCGAGGCGGCGCCCTCGCAGATGGCGTCGATGGCGGCGTCGTCGAGGCCACGCAGGTACTCCGCCTTCCAGTAGTTCTGGAACCCCGGGGTCCACCCGGCGTCGGTGAAGGCCTGCATCTGCGTGTACGGCTGCGGGACGACGGCGTCGGCGACGGGGTCACACGCCCTGCGCACCGCGCGCAGCAGGCGCTCGCCGTCGTCGAGGCGGCCGGCGTGGCACATGGCGATCATCAGGACATGCCGCCCGTGCACCTCGGGCGGCAGGTAGGGCGCCGCCGGCGCGATGCGCAGGATGCAGGCGAACATCACGTCTCCCGGCGCGTCGACGAACTGCTCGCGCAGCTCGCGCAGAACGGCGGGCGCCTTGTCGAGCAGGTGGACGACGGCGCCGCCAAGGATGACGGGGCCGACCTCGAACAGCTCGTACTCGAACGACGTCACCACGCCGAAGTTGCCGCCGCCGCCGCGCAATCCCCAGAAGAGGTCGGAATTCTCGATGGCGCTGGCAGTGATGTGGCTGCCGTCGGCGGTCACCACCTCGGCGGAGCGGAGGGTGTCGCAGGCCAGGCCGTGCCGGCGACTCAACCAGCCGAAGCCGCCGCCCAGGGTGAAGCCCGCGATGCCGGTGGAGGACACCAGGCCGCCCGGGGTGGCCAGCCCGAAGAGCTGCGTGTCGTGGTCGAAGTCGCCCCAGCGCAGTCCCGGCTGCGCCCGGACGGTGCGGCGCGCCGCGTCCACGTGGATGCCGCGCATCGGCGAGAGGTCGATCACCATGCCGCCGTCGCACACCGCCAGCCCGGCGATGTTGTGCCCGCCGCCGCGGACGGAGACCAGCATGTCGAGCTCGCGTGCCACGGTCACCGCGCGGACCACGTCGGCGGTGCCGGTGCAGCGCGCGATCACCGCCGGTCGGCGATCGATGGAGGCGTTCCAGACGGCGCGCGCCTCGTCGTAGCCGGGGTCCTGGGCGCGGATCACCTGGCCGCGAAAACCCTTCTGCAGGGCTGTCGCAGCCGCCTCCGCGGCCCGGTGGTCGATGGGACTGGTCTCGATCATGTCGTCGTCCTCCCTCAGGGTCGAGGGTGATCCTGCGGCCGCCGGGCGCTCGTGGCAAGGACAAAAAATGGACTCCTCGCTGGCGGCGACCTACCATTCCGGGCCGTGCGTGGATACGGCCAGTACTGCCCGGTGACCAGGGCCGCCGAGGTCTTCGCGGAACGGTGGACGCCGGTGATCGTCCGCAACCTGCTGATGGGCTGCCACTCCTTCGCCCAGATCGCCGACGGCGCGCCGGGGATGTCCCGCACGCTGCTCACCCAGCGCCTGCGCCAGCTCGAGCAACGCGGCATCATCGAGCGCCGCCCCAACCCGCGGGGGCGAGGCTCCCTCTACTTCCTCACCGAGGCCGGCGCCGAGCTGGAAGGCGTCTGCATGGCGCTGGGCACGTGGGGTGCGCGCTGGACCGAGCTCGGTCCTGAGCACCTCGACGCCTACACCGTGCTCTGGTCCAGCTGCCGGCGCATGAACATGGAGGGCGGGTTGCCGGAGCGTCGGGTGGTCGTCCGCTTCGACCTGCGCGACGGGCCGAAGCGCCGCTTCTGGCTGCTCCTGCAGCGCCCCGAGGCGGAGGTCTGCATGAAACCGCCCGGCTTCGACGAGGACCTGGTTGTGACCACCGACGTGGAGACACTGACCCGGTGGCACACCGGACTGCTCAGCTTCGACGATGCCCGCCGATCCGGGCGCTTCGACATCGAGGGGCCGCGCGCGCTGGTTCGGGCCTTTCCTGGCTGGAACTGGCTGAGCCGGTTCGCTGAGGTGGCACCGGCGCGCGTCTCATGAGCATCACGTGGCGGAGCGAATCCGGGTATGACCCGCCGAATGGGCTTTGACTGGGCTACCTAACAGGCGGCCGACCAGGTGGCTCCGCCGTCGGATGAGCAGTGGATCCCGAGCGACTGGCCGCCGGCCAGCAGCCGGCCGGAGGGCAGAAGCAGGAGCGTCGTGAAGCCCGGCATCCCGCTGCGGACGGGCGTCGCGACCAGATGCATTCCGCCGTCCCACGACTCCAGGATCGACGGTTGACCGCCGGACGTCCCGGCGTTGACTGCCACCGCGAGACCGCTCGCCGAGAGCGATACGCCGCCGATCCAGCCGTTGACGGCGACCGCCGGGCCGAAGCTGCGCCCGTCATCGCGCGACACCCAGAAGTGCCGTTGAGTCCACGCGACCAACAGACCCGTGCGCACCGGCGGCGCGGCGAACCAGATGGTCCCGTCCTCGGCGGGGGCGTCAAACAGGGTGATGCACTCACCCTGCAGCGAGCAGCGCTCCACCTCCTGGCGACCGGTGATCAGGGCCGCCGCGCCGCCGTC
Source organism: uncultured Actinomycetes bacterium (assembly GCA_964499205.1). GTDB lineage: Bacteria > Chloroflexota > Dormibacteria > Aeolococcales > Aeolococcaceae > DASRDZ01. Next base: position 12,966 of record CAZCJX010000028.1, on the reverse strand, counting down.
CCGCGAGAAACCGGAGATGTCGACGTGCTGGGAGTCACCGCTGTACGTGACATCGTTGGCCAGAAGTGTCGGCGAGAGGACGAAGCCGGGAATGACCGAGCCGGTTCTCTCGCGGTACACGACGGTGTTCGCTGTGGCCATGAAGACCCGCGCGTCACCGACCGGCGCGAACGGGTCGACGGCGACGGGGCCGCCGGCCTGCAGCACGGTGGTGAAGTGTCGACCGTCGTCGTCGCTCCGGGCCAGGCCGCCGGTGTTGGTGGCGAAGATCGTCGGATCAGCAGGGAAACCGGGAGGCAGCAGGATGTCTCCACCGGGATAGCCGAGAGCCCCGAGGTTCTGCCAGGTCGCGCCGTCGTCGGTGCTGCGGAAAAGTTGCGGGCAGCCGCCGGGCCGGGCGCACGTGACGGATGCGCCGCCGGCGAACAGCGGGCTGCCGCCGCTCTGCTGCGCTGAGTCGGTGCTCGAGCTGAACCATGTCTGGCTCTCTGGAGCCGGTGCCACGCCCAGTTCGGCCAGGGGGCTCGCCGGCTGCGGCACGCCCGTCGGCGTCGCCCGAGGCGGCGGAGTGGCTGCGGGCCTTGAGGCGATGGTCCGCTGTGGGGCCCCGGCGACAGCGGCCGCGACTCGCTCACTCTCGCCGGCGGCCACGACGCCCTCCGCCACGTGGCCCTGCTGGGGTTTGGCGGCTGTGACGGCGACGGGCCCAGTCGCCAGCGCGGGGACGCCCACTGCCGACACGGAGACGAACACGCCCAGGGCTGCCTGGACCATGGCCGTGGTTTCCGGGCTGGAGAACCGTGCCGTGACGTGATCACGCAGCCGACCTGGCAGGCGGGTCAGGGCGAGGAGGAGGGCTCCCGCCATGGTGGCTCCCGTCCCGGCGAGGTCCCGCGCCCTCCTGCGCGCGCGCCACACCCCTGTGGACACGGTGGTGACCGTGACCGACAGTGCCCGCGCGATGTCCGCATACGAGAACCCGGCGGCGAGCGCGCTGAGCACGCGGCGGTTGTCGACCGAAAGGCCGTCCAGGACGTCCTCCACCAGCACGCGCGTGGTGGCGTCGTCCTCTAGGGCGGCCTGCGCGGAGGTCTCGGGCGATACGCCCACGACCATGCGCCGGCGACGCGAGAGCTCGCGTCCGCAGACACGCCGGGCGACAGCGGTGAGGTAGGCGAGCGGCTCGCCCGTCAGCGATTCGAGGTAGGGCGCTGCTCCGGCGAAGGTCTCCTGCACGGCGTCCTCGGCGTCGCTCGCATTGCCGAGGAGGCGGCAGCAGTAGCGGAACACCGTCGCGCGATGCTGGGCGTACAGCCGGTCCAGGACGGGACCGCCCCAGCCGCGCGTGGCTGGGGCCGGCGCGCTGTCCGAACCCCCACTCTGCGGCGCCGAGCGCGATGCGGACATTTCCATGCTTCTCGCAGGTTCAAGACGCCCTGCGGGTCGTCCGTCTTGCGAAATCCGTCTTCGTGCTACCTGGGGCGCATTCCCGGTGACAAATCGACCGCTCGACGCCAGATGGCACCTCGAGTCCGTGGGCGATGACGCTGAAGCACCCTCCGCAGATCGGTGACAAAGCGCTCGCTCCCGACCAGGCAAGGGTTTGAAGGCGGGTCGAAGCGGAGAGCGCCGCGCTGAGCCGTGGCAGGAGGGACGAAGCCGTGTCGACTTTCAGGCGTCGCGCATTGGCCGCCGCGTGGATGGTGTCGCTGGTGGCGGGCGTGGCCGGCGTGGGAGTCATCGAGGGCCGGGCGCAGGTGGCCTCGGGGGGCCTGACGCAGGTGGCCTCCACGGATCTCCCCGAATCGATGGCCGGCGACAACACCACACCGATGATCGACGTCAAGGCACGCCGCGTCTTCCTGCCCTGCGCCAGCTGCGGGACGGGCGCCGATCCGAACGACGTCCTCTTCTACGTCTTCGACGCCGACACCGGTCACCAGGTCGGCGTGATGCGGCGTGGCACGGTGACGCGTTCGTATCTCGGCAGGGGCTTCGCGGTCGATCCCGACCACGGCGTCCTCTACCAGATGGCCCTCGGCGGAAGCGCCTTCACCGACGACCCCGGCAACGTCGACCTGCAGCAGCTCTGGGCCTTCGACACACACACGCAGGCGTTGATCGCACACGTCGCGATGCCCGGCGTGATGGGGGGCTCGGTGGGCCTCTACTACTCGTCGGCCGATCGCCTGCTCTACGCGGTTGGTGCCGATCCTCAGCACAACTCGTCGGTGACCGATGGCGTGGTCAAGGCCATCGACCCGGTGACGCTCGCCGTGCGATGGAGCACCAGCCTCGGCACCAAGTGCAAGGCGCCGGCGCATACGTGGTCGCAGACGGTGCTCGGAGAGGTGACCATAGCAGGCTCCTCCTATCTCTATACGGTCTGCCAGATCCAGCCCTTCTCCAGCGCCGAGGGGGTGGTGCGGGTGACCCTACCGCCCTCTCCGGGCACGAGCAGCGGCACGCTGGCATTGCCCGTCGACGTCTATCCGGGCCTCGTGGCCGGCAACGGGGGGGGAACCGACTCGGTGTTCGTTCCCAGCAGCGGTCGCATCGTCACCACGGTGAGCAACGTCGACTACAGCGCCTTCGGAGTCTATGTCTTCGATCCCCAGACCAACTCCTACGTCGCGGCGCCGACTCTCTTCAGCCGGGGATCCGATCGCTACGTGCAGATCACCCAACCGTCGCTGGGCGTCGACCCCGTCTCCGGGCGGGTGTACTCAGCCTCGTGGAAGTTCTCGGGGACCTTCGACAGCAACGGCAACAGGTGCACGGCGTACGTCCCCTCCAGCGCCGCCTTCGCAACGGCCGAGGCGAACCTGGACAGCAACTCGGCCTCGGTCGCGCCGCTCGCCGACCAGACCTTCGAGCCGACCGATCAGTACACCGTCGCCTTCGACCCTGTCACCCGGAACCTGTGGACCATGGACCATCCTCGCGACCCATCCAAGCCGTGCGACGCGACCAGCGCGAACGCGTACCAGCACGTGATGCGCCTCGTCGTGTTCCACGACGATTCGCCGCCCGCCGCCCGCGAGACCTCTCGCAACTGGGATTCGGGCACCCGCGACGTGTCGGGCGCGGCCGCGGTCGGCTTCGCGGCCGCCTCGCAGGCGTCGTCGTACGGCGTGCAGTACGACGTCACACCGACCGGGATCGACGGTGTGCTCAACGAGACAAATGCCATCGGCTGCGATTCGCCCCAGACCCAGTTCCAGGGGTGGGCGGACGCAGTCAGCGGACCGGGCAAGCTGCATTCGCCCTCGTCCCCGCCGTTGCCCGCCGCCTACCACGCGATGTGCAACGGAAACCCCCGCGAGGTGACCTTCGCGCACGTCAGCAAGACCAGCCTCGACGCCTCCGAGGCGACCGCCGAAGCGGTCGCCGCCGACGCCAGCGGCGGGACGGCACGCGACATGCAGACAGCGACGGACGTGTCGCAGCCGGCCGCGTATCCCACCACGTCGGCCGGCTACGTCGCCGGTCTCTGCCAGGTCGCCGACATCACCGCCAGCCAGTGCTCGACGGTCAACGTGATGGCCGCGGTCTGCCAGCAGGACGGGATCGCCGCTGACCAGTGCTCGGTGGCGGCGCTCACGGCCAAGGGCTGCGCCGACCACGGCGTCGCCCAGGCCACGCCTGCGCCGAACGCGACCGCTGATCCCGGCGCCGACAGCCAGCGCGCGTTGTGCCGTCTGGCGCTGCCGTACCTCACCGGTCAGCAGATGCCGTTTACGCCGGCGCCGTGCAGCGACAACGGCACCTCGCCACAGGTCTCCGGACCACACCACACCGATCAACTGAAACTCGGCGGCTCGCCGTTTGCGGCGCCGGCCAACACGCCCGGTTGGTCGGAGGTGACCTGCAGCTACACGGGAATGGTGGCCGAAGGCGAGGCGAGCACCGACACCGCGAGCATCGGTCTGCCCGTGTCGGTGCACTCCGCCACCGCCGACGCCGTCTCCCAGCGCGATATGCCCAACGGCTCCGAGGCGAAGGCGGACAGCGTGGTCACCGGCATCGACGTCCCGGGCGTGCTGCACATCGGCCGGCTCGAGGTGCACGGCCTGACCCGGGCATACGGCAAGGCGGGCTCGAACGCCGCGACCTACAGCTGCACGGTCAGCGACGTGACCATCGACATGCCCGGCGGCGGCAGCCAGTCACTGCCGTCGAGTGCTCCGGCGCTGCCCGTGGGGGTGCCCTCCGCGCCGTCTGCTCCGGCCGGCCCGCCGCCGCCGCAGATCCGCATTCCCGGCACGACCAGCTGCAGCGATCCAGACCTGCTCGCCGACGTCGAGCAGCTCAACCAGCAGTTGGAGGGCACGCTGCAGGTGGAATTTCCCCGGCCGGCGCGCTCCACCGACGCGGGCGTCCGCGATGACGAGGTGGTGGTGCGGGTGAGCCCGCGCGGATACATCGCCGAGGTGGCCCCGAGCACGGTGCGGGTGAACCAGGACGACATCCTTCTCGACGAGAGGACCCTGGAGGAGCCGGCGCTGGTGATCACGTACATCGGCGACACACAATCGCGCCACTCGCGCTTCGTCACCCGCATCGGTGGCATCGCGGCCTCCTCGCGCTACGGCCTCTTCCCGCTCGACGACGCCGGTGGTGACGACGGCGCGACGCTGAGCACGGACGGCGGCTCGCAGCAGCCGCCTGAGAGCGGCACGACTGGTGTGGTCGGGCCGGATGGGATCACCCCGGCCCTCACTCCGGTGACGCCGGGCTCGCCGGGCGGTGGCGGCATCCCCGGCGCGCTGCGCCGCTTGGCGCAGGCGGTGGTCGAGGGAATCAACGTGCTGCTCCAACACCCAGGCCTCATCCCGCCGCTGCTGGCGGTCTGGCTGATGCTCGGGCTGCCCGGCTACATGGTCAACCGGCGTCGAGTGCTGCTCGCCGCCACGGGAGGGAGGTGACGATGATGACCGCGAGAGAACAGGGCGGCGCAGCAGCCAGCGGGTCGCGCAGCGCAATCCGTGCTGCGCTGCTCGGGCTGGGCGTCGTGGTCGCCCTGTCGTCCTTCTACGTCGCGCCACGACTCGGACTTGTTGACAGCGGTGGCCAGAACGCGCCGGCCGGCACGGCGGGCGGCGATGGGCCGACCACAGGAAACGGCCCCAGCGGGCCCCAGGCGGCGGGTGGACCGGCGGCCGCGGAGCCCGGTGCCGGCGGCGGTGGCGGCAGCGGTGGGCCGGCTGCGAGGGCGAAAGGCGCTCAGCAGGTGCAGTGCGCACCGGGGAAGAACGGTGGCGCCACCGACGTCGGCGTGGACGCCAAGAGCATCAACCTCGCCGCCACCGAGGTCGAGACCGGCATCGGCAGCAGCTTCCTCGCTCCCGTTCGCTTCGGCATGCTCGCCGTGCAGCAGAAGGTCAACCGGCAGGGCGGGATCTGCGGTCGCCAGCTGCGTCTCACCATGAAGGACGACGGCTGGAGCGCGTCGCTGGGCAAGCAGTACCTCGACAACTTCATCCAGTCGCAACAGTACTTCGCCCTCGCCGTGGTTCCGTCGTCGGAGGGCCTCAACGCAGCGTCTCGCAACGGATCGAACCCCGGCGACCTCGACACCGCCGCCGACTCGGTCACCGGGCAGCCTGGCATCCCGGTGGTGGGCACCGACGGCATGCTCAACACGCAATACAGCGATCCGTGGATCTGGCCGGTGGCGGCGTCGACCGCGACCAGCATGCGGATCATGGCCCACGATGCGCACACGCGCGCGGCGCATGACGGCCAGCCCCAGACGTACGCCATCGTCTACAACCAGACGTACAAGTTCGGCGTCGAGGGCAAGGACGCCTTCGTGGCGCAGGTGAAGCGGGACGGCGGCTCCATCCCGCCCGGTTGCATCGTGGCCCTCACGGCAGGGCAGAGCAGCTACAAGGACCAGATCAACGGCTTCAACAACGCGTGCGGCGGCGGCCGTTCGGACGGTGGCGTCAGCTTCGTCGCCCTGCTCCTCGAGCCGCAGACGGCGGAGACGTGGCTGCAGGACGGCCCCTACATGGGCTCACGCACCAACGGCAGCGGTGAGGGCGCCGGTGGACCGCAGCCGCTCTTCGACGACAACTTCGGCAGCACCTGCGGCCAGACCTGCGCCAACATGGAAGTCTGGACGTCGTTCTACCCGTCGATCTTCCCGTATTCCCAGAAGGCGCCGGTGCAGACCTTCAAGGCGGACCTCTGCGCGGTCGACAGCCACTGCGACGTCGACGCCGACAGCGCCTTCACCGAGGGCGGCTACGAAGGCATGGACCTGCTGGTCAAGGCGTTGCAGCAGCAGGGGACGACGGGCCGCCCGCTGACCCGCCAGGACCTGGCGGCGACGCTGGACTCGATGAACTTCGACGACGGCCTCAGCGGACCGCTGGCCTTCCGGCATGGCAACCATTACGCCAACCAGACCATGGTCGGGTTTCGCGACACCTTCGGGCAGCAGTTCACTGGCTTCCAGATGATCCCGGGCAGCCAGCAGAACGACCCGTGCAGCGGCTGCTCCGACGGCTCGAGCTGAGGGAGTCACGCCGATGTTCTCCTTCCTGCACGACGCCGTCGTCGACGTCGTCCTGTCGATCCCTCTGATCGGCGCCTACGTGATCTTCGCGCTCGGCATCGTGGTGATCTTCCGCGCATCGCGGGTGCTCAACCTTGCCCATGGCGCGATGGCGATGGCGCCCGCGTACATCTCCTACCAGCTCAGCACGGTCTGGCACCTGCCGGTGCTGGTCGGCTTGGTCGCCGGTGTCGCCAGCGGCGGTGCGCTCGGGTACGTCGTCGAACGATGTTTCGTTCGTCCGCTGCGACGGGTGTCGCCGACGGCGCAGACCGTCGGCACCGTCGCTGCCTTCGGGCTCATCGTCGCGCTCGTTGCCAAGCTGTTTGGCACGCTGACGCTTCGGCCACGCCCCGTCTTCCCCGCCGTCTCCGTGCCCATCGGCGCCACCACGCTCAGCGCCGGCGCCGTCGGGCTCTTCGTGGTCGGGGCAGTTGTGGCCGCAGCCCTGTACGCCTTCTTCACGTTCACAGACGTCGGCCTCGCCATGCGCGCCGCTGCGGACAACCGCAGGGCGGCGGGCCTGATGGGCGTCGATCCGCAACGCACCACGACGCTGGCCTGGGTGATCGGCGGAGCCACCGCGGCGCTGGCCGGGATCCTTCTCGGTGCGGCGACCACGATCAACCCGTACAACCTCTCATTCCAGGCACTCCCCGCGTTCGTCACCGTTCTCATCGGCGGCCTCGAGAGCCTGCTCGGGGCGATCGGCGGCGGCGTCGTGGTGGGCGCATTGACAGGACTCGTGCCGCTGTTGCCCATCATCGGCGATCAGCAGGGCGCACCCCAGCTCATGCTGATGGTCGTCGCCTTCGTGGTGATGGCAGCGCGCGGATCCCGGCTGCAGGCGAGCGATGTGCGCGGCGAGGGCATTGCCTCTGGCACTGAGCCGCCCTCATCGGGTCCGACCTCCTTCCGGCGGCGCCTCTTCCGCGGTGATCTCGCCGTCGTGGGCACGCTGCTGGCACTGGTCTTCCCGGCCCTGCCGTTCGTGGGCAGCAACCTCGTCGGCGATGCCAACGTCGCCCTCGAATACGCGGTGGTCGGCGTGTCGCTGGTGCTGCTCATCGGGTTGGTGGGGCAGATCTCACTGGCGCATGCGAGCTTCGTCGGCATCGGCGCCTTCACCACGGGCCTGGTGATCACCCATCTGCACGTGCCGTTTCCGGCCAACCTTCCCATCGCCGCCGGCATCGCCGCGGTGTGCGCCACGCTGCTCGGCGTCGTCGCACTGCGCGTCCGTGGCCTGTACCTGGCCGTTGCCACGCTGATCTTCGCGTGGATGTGCGACGCCTATCTGTTCCAGCAGTCGTGGCTGGTTGGCGTCGGTGGGTCGCAGGCCTTCGCGGTTCCCCACGTGGGAGTCGACACCGGCTTTCCGTCCTTCGACTTCACCGACCGGCGCACGTTCTACTACGTCGCGCTGGCGGCGGTGGGCATCGTGGTGACCGGCGTGGCGTTGCTGCGACGGAGCAAGACGGGCCGCGCCTTCTTCGCGGTCCGTGGCTCCGAGGTCGCCGCAGCATCACTGGGCATCGATGTCGTCCGCTACAAGCTGCTCGCCTTCGGCCTCTCCGGTGCCGTGGCCGGGATGGCTGGAAATCTCATCGCCGCCAACTCCGGAGCGCTCAGCACCGGCGACTTCACCTTCACCGTCTCGCTGTTCTACCTCAGCATCGCAGTGGTCGGGGGGCTGACGAGCACGGGAGGCGCGGTCGCCGCCGGCCTGCTCTTCGCCGCTCTCCACGAGGTCTTCTTTCAGGTGGACGCCCTGGCGGGGTACCTCGACGTCGTCTCGTCAGGGTTGCTCATCACCGTGTTGCTGGTGTATCCGGGCGGGCTGGCCGCGCTTCCCGCGTCGGCGCGCGCGCTCCGGGGCCGCCTCCGGCCGGTCGAGATGGTGGTGGTGCGGCGCATCGCCGGTCCACGGGGCCTCGCGCTCGATGCGATGGCGGGGCTGCGCCGGGGCACAGCGGCGATGTTGACACGCGTCAACCTTCCCGGCGTCGTCCTACCCGTGGTTCACCGTCGTGCCATGGCGCTTCAGGGCGCAGATGGCAGCCGCGGATTGTCGCCTCGTCAGCGGATGGCTCTGCTCTTCCGTGGGGCAACCGGGACGGGGGCGGTAGCGGACTCCGAGAGCAACGGAACCAGTTGGAGCACGAGCAGTTCGTCGCCCCGACTTGCCGACCTGACGAGCCATTCCGAGAACGTCGTCGACCTGCCCGTGCGGCGTGAGGACCGGCTCGTGTTGCTCAGTGCTGAGGGCGTCAGCATGCGCTTCGGCGGCCTGCTCGCCGTCGACAGCGTCACCATGTCGGTGCGGGAGGGCGAGATCGTCGGCCTCATCGGGCCCAACGGCGCCGGCAAGACGACCACCTTCAACTGCATCTCCGGACTGCTTGTGCCGACGTCTGGAGGGGTGACGCTCTTCGGGTGTGACGTCACCTCGTTGCCTGTGCACGAACGCGCGCGCATGGGTCTGGGGCGCACCTTCCAGGTCATCCAGCTCTTCCCCCAGCTCACCGTGTTCGACAACCTGCTTGTCGCCACCCATGGCAGCAACCCGACCGGCGTGCTGGCGCATCTCGCGGTGACGCGACGTGCGGTGAGTGCCGAGGCAGAGGCGCGCGAATGGGTGGGCCAGGTGGTGGAGCTGCTCGACCTCACGGAGGTCGCCGACCGTCCCGTGGCGGGGTTGCCCTTCGGGGTGCTGCGCATGGTGGAGGTGGCGCGGGCCATCGTCACCGGGGCGCGCCTGGTCATGCTCGACGAACCCGCCTCGGGTCTGGACAACACGGAGACGCAACGGCTTGCCGAGCTGCTGCTCACCCTGCGCGCCGGGCTGGGCCTCACCCTGCTGCTCATCGAGCACGACGTGAAGATGGTTACGTCGGTATCGGACTACATGTACGTGCTCGACCGCGGCCGCCTGCTCGCCGAGGGCACACCCGCCGAGGTGCAGAGCAACCGCGACGTCATCGCGGCGTACCTCGGTGAGCCGGCGGTGGAGGTGGTGGCATGAAGGTGCTCAGCCTGCCCCTCGAGCGGATGCCCGCGTCCTGTGCCGCGGCGGACATGTTGTGGCCCGCGTGGCAGTCGCTGGCGCGCTGGGAGGAGACCAGCGCGGCGGAGCTGGGACTGCCCTTCGGTGAGCTCATCGTGCTGCTCTGGTCGCTGCACCGCTTCGGCGGCACCGAGGTCGGCCGCATCGTCGCCGGCGAGCTCTTCGACCGTCTTTCCGAGGACGGGTGCGACCCGTTGCTCGAAGACGTCGCGGAGTGCGCCTTCGCGCTCGGCGCCGGATGGGCGGAAGCGCGCCACGGCACGGCCAGCTGAGAGGGAGGAAGGCCGGGTGCATCTGCTGGAAGTCGAGAGCATCGACGTGTACTACGGACAGATCCAGGCGCTGCGCGGCGTGTCGCTGCACATCGCCGCGGGGGAGATGGTTGCGCTGGTGGGCGCCAACGGGGCGGGCAAGACGACCACGCTGCGCACCATCTCCGGAATGCTTGCCCCGCGAGGGGGGCAGATCTCCTTCGAGGGCCGTCGCATCGGCGGCCTGCCGGCGCAGGAGGTGGTGCGTCGCGGCATCACCCACCTTCCCGAGGGACGGGAGCTGTTCCCGTCCCTCACTGTCGCCGAGAACCTGCGCATGGGCTACTGGCCCAAGCGCGCCGACCGGGCGGGGCTTCGGCCCGCCATGGACCAGGTGATGGACCTGTTCCCGCGTCTGCGCGAGCGCTCGTCGCAGGCGGCGGGGACGCTGAGCGGCGGCGAGCAGCAGATGCTGGGGGTGGCGCGGGCGCTGATGTCGTCACCGCGGCTGCTGGTCGTCGACGAGCTGTCGTTGGGCCTGGCACCGCTCATCGTGGCGCAGCTCTTCGAGGTGCTGCGCGCGGTGAACGCCACCGGCACGGCGATCCTGCTGGTCGAGCAGTTCGTGCACATGGCGCTGCAGAACACCCACCGCGCCTACGTGCTGGGCAAGGGCGAGGTGGTGACGTCGGGACCGAGCAGCGCGATGCTCGACGATCCCGCCCTCGTCGAGTCCTACCTGGGCGGCGGACACGGTGGTGCCGCCTCGCCGAGCCCCTCGCCCGTGGGCGCGACGACGTGAGGAGCAAGCGCAGCGCATCTGCGCACCGCGAACCGGATCACCGTGACGCGGGATAACGCAGGACATCAACGTGCTGGCCGAGCTGCCGTGCATAGCGGTCGGCGTCCTTTACTGTCTTCCGCAAGCGGCCCGAGACCGTGCGCCGGGCCAGCCCCCGACGCGGTGCTGGCCCTCGCCGCCGTCTTCGGCCTGAAGGGAGAAACCGCCGTGGTCAGCTCGCACGCGGCGGAGATCCTGACCGGCCTGGTCGAAGCCCCGCCCCCGGCCGACCGGCGGCTGCGCCACTGCGCCCAGCTTGGGCCGGCTAGCTCTCGAAGGCCTCGGCCAGCTCGCCGGCCAGGTCGCCGCCGGTGCCGTCGACCGGGCGCTGCACCGTCCTGATCGAGCGGGTCAGCGCCGTGCCGAGCGCCTTGGCCACGGTGGCGTCGCCGATGACGATGAGCTCGGCCTCCTCGTCCTGCAGCTCGGCGGCGACCTGCTTGAGCTCCCGGCGCGGCAGGATGCCGGCGCCGGCCAGCTCGGGGAGGACGCGCACCACGGGGTGGTCCATCCGCTTGGCGATGTGGGGCCGGCCATCGAGCTTGTCGACCACCGCGGCGTCGTAGTCGCCGATGCGGCCGCGGGAGTGGAGGATGTGCAGCGCGTCCATGTCCTCCAGGGCGGCGCTCAGGTCCTTGTAGATGGCGGCGATGAGCAGAGTGCGTGCCATCGACAGCTCCTCCTCGTCGATGCGGGTGGGGATGAGCCGACGCTGCGAGCCGGGGGGCGTGCCCCGCCAGGGCCAGAGGTCACCGTTGAGCCCATCTGAGGCGATTGATGGCGCGGCAACACGAGGCGGCGTAGAGTGGCCGCGTGATCGACGACAGCGAGCTTCGCGACCTCGATCCGTTCGACCTCATGGACGCCGAGTACCGGCGTCTCGACGGCTTCTTCGCCTCCCTCGAGGGCGACGACTGGCTGCGGCCGACACGCTGCGCCGGCTGGCGGCGGCGCGAGCTGCTGGCCCACCTCGCCGCCTCGGAGGCCTACAACCGCGCCACCCTCGACGACACCGTGCCGGCGCTGCTGGAGCGGGCCAAGGAGGCGGGCGTCGAGCCCAGCCTCGACGCCTTCAACGACTGGGGTGTGCGGCAGCGCGCCGACCGCACCCCCGAGGAGCTGCTCGACGAGTTCCGCTCCGCCAGCGGTGAGACCCGCCGGCGCCTGCGCGAGCTCGGCTGGGACGGCTCGCTGCAGACCATGGTCGGCCCCTATCCCGCCGGCCGCCAGGCCTTCCACCTGGCCATGGAGTTCGCCGTGCATGCCGACGACATGGGCGTTCCCGTCGCCGACGGGGAGCGCCAGCTGCGCGGCACCTGGCAGGCGCGCTTCGCCCGCTTCACCGTCCGGGAGTACGGGCGCGCGGTGACCGTCGAGCCGGACGGCAGCGGCCTCAATCGGGTGAGCGACGGCAGCCGCGACGCCGTCGTCGACGACGAGGACCTGGTCACCGCCTGCGCAGCGCGGCTGCCCGACGATCACCCGATGCCCAGCGAGCTCCGCGAGCTCCTGCGCGTCTTCGCCTGAACACCCATCCCTCACGAGGCCAACCAGCGGTCCGGCGTAGGACCAATGACCCTTTCGATCCCGACATGCGCATGCCACGCTCGCAGCGCAGGTCTCCACCGTTGACCAGGAGTGCACATGAGCACATCGAGACAAACGCCCAGCCGCCGTCGCCTCGGCGTCCTGCTGGCCGTCGCCGGGACCGGCGTCGTCGCTCTGGCCGCGTGCGGCAGCAGCAACAACACCAGTGGAGGGGGAGGCGGCAGCAGCAGCGGCGCCACCGCCGCGGGCAAGATCGCTCTGCTCCTCCCAGAGACCAAGACCACGCGCTACGAGGCCGCCGACAAGCCGTACTTCCTGCAGAAGCTGAAGGACCTCGGCTACAACACCAGCCAGGTGATCTACAGCAACGCCAACCAGGACGCGGCGCTGCAGCAGAACCAGGCGGACGCCGCCATCACCAACGGCGCCAAGGTGCTGGTGCTCGACCCCGTCGACTCCGCCTCGGCGGCGAGCATCGCCAACAAGGCGCACGCCTCGGGCATCCCGGTGATCTCCTACGACCGCCTGATCACCGGCAGCAACGCAGTCAGCTACTACATCTCCTTCGACAACCAGAAGGTGGGGCAGCTGCAGGCGCAGGCGCTGATGAGCGCGCTCACCGCCGCCGGCAAGACCGACCCGCACATCGTGATGATCAACGGCTCGCCGACCGACAACAACGCGCACCTCTTCA
>CAZCJX010000027.1:1232-28295 GCA_964499205.1 uncultured Actinomycetes bacterium | reverse complement strand
GCGACAACAGCGTCACCGAGGCCTTCGCCTTCACCATGGAGCACCTGCTCCTCGACGGCGCCTGGCTCAGCGACACCGTCGGCATCGAGGGCCCGGCGCTGCGCCGCCTGCTGCACAGCGCCTACGTCTACTACCTCTACATGATGCGTCGCTACGCCACCAAGGTGACCTACGAGCTGGAGCTGCACGGCGGCGGTCCCGAGCGCTTCGCCGCCATGGCCGACCGCTACGCGGCATGGCTCACCGAGAACCTCGGCTTCCGCTACCGGCCGGAGGCGTATCTCGACGACGTCGACCCCGGCTACTACTCCTCGCAGTACGTGCGCGCCTGGATGCTGGAGGCGCAGCTGCACGAGCGCTGGGTGCGGCAGCACGGCGAGCGCTGGTGGCGTCCCGGCGCTGCCGGCGACGAGCTGCGCGGGCTGTGGTCGCTGGGGCAGGCGCTGCCCGCGCACCTGCTCGCCAGCGAGTTGGGTATGGGGGAACTGGGCATCGACGCCCTGGAGCGGCGCATCCGCGAGGGACTGGAGGCGAGCGCGTGAGCGCCCGGCTGGCGGTGGTCACCGGCGCCAGCAGCGGCATCGGCGCCGCCTCCGTGGTGGCGCTGCGCGGCGCGGGGTTCGAGGTGGTTGGCGGGGCGCGGCGGGAGGACCGGCTGCGCGCGGTGTGCGAGCCGGTGGAGGCGCGCTGGATGCGGCTCGATGTCACCGATCCGGCCAGCGTCGACACTTTCTGCGCGTCGCTGCCGTCGTGCGCGGTGCTGGTCAACAACGCCGGCGGGGCGCTCGGCTTCAACCACGTCGAGAACGCCCGCGACGACGAGTGGACCACGATGTACGAGATCAACGTGCTCGGCCTGATGCGCATGACCCGCGCCCTGATGCCGCTGCTGGAGCGCGAGGATCCCGGGCACGTCGTCAACGTGGTCAGCACCGCGGGGCTGGAGACGTACCCCAACGGCGGCGGCTACACGGCGGCGAAGCATGCGGCGCACGCCGTGACCCGCACCCTGCGCCTGGAGCTGCTCGGCCGCCCGGTGCGGGTCACCGAGCTCGACCCCGGCATGGTGGAGACCGACTTCTCGCTGGTGCGCCTGGGTGACGAAGAGGCGGCGCGCACCGTCTACGCGGGCATGACGCCGATGACAGCCGAGGACATCGCCGACGCGGTGGTGTGGGCTGTCACCCGGCCCAAGCGGGTCAACATCGACCAGGTGGTGATGCGGCCGCTCGACCAGGCGTCGTCGACCATGGTGCACCGCCGCACATGAAGCGCGACCGCTGGGCGCTGCTCGGCCTGGCCGGGCTGTGGATCGTGGCCCTGCTCAGCTTCGTCCTCAGCGCCACGCGCGGCGTCACCGCGGTGCGCGTCGGGCAGGTGGTGTCGGGGTTCTGCATCATCTTCGCCGGCGTGCTGCTCGCCTACGACTGGTTGGGCGTGGCCACCGCCATGGCCGAACGCTCGGCACGGCGCTGGCGCTCCCGCCTCAACATCGCCGAGACGCGCGACGCCGCGGTCAACCTGCGCTCCGCGCGCATCGTCGCCTGGTGGTGGATCGCCTTCGGCGCCCTGGTGGTGCTCTTCGGCGTCGCCACCCGCGGATGAAGCCCGCCGGGTCCTTCTAGCCCTGCTGCGTCGGCCCGGCGCGCTCGGGCGTGATCCGCACCAGCACGCGCTTCTCGGCGACCATGGCGCGGCGGTAGTCGTCCCAGTCGGGATGCTCGCCGGCGACGCTGCGGTAGTAGCGCACCAGTCCCTCGATCGCCTCCTCGCCGTGGACCAGGGTGACCGGTCCCTCCACCTGGACCCACTGGCCGCCGAAGAACGTGTCAGGAAAGACACAAACTGCGGCGTAGGGGCGGCGCTGCAGGTTGCGCGCCTTGGCGGTGGGCTCGGTGGTGCTCACCAGCAGCGTGCCGTCGTCGTCGACGCCGACCGCGACCGGCGAGAGCTGCACCCCGCCGTCGCTGCGGGTGGTGGCCATCACGGCGCGATGCTGCTTGCGGATGATGTCGACTGCCTCGTCGGTGGTCATCCCAGCAGCATAGAGAAGATGGGCCGCCGGTGGAGGTCAGTCGAACCGGCGGCCCGGGCAGGAAGGAAGAAGAATCGCTGAGGCGTCAGCAGTGGTTGGTGCCGTGGGGTTGGACGCAGGCGCCGAGCGAGCGCGGCACCGCCACCAGGGTGCTGGTGCGGTCGACGTCCGCGTAGAGCAGGTCGCCGCCGCCCTCCCGGGCCACGACGTACGGGTTGACCACGGTCACGGTGCAGCTGGAGAGGTCGCCGGTCTGGGCGGCGCAGTTGTCGTTCACCTCGACCACGTCGGCGCTCACCGTGCTGCTGTCCCAGGCGCCCGCGACCGCCGTGCCGGTGTCGGCGCCGGCCTCCTCGGGCGCCGGTTGCGGCACCCCGTCGACGACGCTCTCGGCGCCCCGCCAGGTGCAGATGACGTGGCCCCCCGCGGTGGCCATCCCCGGGTTGGGCGCCTGCGGAGAGCACTGCAGCATGCCGATGACCACCGCGGTGGCGACCTCCGGCGAGGCGAGCTGCTGGCAGCCGCCGCCGAGGCACAGCCGCAGCGGCAGCGAGACCTCGAGGCCGAGCTGGTTGGCGCCCTCGCGCGGGTCGCTGTAGGCGATCACCGGCTCGACCGTGGCTGCGCAGTCCAGGCTGGCGGGCGCGCCGGCCGGCGCGGCTGGGCAGGCGGTGCCCGCGGCCAGCGCGGCGCCCTGCAGGTCGGGCAGCGCGGGGACGGGGACGGCCAGCGCCTCGGCGATCTTGTGTGTGCCCACCGAGGTGGCGATACAGACGGCGCCGTCGTGCAGGGTGAGCCGGCCGGTCGAGGGGTCGGCGTCGAAGGGCAGACCGAGGGTGACCGCCGAGCCGAGCAGGGGCACCTCGGTCATCCCGGGGGCGGCGCAGTCCGAGCCTCCACCCCCCGCACTGCCGCCAGCGCCACCGCCACCGCTGCCATTCCCGCTCCCGCTGTCCGCACCTGCAACCCCCGCCTGCAGCCCAGCGGCGAGCACAATCGAAGCGACCACGGTCGCCACCCTCCTCGCCCGCATCGTCCTGACCTCCCTTGGCACTTCCCGGCTCCGCAGCACCGGTGCCCGCTGCCGCCACGGCGGTCGAGCCCTGCCTTCACCTCTATAGACGGGCGACGGGCCGATTCATCGCCACATTGGCATCAGGACGGCCGCGGCGGCGGTGCCCGATAATCCCCGGGCGCCCGCGCGACCGTCGCCGCGGGCGGCGCTCGCCAGCGGCGGAAGGAGGAGCTGATCGTGCCGATCACCGACGAGGTCGTGATGGCGCCCGTCTCGGAGCTTGTCGACCGCCTGCGCGGCGGCGAGCTGTCCCCGGTGGAGCTGGTCAACGCCACGCTCGCCCAGATCGAGCGGCACAACGGCCGCCTCAACGCCTACCTGCTGGTGCTCGCCGAGGAGGCGCGGCAGCAGGCCCGCGACAGCGAGGAGCGCATCCGCCGCGGCGAGGCGCGCCCGCTGGAGGGTGTGCCCATCGCCATCAAGGACAACGTGCACCTGGCGGGCACGCCGATGACCCTGGCCAGCGAGGCCATGCCCGACCGGGTCAGCGAGCAGGACAGCGCGGTGGTCGCCCGGCTGCGCGAGGCCGGCTGCGTCTTCCTGGGCAAGACCAACCTGCCCGAGCTGGGCACCCTCCCCTCCACCGAGAACACCCGCTTCGGCGCCACGCGCAACCCGTGGGACACGGCGCGCACCGCGGGCGGCTCCAGCGGCGGCGCGGCAGCGGCGGTGGCCTCCGGCATGGCGCCGGCGGCGCACGGCAACGACGCCGGCGGAAGCCTGCGCATCCCTTCGGCCTGCTGCGGCCTGTTCGCCATCAAGCCGTCGCGCGGCCGCATCTCCCAGGCGCCCGAGGGTGAGACGCCCTTCGCCCTCAACGTCGAGGGCTTCCTCACCCGCACCGTGCGCGACAACGCGCTGCTCCTCGACGCCACCCACGGCGGCGTCGACGGCGACCTGGTGATCGCGCCGCCGCCGCGGCGCCCCTTCGTCGAGGAGGTCGGCGCCGCGCCGGGCAGGCTGCGCATCGCCGTCACCACCTCGCCACCGCTGGGGTTTCCCGTCGACGACGTCTATGCGCAGGCGCTGCGCGATGCCGCGGCGCTGTGCAGCGAGCTTGGCCACGACGTCGAGGAGTTCACCCCGCCGTGGAACGACAACGAGATCTTCGAGCTCTTCAACGTCATCTGGGCGACCTACTTCGGACACATCGTCGAGAAGATCGTCGACGCCGGCGGATCGGTGGAGAAGCTGGAGCCGTTCAACCGCTTCCTCTGGGAGACCAGCAGGGACATCAGCGCGGCGCGCTACATGGTCGCCTGCGACGGCATGCTGCGGCTGACCCGGCAGATCGTCGCCGCCGAGGCCGCCTACGACGTGCTGTTGACGCCATCCCTGGCCAAATTGCCGCTGCAGCTGGGTGAGCTGTGGCAGGGCGCCGACAGCGACGTCACCGCGCCGATGATCAACGCCGCCATGTTCACGCCGTTCACCGTGCCGGCCAACCTCTCCGGGCAGCCCGCGGCGCAGATCCCCCTGTTCGAGAGCGACGGGCTCCCCGTCGGCGTGCAGGCGATCGGCCGCTACGGCGACGAGGCGACGCTGATCCGCCTGGCCTCGCAGCTCGAGGCGGCGAAGCCGTGGGCGCAGCGGCGGCCGCCGCTCGACTGAGGAGCGAACCGGCCCCCGGCGGGCGGCGGGGTTAGCTAGGCACCGGACACGATCTCTTGACGTGACGGTGCGCCCCTGGCGCACCAGGGTGCGCTTGTCTCATGCTTTCTGCGCTCATCAGCAGGAGGGAACCCGGTGCTGGTCGACTTGGTGTGGGGTCTGGCGGAAACTCCGCGCGGCCGGCTGCTGGCCGCCGCCGCGGTGGCCACGGTTGGGTTCGGTGCCAACGTGGTCTCCGGTGAGGCGGCCGCCTCGGCGCCGCCCGAGGTGGGCGCGGCGGGCTTCGTCGCGGCGCCCGACGGCCAGGGCTACTGGATGGCGGCGTCGTACGGCGACGTGCTGAACTTCGGCAGCGCCGGCGCCTTCGGCGCGCCGACCGGCACCGCGCTCAACGCGCCGATGGTCGGCATGGCTCGCAGCGGCAGCGGCAAGGGCTACTGGCTCGCCGCCGCCGACGGCGGCATCTTCAACTACGGCGACGCCGGGTTCTTCGGCTCGCTCGGCGCCACCCGGCTCAACCAGCCGATCACCGGCATGGCGGCCACGCCGGACGGCGGCGGCTACTGGATGGTCGCCCAGGACGGCGGCATCTTCACCTTCGGCGACGCGCACTTCTTCGGCTCCACCGGGGCGATGCAGCTCAACCAGCCCATCGTCGGTATGGCGGCGACCCCCGACGGCGGCGGCTACTGGCTGGTCGCCGCGGACGGCGGCATCTTCAGCTTCGGCGACGCGCACTTCTTCGGCTCCACCGCCGCGACGCAGCTCAACCAGCCGATCGCCGGCATGGCGGCGACGCCGGACGGCGGCGGCTACTGGCTGGTTGCTGCCGATGGTGGCGTTTTCTCCTTCGGTGACGCAGCCTTCAAAGGCTCCACCGGGGCGATGCGCCTGGTGCAGCCGATCGTGGCCATGGCGCCGACCCTCGACGGCGGCGGCTACTGGCTGCTCGCCCGTGACGGCGGCGTCTTCTCCTTCGGCGACGCGTCCTTCTACGGCTCGGGGTCGGGCCGCATCCGCTACGGCAACGACGTCGCCTCGCGCCCCGAGTGCGGCGTGCCCTCCAACGCGGTGACGGCGGGGAAGGTGATCGTGATCAGCCTGCGCTGCCAGGAGCTGTCGGCGTACTCCGACGGCATGCCCTTCCTCACCACCTACATCACCACCGGCCGTCCCGCGCTGCCCACGCCGCCGGGACAGTACTCGGTGCTGCGCAAGGTGTCGCCCTGGTTGATGACCTCGGACTGGCCGCAGAGCTCGCCGTACTGGTACCCGCCCAGCTGGGTGCAGTACACGCTGTGGTTCCGCAGCGACGGCTACGCCATCCACGACGCGCCCTGGCGCTCGGCGTACGGTCCCGGCACCGAGGCCAACGGCAGCCACGGCTGCGTCAACGTGCCCATGCCGACGATGACGGGGCTGTACAACTGGGCGACGGTGGGCACGCCGGTGCGCATCTACTGAGGGCGCGTCAGCCGACGAACACCCCCTGCGCCCACAGTGTGGCGATGTAGCAGAGCAGCCCGCCGCTGACGGCGATCACCGCCACGGCGCGCGTCGCGCTGGCATGCAGCACGTCGGCGACGATCAACAGCAGTGGCAGCATGGCGATCTCGTAGCGTCCCACCGAGAGCCAGTACGGCTGGGCCACGGCCAGCACCCACACGATGGTGGCGTACAGCGCCAAGGACCAGGGCACACCGCCGCGATGCCAGCGCGCGCCGACCCAGCGCCAGGTCCACAGCAGGATGCAGCCGACGAACCCGGCGATCCCGCAGACCACCTCGACGGCGAACACGTAGGTGTCGCGACTCGAGATGCCGGGTGAGGTCGCGCTGTTCCAGGTGGCGCGCAGGCCGGTGAGCGGGTTGGTCAGCTGGCGGTGGAAGGACTGGCTGGACTCGATGTGGAAGAAGGCCTGCACGTCGCCGGCGTGGGCACCGGCGTAGACGCAGAGCATGGCGAACGGCAGCGGGATGAGCAGCGCGGCGAGCAGGTCGGGACGGATGCGCGTGCGCCGCGCCAGCAGGTATTCGAGCAGGAAGGCGAGGAACAGCGCCAGGCCGGTGACGCGAACCGCGGTGGCCAGCGCGCCCCACACGCCGGCGGCGAGGAAGCGCTGCTGGCGCATGTAGTACAGGCTCGCCGCGGAGGCTGCGAGGAAGGCGCTCTCGGTGTAGACCAGGCTGAGGAACACACCGTAGGGCACCAGCGCCAGCACCCACACCGCGATGCGCGCGGCGCGCTCGTCGCGCTCCGCCGACACCATCCGCGCCACGAACACCAGGGCGATCAGCTCGCAGACCGCCGACACCACCAGTCCGCTGAGGATCTGGTCGCGCAGCACCGCGGCGACGCCGCTGAGCAGCAACGGATATCCCGGCATGAACGCCCACACGTGGGCCGGCGCGCCGAGGCTGGGGTCGCTGTCGGGCGGGTAGCCCGAGGTGGCGATCTGCAGGTACGCCTGCCCATCCCAGCCGGCGAAGGCGCCGCGCAGCTGTTCCCACCCGGGGATGCCCGTGCCGGCACCGTGCTGCCAGGCGGCGAGCAGCACCACCGCGGTGGTGAGCAGCTTGCCGACGAGGAAGGGCGAGATGCTGAGGCGCAGCGCGCGCCGCCAGTCGACACCCGGCCCCGCCGCCGGCTGCCGCAGCAGGCTCACCGGCTGCCCCGCCACATCTGGTACAGCTCGCCGAAGGCGCGCGCCACCACGGCAGGACTGTTGCCGGTGGCGCGTCCGGCGCGCCGCGGGTAGTGCGGCACGGCGACGTCGACCACGCTGACGCCGTGCGCACGTGCCGCCAGCATCAGCTCGGTCGACACCATGGCGCCGTCGCAGCGCAGGCCCTCGGCGATCTCGCGCGGGAAGAGCTTGAAGCCGCAGTTGACGTCGCGCGCCGTCGGTCCGGTCACCAGGCGCGCGACGGTGAAGAAGGCGCGGTTGCTGAGCCGGCGCCCCAGCGGGTCCTGGCGTTGCGCGCGGTACCCGGCCACCATCGTCCCCGGCGCCCAGCGGTCGAGCAGCAGCGTCACGTCGGCGGGATCGAACTGCCCGTCTCCGTCCATCAGCCACACCGCCTCGTGACGCGCGGCGCTGAACCCGCTGCGCAGTGCGGCGCCGTAGCCGCGGTTGTGCGGGTGCGTCACCAGGCGCACGTGCGCGTCGTCGCGGGCCACCGCCTGCACCGCGGCGCCGGTGCCGTCGCTGCTCCCGTCGTCGACGACGATCACCTCGTAATCAGGGAGGTTCGCGCCACAGAGGGCGTCACCGGTGCGGCGCACCAGGCCGGCGATGACGGCAACCTCGTCGTAGGCGGGCAGCACCGCCGACACCGCGGGGCGGGACGCAGTGGCACTCTGGGGGCGCGCTGGCGAGGTGTCCGTCACGAGCGGCGCACATCGTACACTGCGCCGCCGCGAGGCTCATTGCGAGTTGGCTGCGTCCCGCGGGCGGCTGCGCACGCACTCGGGGTAGAGGGCGCCGCTGCCGGTGTTGATCAGCACCACCCGGTCGCGCTCGCCGAGCCAGCCCTCGCGGCGCAGGCGGCGCGCCGCGGCCACCGTCACCGCGCCCTCGGGGCAGACGAACAGGCCTTCGCGACGCGCCGTGACCTCGATCTCGTCGAGGGTGCCGGCGTCGTCGACGGCGACCGCGCAGCCCTCGGTGCGGCGCACCGCGTCGAGGATGAGAAAGTCGCCGAGCGGCTTGGGCACGGTGATGCCGAAGGCGGCGGTGCGCGCATCCGTCCAGGCCTCGGCGGTGGCATCGCCGCGCTCCCAGGCGCGCACGATGGGCGCGCAGCCGCTGGCCTGCGCCGCGACCAGACGGGGCCAGCGACCGCTGATCCAACCGAGATCCTCCAACTCCTGCAGGGCCTTGGCGATGCCGATCAGGCCGACACCGCCGCCGGTGGGATAGACGATCACGTCGGGGAGCGACCAGCCGAGCTGCTCGACCAGCTCCAGGCCCATGGTCTTCTTGCCTTCGAGGCGGTAGGGCTCGCGCAGCGTCGCGGCGTCGAACCACCCGTTCTCGTGCACGCCCGCAGCGATCAGGCGACCCGCGTCGGAGATGACGCCGTCGACCAGCGTGGTGTCGGCGCCGGTGACGGTCATCTCGCGCACCGGGATGTCGGGCGCGTCCCGCGGCACCGCGACGGTGATGCCGATGCCGGCGCGCGCGGCGTAGGCGGACCAGGCCGCGCCCGCGTTGCCGTTGGTCGGCATGGCGACGTGGGCGATGCCCAGCTCCCTGGCACGCGAGACGCCCACCGCGGCGCCGCGCGCCTTGAAGGTGCCGGTGGGGAGGCGGCCCTCGTCCTTCACGTACAGCTCGGCGACGCCCAGCTCGGCGGCCAGCCGCGGAGTTGGCAGCAGAGGTGTCATGAACTCGCCGAAGCTGACTGCGGCGCTCGGGTCCTGCAGCGGCAGCAGCTCCTGGTAGCGCCACATCGTCTCGGCGCGCCGGGCGATGTCGTCGCGCGTGGTGGTGCGGCGCACGCGGTCGAGGTCGTAGCGGGCGAGCAGCGGTGAGCCGCACTGCGTGCACACGTTCTGCGGCACGAAGGCGTCGTGCCGGAGCGAGCAGCGCGGGCACTCGAGATGGGTGAGCGCGCTGCTCACCGGCCCATCACCCGGTCGAGGAAGTCGAACACCCGCGGGTAGGCGTCGAGGCGGTTGGCCAGGCGCGCCAGGCCGTGGCCCTCGTCGGGGTAGACCAGCAGCTCGGTGGCGACCCCCTTGCCGGTGAGCACGGCGTGGATCTGCTCGGCTTCGGAGAGCGGCACGCGCGGGTCGTTGGCGCCGTGGATGATGAACAGCGGCGCGCGCATGCGGTCGATGTGGGTGAGCGGCGAGGCCTCGACGAGGAAGTCGCGGTCGGTGTCGAGACGGCCGTACTCGCGCTCGCGGATGGCGCGGCGCCACACCGAGGTGTTCTCCAGGAAGGTGACCAGGCTGCTCATGCCGACGATGTCGACGCCGGCGGCCCACAGCTCGGGTTGGAAGGTGAGGCCGCAGAGCACCATGTAGCCGCCGTACGAGCCGCCCCACAGCGCGGCGCGGCGCTGGTCGAGGCCGGCGCCGGGCAGCCAGGCGTGGATCGCCGCCAGGTCGCGCACCGAGTCGAGGCGCAGGCGCACGTCGTCGAGGTGGGCGTAGCGCTTGCCGTATCCCGTCGAGCCGCGCACGTTGGGTGCCACCACGGCGTAGCCGCGCGCCACCAGTGCCTGGATGACCGGGTTCCAGAGCAGCGTGGTCTGCGACTCGGGGCCGCCGTGGATGAGCACCGCCACCGGCGGCGGGGTGTCGCTCGCGGCCGCGGTGGTGGGCCGGTACACGAACGCCGGGATGCGCTCGCCGTCGAAGGACTCGATGAGCACCGTCTCCGGCATGACGCAGTCCTCGGGGGCGACCTCGCGCGGCGGATCGCTGAGGCAGCGCAGCGTGTTGCTGCCGTCGATGTCTGCAACCCATACGCCCGGCGGGCGGCGCGGCGAGGTGAAGGTGTAGACGACGCGCCGGCCGTCGGGGGTGAAGCGCGGCGGGGGCAGCGCGTTCTCGTACCAGGCCACGCCCGGCTCGGGCATGGGCACCTCGGCGATGCGCTGCATGGTGTGCATGTCGAGCACGTCGAGCCGCGTCCGCCCGTTCTCGTTGACGGCCAGCAGCAGCCGCGCGCCCGCCGGATCGCTCCAGCAGGCGCAGTCCCAGCCGACGTCGAGCACCTCCGTCCAGGTGCGGGTGCGCAGGTCGTAGCGCGACAGCGCCATGGTGTCGCGCCCCGCGTCGGTGGCGGCGACGAACGCCGCGGAGTCGCCCTGCCAGGCGGGCTCGCCGTAGCTGGCGGCGTCGTCGTGCGGGGTGGCGTGGATCACCTCCCCCGTCTGCAGGTCGCAGAGGAAGAGGTCGTTGTCCATGCTCTTGTCGGTGGCGCGGGCCAGCGAGACGTAGCGCCCGTCGGGCGAGAAGCCGCCCGGCTCGCACCAGCCGCCGCGGTCGAACATCACGCGCTCGCTGCCGTCGCGCAGGTCGTGCACGACCACGTCGAAGTCGACGCCGTTGCGGCGGTTGGTGGCGTAGACGAAGCGCTGCCCGTCACGGCTGAAGTCGCCGAGGCGCTGGATGTGCTCGTGGTCGACCACCAGCGGCCGGAGCGGGCCGAGCGGCTCGTCGAGCAGGTAGAGCTGGTGGCGCTCGTCGCCGCCGTGGTCCATGGTGACCAGCACCCGAGATGTGCCCGGCACCAGCCGGCCGCTGACCGGCTCGGGCTGGTCGGTGAGCTGCACACCCGGCGCGCCGTGCCCGCCGTCGAGCGCGATGCGGTGCAGCTGCGCCGTGCCGCCGCGGTTGTCGCCGGCGAGGACGCTGTCGGCCGAGGCGTCGAGGGCCATGGCGGCGGGGATGCGCAGCAGCGCGCCCAGGGTCGAGGTGGTCGAGGCCATCGACCGGCCAACCTAGCACGGGCGCGGCGGCGCCGTCCGGGGTCGCGCATCGCGGCCGCGCGGTGCCATGCTGCGCGCTGCCCACATGACCGACGCCGCATCCCGCCCCCGCCTGCTGCTCGACTCGCCGAGCCTGCTCTACCGCGCCTTCTTCGCCCTGCCGGCGACCATCCGCGACCCCCAGGGCCAGTCGGTCAACGCGGTGCGCGGCTACCTCGACATGGTCAGCAACATCGTGCGCGACAACCTGCCGCGCCAGGTGGTGCACGTGTTCGACGCCGACTGGCGCCCCGCCTTCCGCGTCGCCGCCTACCCGGGCTACAAGGCCGACCGCCGCCCCGACCCACCGGAGCTGCCGCCGCAGCTCGACATGCTGCTGTCGGTGCTCGACGCGGCGCACATGCCGGTGGCCAGCGCGCCCGGCTACGAGGCCGACGACGCCATCGGGGTTCTCGCCTCGCGCGCCACCGCCGAGGATCCCGTCGCCGTGGTCAGCGGCGATCGCGACCTGCTCCAGCTGGTGCGCGACCCCGCGGTGGCGGTGCTCTTCATCGTCAAGGGCGTCAAGGACCTGCGCCGCTACGACGAGGCGGCGGTGCGCGAGCGCTACGGCGTGCCGCCGCATCTCTACCCCGACTTCGCGATCCTGCGCGGCGATCCCTCCGACGGGCTGCCCGGGATCAGCGGCATCGGCGCCAAGACCGCGGCGACATTGCTGTCGCGGCACGGCTCGCTCGACGCGCTGATCGCGGCCGACGACGTCTCACCGCGGCTGCGCGATGCGCTGCGCGCGCAGGCCGGCTACCTGCGCGCCATGCGCACCGTGGTGCCGGTGGCGCTCGACGCTCCGGTCACCGTCACCGAGCCGGGACCGCCCGATCTCGACCTGCTCCGCGAGCTCTCCGAGCGCCATGCGCTGCGGGGGTCGGTGGATCGGCTGATCGCGGCGCTGCAGGCGATGGACGCCGCCAGTCCAGCTCGGTGATCTGGCCACCTTCGACACGAACGCAGTCGGCCACGCTGCCGTCGCGCGCCAGCACGCGGTAGGTCCCCGCGCGCAGCGTTCCGTACACCGCCGCGTGGGCGACGGTCGCACCCACGCGCCGCGCCAGCACGGCGACGTGGGTGCGGTGGCCGTCGGCCGCGCGCTCCACCTCGATCTCCTCGCCGACGCGGTCGGCTCCGGTGTGGATCAGCAGCGCGCCGGCGTCGCCGCCGATGTCGAGGGCCACGCTGCCGGTGGTGACGTCGGCGGGGAGCGGGTGGTGCGCTGCCATGGGTCAGGATGCGGGAGTGTGGAAGCCGTCGTGCGGCACGCCGAGGTACGGGAAGCTGCTCAGGAAGGGTGCGCCGGCGTCGGAGGGGCCGAGCCCGTCGCTGACCAGGTTGACCGCGGCGTCGAGCGTGAACGACGGGTTGACCAGCGTGTAGGTGAGCCCGGCGATGGCCCGCAGCTCGACGGTGACCACGTCGTCGAAGACGCGCCTGCCGTTGGGGAATCCCGCCGCGTCACCGGCGACCAGCCCCAGCGGGTTGGGGTGCGACGAGGGATGGACGGCCACGTTAAGCCGCAGCATGTCGGCCGGCGTCGGCCCGGTGAAGTTCTGGAACCCGGTGACCACGCCGTGGGGAATGCCGGTGAGCAGCACCGCCTCCAGGTCGACGCGCGCCGCGGCCAGCGCCGCCAGGTGGGGGAAGACGCCGGGATAGAGGACGGGCAGCAGTCGCGCCAGCTCGGGATGCAGCACGTACTGCAGGAACTCCGCGTCCGCCGAGGGCGGCAGCTCGTTCCAGCGGTCCTTGTGCGCCATCGGCACGATGACCTCGTTGAACAGCGGGTTGCCGAGGCGCGACACCTGGATCCACGGCCCGGTCTCGACGTCGCCGTGGCCGGTCTCGCGGACGGACACGCGACGGCGGCTGGCCGTGCTCCACACGCCCAGCACCGCGCGCGGGTCGGTCACGCTGCTCGGCGTGCTGCCGTCGCGCGTCAGCATGGCGATGGGGACCTGGATGGCGATGGTGTGGACGTTGACCTCCTTGGTGGTGTTGACCCCGGGTGACGGCGCCATGTGGCTGAAGTGGAAGTTGGAGAGCGGGCGCAGGTCGCCGAGGTCGAAGATGGCGCCGAGGTCGACGTAGAAGCCCTCGGCGCGCTGGCCGGCGAAGACGCGGATGCCGCCGCCGATGGTGTGCACCGCGGCCGCGGCCAGGCTGGCGTAGTCCGGCGTCGAGGACGGGCCGATGTTGCAGGGCGGGCAGGCCAGCCCGGCGGCGAGCAGCTGCACGTCGTCCTCGACGAGGCGGGTCACTGAGTAGAGCTGTCGGCGGTTCCAGTTGGGGCTGTCCAGCGAGGTGATGGGGCCGGTGTTGTAGAGGAAGGTCTCTGTGTTGCGCAGCACCGTCTGGAAGCGGAACTGGAAGGTCACCTCGGCCAGGGCGTCGCCGTCGTTGTCGACCTTGATCTCGTAGAGGACGTCGTCGCCGAACTCGTAGAAGTTGGGGCCGCCGGCGGGCGCCTCGATGGGGACGTAGTTGCTGATGATGGTGACCGTGTCGGGACGGTCGGGGCTGACGAAGGCGTATGTGTCAGTGCTGTCAGCAACGGGGTCCTTGCTGATGGCGGGAGCTTCGCGGTGGGAGGACATGTCGGGCGCTCCCTCAGCCCGCCGCGTCGACGATGCGGCGCACCAGCGAGGGGTCCTTGACCGCCACCTCGCGGTCGCCGACCATCACCGCCAGCTCGCCGGTCCTGGCGTCGCGGACGTAGGCGACGACCGGGTGCTCGGGGAGCGGGCCCGAGGGCGCTGTGGCCAGCGCGCCACCGGCGGCCAGCTTGGGCACACCCACGGCGGCGCCGAGCGCGGCCGCACCCGTGGCTGCACCCGCCGTGGAAAGGAAGGCGCGACGAGACATCCTGGACATGCGGGAACCTCCTGCCCAACCCCCTGGTCTGTGGGCTACAGCATTGGGTACGCCGGGCCGATGGCCCCGGATCACCCCACGACGCCCGCGACATGGCGACAATGGGCGCTGCTCATGGGACGTCCACTCACCCCCCTCGGCGCCGTGCTCCGCGGCGCACTCGCCGGCGCCGCCGGCACCATCGCGATGGATGCGCTCTGGTACCGCCGCTACCGCCGCGGCGGGGGCAGCAGCCGATTCATGGCGTGGGAGCTCTCGCTCGGGCTGACCTCCTGGGAGGACGCGCCCGCGCCCGCACATGTCGGCAAGCGGGTGATCGAGGGGTTTCTGCAGTTGGAGATCCCGGGGCGCTACGCCTGGCTGGTCAACGACGTGATGCACTGGGGCTACGGCGTCGGCTGGGCGGGGCTCTACGGCATCGTGATGGGCACGTTCGGGCCGGAACGCGTGTACGCGGGGCCGCCCTTCGGCGCGACGGTGTGGCTGTCGAGCTACGTGACGCTGCCGCTGGCCAAGCTGTACAAGCCGATCTGGGAGTACGACGCGGCGACGTTGTGGCAGGACCTCAGCGCCCACCTGGTGTACGGCAGCACCACCGCGGTGGCGTTCGCCGCACTCTCGCTGGTATGACGGCCGCACTCGGGTACGCCCTGTTCGACACGCCGATCGGGCGCTGCGGCATCGCCTGGAGCGCCCGCGGCGTGGTGGCGATGCAGCTCCCCGAGGCGCGCGAAGCGGAGACGCGGGCGCGGCTGCAGCGCGCATGCCCCACGGCGCGGGAGATGGCTCCGCCGCGCGCGGTGCAGCGCGCCACCGAGCGCATCGCGGCGCTGTTCGGCGGTGCGCGCGACGACCTGCGCGGCATCGACCTCGACTACGACGGCGTCGGTGTGGGGCCGTTCCACCGCCGCGTCTACGAGACGGTGCGCACCATCCCGCCCGGCGACACCATGACCTACGGCGAGGTGGCCATGCTCGCCGGGACGCCGGGCGCGGCGCGTGCGGTTGGGCACGCGATGGCGCGCAATCCCTTCGCGGTGATCGTGCCCTGCCATCGCGTGGTCGCCGCCGGCGGGCGGGCCGGTGGGTTCTCGGCGCGCGGCGGGGTGGGCACCAAGCTGCGCATGCAGGAGCTCGAAGCGGGGGCGATGCCGCTGCCGCTGCCGCTGCCGGGGGGACGCGGGTGAGCGAGACCGCGGGCGCAGGTGCGGGGGCGGTCTCGGGCGCTCCGCGGGTCACCGTCGCCGGCGGCGCGGCGCTGTCGTTCGACCCGGCCGCCGCGGTGGAGCACCTGCGGCGCGTCGACCGGGTGCTCGGCCGCTTCATCGACAGCGCCGGTCCCTTCGCGCTGGAGCTCGACGAGACTCGGAGCATGTTCATGGCGCTCGCCGAGGCGATCGTCTTCCAGCAGCTCACCGGCCGCGCCGCGGCCACCATCTTCGGCCGACTGAGCGCGCTGTTCCCGTCGACGCCTCAGGGCTTCGCTCCCGAGGCGGTGCTGGCGGCCAGCGAGGAGCAGCTGCGCTCGGTCGGGCTGTCGCGCTCCAAGGCGCTGTCGCTGCGCGACCTGGCCGCCCACACCGCCGCGGGATCGATCCCGACTCTCGACGAGGTGCGCACCATGGACGACGAGACGATCGTCGAACGCCTCGTCGCGGTCCGCGGCATTGGCCGGTGGACGGCGCAGATGCTGCTGATCTTCCGCCTCGGCCGCCCCGACGTCCTCCCCGTCGACGACTACGGGGTGCGCAAGGGCTTCGCCAGCGTCTTCCGCAAGCGGACCCTGCCGACTCCCAAGGAGCTGGCCGCCCGCGGCGCGCGCTGGGCGCCCTACCGCACCGTGGCCAGCTGGTACCTCTGGCGCGCCGTCGACGTCCGCTACGGCGCCTGAGCGCCCGCTCGGCCCTCGGCCAACGGCAAGGCCGAGACGGTCCGTCACACGAACTGCTGGCCTCCGTCGATGTCGTAGGTGGCGCCGCTGAGCGCGGTGTTGGACATGATGTGCACGGCCAGGGCAGCGACGTCGGCGGGGCCGACGACGCGGCCGATGGGGAGCGTCGCCCGCAGCTCCTCGCGCCGCGCGTCGAGCTGATCGCCGAGCAGCGACGCCGACAGGGGGGTGTCGACGAAGCCGGCGGCGATGAGGTTGACGCGGACCGGCGCCAGCTCCAGGGCGAGCGCCGCGGCGAACGGCGGCAGCGCGGCGGTGGCGGCGGAGGCGATGCCGAGACCGTGGCCGACGCGGCGGCCGGCGGTGCCGCCCATCAGCAGCAGCGTGCCCCCGGCCCGCATCCTGCCGGCGCCGTGGCGTGCGACTTCGAGCGCGACCACGAGGTGGTCGCTGACCGCGGTGCGCACCTCGTCGGCGTCCATCTCCAGCAGCGGCCCGTAGCGCGGGCCACGGGCGGTGACCATCACGTGGTCGACGGGTTCTGGCAGATCATGGAAAAATCTCGCCAGCGCAGCGGTGTCGGCGGCGTCGAACGCCTCGGTGCGCTGCGCCCCGACCTCCGCGGCCGCGCGGTCGAGCCGTTCGACGTTGCGGCCGGTGAGGATGACCTCGGCACCCTCAGTTCGCGCGCGTCGCGCCGTCTCCAACCCGATGCCTGCACTGCCACCGATGACCACGACCGTCTGTCCGGCCAGCTCGGGTGCGCGCGGGGTGACAGCAGGAGTGCTGGTGCTGGTCATGTCGCGTCACTCGCCTCCTCACCTCGACAGGCTTGCCATCTGCGCTTCCATGGGCCTGACCGGCAGCGGCCGGTCCATGATCTCCATGCGCAGCGTCTTCATCGCCTCGCCGTAGATCCCCGAGAAGCTGGGGAACGGCTGGATGGTGTCGCTCAACACGTCGAGCGGCACGTGCGCGCGGATGGCGAGCGTCGCCTGCTGCATCCACTCAGCGGCCTCGGGTCCCAGCGCGTAGGCGCCGGTGAGTCGCTCGCCGTTGCTGAGCAAGGCCAGGAACCCGTTGGATTCGGCGTAGGCGTGGGTGTAGGTGGCGGTCTTGGGCAGCTCCGACATCGCTGCGCTGGCGCGGTATTCCGCCTCCACCGCGCCCACCGCCGCGGCCTGCGGGTCGGTGTAGGTGACCCGCGGCACCGCTTCGTAGTTGGCCGGATGCATCTCGCCGGCGATGTTGGCGGCGACCACGTCGGCCTCGTACTCGCCGACGTGGGTGAGCGGCCAGCTGCCGTTGACGTCGCCGATCGCCCAGAGGCGCTCGCCGGCGCGCAGGTACTGGTCGACGCGAATGCCGCGGCCGTCGGCGGTCACTCCGACGGTCTCGAGCCCGATCCCCGCGACACGCGGACGCCGGCCGCTCGCCACCAGCAGCCGGTCACCGCGCAGCTCACCACTGCCGTCGAACTGCAGGACGTACTCGTCACCGTCGCGCCGCGCCGCACTGGCGCGCATGCCGAGCCTCAACTCGATGCCGTCGCGCCGCAACGCTTCGCCGAGTCCCCTGCCCAGCGGCAGCGCCTCGCGGGGAAGCAGGCGGTCGGCGCCCTCGACGACCACCACCTCGCCGCCGAGACGCCGCACCACCTGGGCGAGCTCGACGCCCGCCGCGCCCCCACCGAGGACGAGCAGGCGGCGCGGAACGGCTTTCATACTCGTCGCCTCGCGCGTGCCCCAGACGTCCTCCAGCCCGGCGAGACCGGGGATGGGCGGCACGATCGGTTCCGAGCCGGTCGCCACGACGACGTGCTCGGCGGTGTGCTGCACTCCGTCGACGTCGACCACGCCGGTGCCGGCCAACCGGCCGGTGCCGCGCAGCAGGTCGATGCTGCGGTTGGCCAGCCAGCGCTCCTGGCCGGCGTCGGAGTAGCCCGACACCATGAAGTCGCGCCAGGCCAGCGCCGCCGCTACGTCGACCTGCGCGCTCGCAGCGGCCTCGCGCGCGCCCTGCACCGCCTCGCCAGGTCGGAGCAGGGACTTCGACGGAATGCAGGCCCAGTAGGAGCACTCGCCGCCGACCAGCTCGCGTTCGACGAGGGCGACGCGCAGACCGCGCGCGGCCAGCGCCGCTGCGCAGTGCTCGCCGGGCGCGCCGCCGCCGAGAACGATGGCGTCGTAGTCGCTCACCTGGGCAGTTCCACACCCGACTGCTCGCGCACGATGTACTCGGCGTACCAGTCAGGCCAGTTCGCGTCCGCCGCGCCGATGCGCTTCTCGTGCTCGCCATGCGCAGTCTCCGCACGCCGCAGCGCGCCCGCAAGGTCGTTCGCCGAGGAGAAGGTGGTCGCGCCGGGATCGACACGGCCGGGCAGGCGCGTGGTGACCTCCTGGAGCAGCCAGCTGTTGCCGTCGGGATCGCTGAACGAGGCGTACGACAGGTAGCTGCGATGGTCGGGATCCGGACCGCTGGCCATGCTGCCGTCGTTGCCGGGATGGAAGAGGTCGCTCACCGCGATGCCGGCGGCGAGGAGCTGTTGGCGGGCGGCCGCGATGTCGGACACGATCAGGAAGTTGCGCTGGGCTGAGCCGGGGGTGGCCGACGTGCGGTTCGGGCCGAACTGCACCGAGCACCACGAGCCGGGCGGGGTGAACTGGACGACCCCGGGCGGCGTGACGTCCTGCCTCCACCCCAGCCTCCGGTAGAACTCGGTGGCGCGCTGGACGTCCGAGACCGGGATGGTGATCACCTCGAGCTTCATGTCGACCTTGCCGAGGGTCGCCGTTCCACTCGCTCCGCTGCTGGGGCGCTGGGTGGTGCTCATCGTGCTCTCCCTGGGGTGACTGAGGCCGATGAGGTACCGCCTTTGCGGCGCCGTCGCACCAGGGAGGGACCCTGGTGTTCTGCCCGGGCCCTAGAAACCGGTCGAGGCGATGCCCTCGATGGGACGGTTCAGCCGGATGCTCGCGGCCGCGCCGTCGGGGATGGCGTCGCCGTAAGCGAACACTCCACCGTCGGACGCCACCACCCAGTAGCCGTTGCCGGTCGGGGTGCGGGCCATGCCCACCGCGGGCGCGTTGAGCGACAGCGTCGCCGCCGAGCCGTGGAAGACCGCGTCGCCGTAGGTGAACACGCCGCCGTCGCTGCCGGTCAGCCAGTATCCGCCGCCGTCGCTGCTGGCCGCGATGCCCACGATTGGCTTGTTGAGGTGCACCGTCGACGCCGCGCCGTGGAAAGCCGCGTCGCCGTAGGCGAACACGCCGCCGTCGGCACCGACCAGCCAGTAGCCGCCACCGCTCGGCGTGGGTGCGATGCCGACGATGGGTGCGTTGACATGCAGGGTGGACGCCGCGCCGTGGTACAGCGCGTCGCCGTAGGCGAACACGCCGCCGTCTGCCGCGACCAGCCAGTACCCACCACCGCTCGGTGTTGGCGCGATGCCGACGACGGGCGCGTTGAGGTGCAGGCCCGCGGCGGAGCCGTGGAACACCGCGTCGCCGTAGGTGAACACGCCGCCGTCGGCCGCGACCAGCCAGTAGCCGCCGCCGTCCGTGGTCGCCGCGAGGCCGACCACCGGCGCGTTGAGGTGCAGGCCCGTCGCCGAGCCGTGGAACAAGGCGTTGCCGTAGGTGAACACGCCGCCGTCCGAGGCGACCAGCCAGTAGCCGCCAATCGTGACCACAACGGTCGCGCTCGCGGTGTTGCCCATACCGGCCTCGTTGGAGGTGGCGGTCGCCGACGTCGACTTGACGCCGGTGGTGATGCCGTGGACGCTGACCGTCAGGGTGCAGCTCCCGTGCACAGGGAGGCTCACGCCCGACAGGGCGACCAGCGAGCCGCCTGCCGCGGCCGTCGGCGTCCCGCCGCAGGTGCTGACCGCGCCGCTCGGCGTGGAGATCACCAGCCCCGCAGGCAGCGGCGCGCTGAAGGCGAC
This sequence comes from uncultured Actinomycetes bacterium, assembly GCA_964499205.1. Lineage (GTDB taxonomy): Bacteria > Chloroflexota > Dormibacteria > Aeolococcales > Aeolococcaceae > DASRDZ01. Next base: position 8,369 of record CAZCJX010000027.1, on the reverse strand, counting down.
ACCGGTCAGCGGCACGTTGTCCGACGGCGGGTTGGTGAGGGTGACGGTGAAGGTGGTGGTGCCGTTGAGCGGGATATTGGGCGCGCCGAAGGCCAGGCCGATGACCGGCGGCACCGCAACCGTGAGCGGCGCCGATCCGGTGTTGCCCGTGCCGCCGTTGCTCGAGCTCACGTTGCCGGTGGTGTTGGTGTATTGCCCGGACACCGCGCCGGTCACCGTCACCGCGAACTGGCACTGGTCGTCGACGGCGATGGTGGCACCGCTCAGCGCGATGGTGCGTGTCGCCGCCGTGGTGGTCAGCGTCCCGCCGCAGACCGTCGCGGTCGAGCTGGCCACGGTCAGCCCACTGGGCAGCGTGTCAGAGAAGGCCACGCCGGTGAGCGGGTCGGCGTTGGCGGCCGGGTTGGCGACGGTGAACTGCAGCGACGTGGTGCTGCCCATGCTGATCGCGCTCGGGCTGAACGCCTTGGCGATCGACGGCGGAGCCTCGACGTCGATGCTGGCGCTGGCCGTGTTGCCGGTTCCGCCCTCGGTGGAGGTGACGGTGCCGGTGGTGTTGTCCTGCGTCCCCGCCGTGATGCCGGTGACGTTGACGCTGAAGGTGCATCCCGTCGTTGCGGCCAGCGACGCACCGCTCAGCGTCACCGAGCCGCTTCCGGCCGTGGCGGTGATGGTGCCGCCGCCGCACGAGCCGGTCAGCCCATTGGGCGTCGCCACCTCCAGGCCGGACGGGAGCGAGTCACTGAATCCGACGCCGGTCAGCGTCGTGCCGCTGTTGGGATTGTCGACGGTGAAGCTGAGCGACGTGGTGCCGTTGAGCGGGATCGACGCCGCGCCGAACTGCTTGCTCAGCGACGGCGGCGCCACCACGGTGGTGGTGGCGATGCCGGTGTTGCCGCTGCCGGCCTCGTTCGAGGTGGCCTGCACGTTGTTGTTCTTGGCACCCGCGGTGTCGCCGCGCACGTCGACCGACACGGTGCAGTTCGACGAGACCGGGATCACGCCCGAGCTGAGGCTCACCGCGGTGTCGCCCGCCGTCGCGGTGGCGGTACCGCCGCAGGTGTTGCTGAGATTCGGCGCCGGCGCAACCGTGAGGCCGGCGGGCAGGGCGTCGGTGAAGGCGACGCCGGTCAAGGTCACCGCCGTGTTCGGATTGGTCAGGGTGAATGTCAGCGAGGTGGTGTCGCCCTCAGCCACCAGCGCACTGCCGAACGCCTTGGCGATCGACGGAGGCGAAGCGACCTCCAGGTTGGCGCTGGCGGTGTTGCCGGTGCCGCCGTTGGTGGACGTCACGTTGCCGGTGGTGTTGGTGTAGTCGCCCGACGCGGCGCCGGTGACCGTGACCGCGAACTGGCACTGGCCGTTGACGGCGATGCCGGCGCCGCTCAGGCTGATGCTTGCCGGGGCTGTGGTGGTCAGCGTTCCACCGCAGACGGTCGTGCTGGCGTTGGCCACGGTGAGCCCGCTGGGCAGCGTGTCGGTGAAGGCCACGCCGCTCAGGGGATCGGCATTGGCGGCCGGATTGGCGATGGTGAAGGCGAGCGAGGTGCTCGCGTTCAGCGAGACCGCGTCGGGAGTGAACACCTTGGCGATCGTCGGCGGAGCCTCGACGTCGATCGACGCCGACGCGGTGCCACCGGTGCCGCCCTCGTTCGAGGTGATGCTATCGGTGGTGTTGTTCTGCGTGCCCGCTGCAGTGCCGGTGACGTTGACGCCGAAGGTGCAGCCGCTCGACGGCGTCAGCGTCGAACCGCTCAGCGACACGGTGGTGCCGCCGTCCGTGGCAGCGACGCTGCCTGGGCACGTCGATGTCACTCCGCTCGGGGTGGCAACCACAAGTCCGGCGGGAAGCGTGTCAGCAACGCCCACACCGGTGAGGGTTGTCGTGCTGTTGGGGTTGTTGACGGTGAAGCTCAGCGAGGTGCTGCCGTTGAGCGGGATCGACGCCGCGCCGAACTGCTTGCTGATCGTCGGCGGCGCCACCACGGTGATGCTCGCGTTCGAGGTGTTGCCGGTGCCGCCCTCGGTGGAGGTGACCTGCACGCTGTTGGACTTCGTCCCGGCGGTGGTGCCGGTGACGTCGACCGACAGGGTGCAGCTCTGGCTCGCCGCGATGGTGCCCGCAGAGAGCGTGACGCTTCCCGACCCCGCCGTCGCGGTGGCGGTGCCGCCGCAGGTGTTGCTGAGGTTCGGCGTGCTCACCACCAGGCCGGCCGGGAGGCTGTCGGTGAAGCCGACGCCGGTCAGGCCCACCCCGGTGTTGCCATTCGCGATGGTGAAGGTGAGCGACGTGGTGCCGTTCACCGGGATGCTCGACGCGCCGAACGCCTTGGTGATCGAGGGCGGCGAGGCCACCACCAGGCCGGCGCTGGCGGTGTTGCCCGTGCCGCCGTTGGTGGAGGTGACGTTGCCCGTGGTGTTGGTGTACTGGCCCGACACCGCGCCGGTGACCGTCACCGCGAACAGGCATCGCGAGTTGGCGGCGATGGTGGCGCCACTGAGCGTGATACCGGTCGGGGCGGTGGTGGTCAGCGTGCCGCCGCACACGGTCGTGGTGGAGTTCGCCACGGTGAGCCCGGTGGGCAGCGTGTCGGAGAAGGCGACGCCGGTGAGCGACACGTCGTTGGCCGCCGAGTTGGTGATGGTGAACTGCAGCGAGGTGGTGGCGTTGACGGCGATCGGCGTCGGACTGAACGCCTTGGCGATGGACGGCGGCGCGATGACGTCGACGCTGGCCGTGGCGGTGCTTCCCGTGCCGCCCTCAGTGGAGCTGATGTTGCCGGTGGTGTTGAGCTGCGGGCCAGCGCTGACGCCGGTCACGTTGACGGTGATCGTGCACGTCGTGCTCTGCGGCAGCGTGGCACCGCTCACCGAGAGCACCGAGGAGCCTGCGGCGGCGGTCACGGTGGCGTTGCTGCAGGTGCTCACCAGGCCGGGCGACGACGCCACCACCAGGCCGCCGGGCAGCGGATCGTTGAAGCCCACGCCGGTGAGGGTGGTGCCGCTGTTGGGATTGCCGACGGTGAAGGTGAGCGTCGTGGTGCCGTTGAGTGGGATGCTCGAGGCGCCGAAGTTCTTGGCCAGGGTCGGCGGCGCCACCGCGGTGACGCTGGCGCTCGAGGTGTTGCCGGTGCCGCCGTTGGTCGAGGTCACCTGCACCGTGTTGACCTTCGCCCCCGCCGTGGTCGCCGTGACGTTGAGCGTCACCGTGCAGGAGCTGCTGGGCGCCACGGAGACGCCGGTCAGGTTCACCGACGTGTCCCCGTCGTTGGCGGTCGCGGTGCCCCCGCAGGTGTTGCTCAAACCGCTCGGCGTGGACACCACCACGCCCGCGGGCAGGCTGTCAGTGAAGGCCACACCGTTGAGGGTGAGCTTCTGGTTGCTGTTGCTGTCGACGGTGAAGGTCAGTGAGGTGCTGCCGTTCAGCGGGATGCTCGACGCGCCGAACTGCTTGACGACGTGCGGCGGGTTGATCACGGTCAGGTTCGCCGCCGAGGTGTTGCCGTTGCCCGCATCGGTGGAGTCGATGGTCACCGAGTTGGTGTAGATGTCGTCGCCGGTCGCCGTCACGTTGACGGAGATGGCGCAGGTGCCCACCGCCAGCGCGCTGTTGGACCAGCTGATCGACGTGGCATTGGCGGCCGCGGTCACCGTGCCGCCGCAGGTGTTGGTCACGGCAGGCGTGGAAGCGACCTGCATCCCCGCGGGCAGGCTGTCGGTGAAGCTGCCGTTGATGCTCACCGTGTTGCCGTTGGTGACGCTGAAACTCACCGTGGTGGTCCCGTTGATGGGCATGGTGGTGGCGCCGAACGACGTGGTGATCGAGGGCGGCTGCAGCACCACGATGGGCACCGTCACGATGGCCTGGTCGACGGTGACGTGGGCGGAGCCGTTGCCGCCCACGCCGCCCGAGTTGTAGGTGGCGGTGGCCGTCAGGCTGGGGGTGAGCGTCTCCGGCTGCGCCTGCGGGATGGTGCCGAGAACCGGGGTGTCGAAGGTGATCGGCAGGCCGGCGAGGACGGTCTTGTCAGCCAGCGCGGTGCCGTTGCTGTCGACCATCGAACCGGTGATGGTGGTCGACTGGTTGATGCGGATCTTGTTGGGTGACGCGCTCGCCTGGAGCACGTTCCAGGGGTCGAAGACCGACTTGCCGCCGCTGGTGGACGGGAAGATCATGCCGGTGCAGCCCGTCCCGTTGGGGGCGTTGCAGCCCCACCAGTTGTGGGTCTCGTCGACCAGGGTGTTGGCGTCGGCGGTGTTGACCTCGAGGCCCGACGGGCCGTTCGTCGCCGAGTTGCCCGCGATGCGGCTGTAGTTGATCGACGCCGCACCCCCGGTGGCGCTGATGGCGCCGCCGCCCTCGAGGTTGGCGTCGACCGGGCCGTTGGCGGCGTTGCCGGTGAAGGTCGAGTCGGAGACAGTCCCCTTGCCCTGCAAGTACAGGGCGCCGCCGGTGACCGCGGCGACCGAGTTGGTGCTCGTCGCCGTGTTGCCCTGGAACGTGTCGCCGCTCAGGCTGAGCGACGAGCCGGCGAGGTTGTTGACGGCGAGGCCGGCGCCCCCTTCGAGGGTGGCCGGATTGGTCTGGTTGTCCAGGGTGTTGCTGGCGAAGGTGCTGCCGCTGATGGTCACCGTCGAGGCGTTGTTCTGCTCCTCGACGTAGGCGCCTCCACCGCTGCTCGACCGCGAGTTGTTGTTCGAGAAAGTCGAGTTGCTGATGGTGAGACTGCCGCCCACCCACTGCAGGCCGCCGCCGTAGGAGTTCGACGCGGTGCTGTTGGTGGTCGCGTTGTTGGTGACCACCACGTCGTTGAGCGAGAGCGAGTCGGCAGGCGTCACCGAACCGCTGCCGCCGGCGATGCCGCCACCGCCGAGGCCGTCGGCCGTGTCGGTACCGCCGCTGACGGTGACGCCGGAGATCGAGACAGTGACGCTGCCGCGGGGGCTGGGCAGCGTGGCGGGCGCGTCGAGCAGGAAGACCCGGTCGCTCGGCGCCGAGGCCTGGTGAATGATCGTGGTCGCGGATCCCGCGCCGCTGATGGTGACGTTGTAGGAGCTCTGCGCACCGGGGTAGTTACCGACGCTGAGAACGCCCAGGGTCAGGTTGTAGGTGCCGCTCGGCACGTTGACGGTCGTCGCGCCACCCGCGTTGTTCGCAGCTTCGATGGCGGCGCGGAGGCTGCAGCCGCTGGCGCTGGCGCAGCTGGTGTTACCCGCGGTGGTGAGGTGCTCGTCGGTGGTGGTGGTGACCGTGAAGGTGGCCGCGCGCACCGTGAGTGGCGGCAGCAGCACCGCAGTGGATCCCGCCAGGGTGCCGGCGATGGCAACGGGAACGAGGAGCCGGCGACGAAGAGACACGTTATGACCTCGCAGGGAAGGTGCCCGTCAGCGCGATGCAGAAGTTGAGCGTCAGGTAGGGCGGCATGTTGTTGTGCGGCTGGTTGCCGCCGGCAACGGCGAGCGCTGCCGGCGCCATGGCCACGGTGCTGTTGGAATCGAACGCGGCGTAATGCGGGCTGGTGATGCGGCCGCTGCGTCCCTCCGCCCACGCGGCGCCGCTCGGGGACACGGTGGTCCCTCCGGCCGCCACCGCCTGTGCGCTGTGGTTGTGCGCAGGCATCTCGCTGGCGAGCAGCGTCACCGTCTCCTCGCCGCCGGACTCGCCGAGGTTCCGCAGGCTCAGTCCCGGACCCTGGCCCTGCTGCAGCGGCGTCGCGCCCTGCAGGTTGGGCAGCGCGAAGGTGGTCCTGCCGTCGCCGCCGTAGAGGGTGCCGAGCAGCGAGAACAGCGCGGTGTTCTGGGAGATGGGCATGATCTGCCCGTCGCAGAACGCCCAACCTGCGGGCGCGAAGTTGAACCCGAAGATACGGATCTCGGCGACGAATTGGTCCGACATGGTCGACGGTGTGCTCCGCTCAGTTCTGGCTGGGGAAGATGCCCTGGAGGCAGATGCAGAAGTTGACGACCAGGAAGGGAGAGAGGTTCGAATGCGGCTGGCCGCCGCCGCTCGCGGTGACACCGGCGCCGTTCATCGCCGCGTTCGGTGCGGCCGAGTACGCGGTGCGACCGCCCGCCCAGACCTTGCCGGTCGGGTCGACGGCGTTGGCGGTCACCGGGTTGGCGTTCACCGTGTGGACGTGGGCGGGAAGCTCGGACAGCGTCAGCGTGTGCGACTCCTCACCCGCCCTCTCACCGAGGGTGAACCCGCCACCCATGTGGACGGGAACCCGTCCCTGCAGGTTCGGCAACGCGAAGGTGGTCCTGCCGTCGCCGCCGTAGGTGGTGCCGAGCAGCGAGAACAGCGCCTGGTTCTGGTTGATCGGCAGGACCTGGCCATTGCACAGCGCCCACCCTTTGGGAGCGAAGTTGAACGACATCAGCCGGATCTCGCCGAGGTAGTCGTAGGCCATCTCAGCGCCTCACGTCGGCGAGGGGTAGACGCCCTGCAGGGCGATGATGAAGTTGAGGCCGAGGAAGGGCAGCATGTTGTCGTGCGGCTGGCTGCCGCCGGCGCTGCCGATCGCGCCGGGGTCCAACGCCGCCGCCGGGCTGCTGCTGCTGTACGGCGTGTCGCTCGCGTTGGCCCAAACGTTGCTCTGCGGCGTCGACGACGCGGCCGACGAGGACGAGGCCTGCGGCGCGTGGCTGTGCGAGGGGACCTGCTGCAGGCTCAGCGTCACCGCCTCGGCGCCGCCGTTCTCGCCGATGGTGTACGACGTGCCCAACGTGGACGTGCCCATGTGCACGGGCACGCGGCTCGACAGGTCGGGGAGGTTGAAGGTGGTCTGCCCGTCACCGCCGTAGGTGGTGCCGATCAAGTTGAAGAGGGCGCTGTTCTGCGAGATGTCCATGGTCTGGCCCTGGCAGAGTGCCCAACCCACAGGGGCGAAGTTGCCGGCGAAGAGACGGATCTCGCCGAGGAACACGGTCACGAGGCGTCGCCTTCCTGCGACAGCCGGTTGAACGCCGCCTCGTAGAAGACGCCCTCGGCGCTGCGACCGACCGGGACGAGAAACATCTGCAGAGTGTTCAGGACTGGATGCGTCAGGGTGTAGATGCGCTGCTCGACGGGAGCGTCGACGGGGGCGCGGAACACCAGGGAGAACTGCTCGTTGCGCTCGCTCGACGCCGCTCCCA
>CAZCJX010000027.1:0-1132 GCA_964499205.1 uncultured Actinomycetes bacterium | reverse complement strand
GGGGCGCGGAACACCAGGGAGAACTGCTCGTTGCGCTCGCTCGACGCCGCTCCCACGGTGACCTCGACGAGCTCCGCCTCGACCACGCGCGCCGGTGCGACCTCGAGTCCGAACGCCTCGCCGCGATGCGCTGCGAAGCCGGCGGCACGCAAGCTGTCCACGCGCGCCACGACATCCATGCCCTGCTAGCCTCCGAACGGTTCCGGTCCCGGCGCATGGTAACCGGGGCAGGAGGCCTTAGGGCGAGTGCTTACGAACCTTCACAGATCCTGAACATCGCTCAGCCGCTCGCCGGGGCGAAGTCGATCTCCATGCGCAGGTAGATCGGCCCCTCCTCGACCACCTCCAGCCCCAGCCGCCGGTACAGCGAGGCAGCGGGGTTCCAGCGCTCCACGGAGAGGTCGAGCGCCTTGCGGTCTCGGCGAGCCTCGTCGACCAGCGCACCGAGCAGCGCCGTGGCGATGCCCCGGCCCCGCCACGCCGGGAGCAGTGCGATGTCGAGGACGTGGATGCGGCGGGGCGAGCGATCAACGTAGAACCGTCCCGCCGGCTCGCCGTCGACGACGATCAGGTCATGGCGCGCCTGCGGGTACCGCCTCCGGTAGTCGGTGAGCTGCGCGGTGAATTGCATGTCGACGAAAGCGGCGCGCTCGGCCTCGCTCCACGGCGTCAGGTCGAGCTCGGCCTGTCGCGTCGATGCGTACACGTCGCGGACGAAGGCGAGCTCCGCGTCGGTGACGGCACGAAGTTCGACGTGTGAAGTCATGGTGACGACGTCCTACCACATGAACGCGCGAGCGCGCGCGCACGCGTGAGAAGGCGTTGACAGTTCGGCGAGCGCGTGCAAGTCTTCGCGTTCAGCAACCAGGGGCATTCGCGCCGGAGGAGGCACAGTGGGCATCGTATCGAGCATCGCAGGCGCGCAGATCAGCCGGCGCAACCTGCTCACCGCGGGCGTGGTCGCCGCCGCGTCCGTCGTGACTCCGTCCGCCGGCAGCCTGCTCCGCGCCGGCGTGCCCGCCGATCCCTACCGCCCCATCTCCCGCGAGCAGTATGCGCGCCTGGTGGGCAGCACCTTCCGGGTCCACGTCGACTCGACGCAGACCACCGACGTGGTGCTCACCGCCATCGA
>CAZCJX010000026.1:0-29411 GCA_964499205.1 uncultured Actinomycetes bacterium | reverse complement strand
GGGGCGCGGCTCCTCTAGCGGAGCTGCGCCTCCCACGTGCCGCCCAGCTCGACCAAGCCGGGGCGGCTCTTCTCGTCGATGACGCGGAAGGACTGGGCTCGCTCGATCTGGTCATAGGTGTGCCCGCCGTGCTGGTCGTGCAGCGCCACGGTGAGGGCATAGCTGGCGGCGAGCAGGGGAAGCTTCTCGACCTTGTAGCGCAGTGTCCCGCTGCTGCCGGGCGCCTGCTTGACCATGCTCAGCCGTCCCATGGTGGTCTCGGGGGCGGCGAGGTTGAGGCCGTCGGTGCGGTCGATGCGCAGGGCGCAGAGGAAGTCGTCGAACTCGCCGCCGTGCACTATGTAGTCGACCTCGACGATCATCGGCGCGCCGGCGCTGAACACGCGATGCGTGCCGCCGTCGATGTCGAGGAGACGCACCCCGGTGATCTCGACCTCGCGCGTGCCCCAGCGGTCGCCGTGCTCGGCGGCCTCCCCGCTGTCCTCGGCCTCCGACACCGCGCCCATCATGCGGCGGTACAGGCTGGTGACCTCGCCGGGCGCGCCGTCGGCGTGGAGCCGGCCGTGGTCCAGCAGCAGCACGCGATCGCAGTAGAGCTGCACCGCGGTGACGTCGTGGGTCACCAGCACCACCGTCTTGCCCTGGCGCTTGTAGCGGGCGAAGACGTCGAAGCACTTCTCCTGGAAGCGCGCGTCGCCGACGGCGAGGACCTCGTCCATGAGCAGGATCTGCGGATCGGCCTGGATGGCGACGCTGAAGGCCAGCCGGACCTGCATGCCGCTGGAGTAGCCCTTGAGCTTCTGGTCGGCGAAGTTCTCCAGCTCGGCGAAGCCGATGATGCTGTCGATGCGCTCGTCGAGCTCGGCATGGGTGAGGCCGAGCACCGCCCCGCTGAGGTAGACGTTCTCGCGCGCGGTGAGCTCGGGGTTGAAGCCGACCCCCAGCTCGAGGAACGGCGACACGTTGCCGTTGATCTGCACCGTGCCGGAGTCGGCGGTGTAGATGCGCGAGAGGATCTTGAGCAGCGTGCTCTTGCCCGAGCCGTTGTGGCCGATGATGCCGAGGAACTCGCCCTCGGAGACTTCGAAGCTGACGTCCTGCAGGGCGTAGAAGTCGTGGTAGCGCGAGGTGCTGCGCGGATGCGTCGCCCGGTACTTCAGCGTGGTGCTGCGGTCAAGAGGGATGCGGAAGCGCTTGCTGACGCCGTCGCAGATGATCGCCGGGGTCACAGGTATTCGGCGAACCGCGGCGTGAGACGGGTGAACACGGCGTAGCCGAGCGCCAGCGTCGCCACCGCCACCACCATCGGTAACACGTAGCGCGCGCCCATGATCTGCACCGACCACTGCACCTTCGGCGTGACCACCGCGTGGCGCACGTCCTCGATGATCTGGGCCACGGGATTGACCAGCACCCAGGCGCGCAGCCGATCCGGCACCAGGCTGATGGGATAGATCACCGCGCTGGCGTAGATGAGCACCTGCATGGCGATCTCCCAGATGTGCCCCATGTCGCGGTAGAAGACGAAGAGCGACGAGAGCAGCAGGGCGAGACCGAGGACGAACAGGTAGAGCTCGACCATCAGCGGGAGGAGCGCGAAGCTGCGCCATCCCAGCGACAGCTTGCCCAGTGGCGCGGCGATGACGATGATCAGCGCGAGGTTGATGAGGAAGGTCATCACCGCGCTGAGCGTCGAGGCGATCACCAGGATGACCCGCGGGAAGTAGGCCTTGCGGATCATGCCGCCGTTGCTGGCGATGGAGTTCATCGCCGCGATGGTGGTCTCGGCGAAGAAGGTCCACAGCACGATGGCGACGAGCAGCTGGAGGATGAAGTTGTCGGTGCCGCGGCCGATGTGGAACAGCTTGTCGAAGACCACGTACATGATCCCGAAGAGCATCATCGGCTTGACCAGCGACCAGACGTAGCCGAGCACCGAGCCGGTGTACTTGAGCTTGAACTGGCTGACGGCCAGCTCCCGCGTCAGGTTGGCGTGGCGGCGGAGCGTGCCACGACGCGGTGTGGAGGAGACGGCGGCGGCCGCGTCGCGCACTGCGCGGGACGATTCGGCGGACGTCGCCATCAGGCCCACCCTCGCGGCGCCGCGGCGCTGGGGATGCGACACATTCGCAGGCAGTCTACCATCCGCCCTCGCGACCACCCTGCGCATCGCGCCGCGTTCACGGCACCACCCCGATCCCGGCGAGCAGGTCGACGAGGTGGTCGAGGGTGCGCTCGGGGGCCAGCTCGGCGGCGCGGCGGCGGCCGGCGTCGCGCTGGCGCTCCAGGGCGAATGCGTCGAGCAGGGTGCTGCTGAGCAGCTCCGCCATCAGTGGGAAGTCCTTGCAGCGCACCTGGATGCCGGCGTCGCCGAGGGTGAAGGGGACGGCGGTGGAGGCGTGGGCGAGGATGGGCAGGTCGCAGAGCATCGCCTCCAGCAGCGGCACGCCGAAGCCCTCGTGCTCGCTCATCGAGACGTAGGCGACGGCGCCGTGGTAGCAGTCGAGCAGCTCCTCCTGGGTCACCCGGCCGAGGAAGCGGACGGGGGCGTCGAAGGCTTCGGGGGTGAGGCCGCTGAGCTTGAGCTCGCGGACCAGGCGGCCGAGGGCACCGCGGTAGGCGGGCAGGCGGCTGTCGTCGCCAGCGATCCAGAGGCGGGCGGTGGGCTCGACGCCGCGGCGGTAGGCGGCGAGCAGGCGGATGCAGTCCTCGATGCACTTGTTGGGGGCGACCCGGCCGACGGTGAGCAGGGTCGGCGCGCGGAGGATCTCCTGGTGCAGCGGGCCGGGGCGGTGGCGGCGGTAGGGCTCGGCGTCGAGCAGGATGGGGAGCACGCCGGTGGGGGCGAAGCCCATGGCGTCGAGCTCGCGGCGGGTGTACTCCGAGTCGCCGAGGGCGAGGCGGACGTGGCCGCGCAGCAGGGGGAGCTCCTCCTCGGCGGCGGACATGGCAGCCTCGTGCAGCGGGTCGACCATGTGGAAGAAGCGCGCCGGGGTGACGTTGTGGTGGATCAGCACCAGGGGCAGGCCGGTGTCGATCAGCCGCTGAGTGGCGGCGGAGCCGAGGGCGAAGTGGTAGAGGACGGCGGCGGGGCGGGGGCGTGCGCCGGCGAGGGCGTCGAGGGGAAGGGCGCTGGTGTCGTGGGCGGGGGTGAGTTCGTGCTGGGGGAGGGTGTACACCTCCGAGGCGAAGCCCCGGGCGCGCAGGCCCTCGCGGATGGCGCGGGTCTCGTCGCCGATGGCGTCGGCGTGGAGCAGGACGGGGACGACCTGGTGGACCGCCGTACCGGGGCTCGTGCTGCTGATCACGACGGCAGCCCCCACGGGGCCAGGGTGTCGCGGACGGCGGCGGCGAGCACGGCGGGGGTGAAGTCGCCGGCCCGCCGCAGCGAGCGGGAGGCCAGCGCGTCGCGCAGGGCGGCGTCGTCGATCACCATGGCGAGCAGCTCGGCGAGCTCCAGGGGATCGTCGCCGCTGGGCAGGGCGGCGCCGCCGGCCACCTCGGCGACGGCGGTGTGGCGCGAGGCGACGATGGGGATGCCGCGCGCCATCGCCTCGGCCAGCGGGACGCCGAAGCCCTCGTGGGCGCTGGGGAAGGCCATCACCGTGCAGGTGGCGTAGGCGCGCTCCAGCTCGGCGTCCGGCACCTTGCCGTGCAGCGTCGTGCCGCTGTCGAGGCGGGCAGCCAGGCGGCGCAGGGCGGCCGCGTAGGGCTCCATCTCCTCGGGGTTGCCGAGCAGCTCGCAGTGCGCCTGCGGGTGGGTGCGGCGCAGCGCGGCCATGGCGCGGATGAGCAGCTCCCAGCGCTTGTTGGGGACGACGCGGCCGACGCCGAGGATCAATGCCGGCTCGGCGGCTCGCTGCCAGCCTGGTGGGGCCTCGACCGCGGGGGGCCATACTGCGCGGCGGGCGAAGCCGAGGCCGTCGAGGGCGTGCAGGCTGAACTCGCTGAGGGTGACCGCCGCCTCGAAGTCCGCGGCGAGGCGGGGCAGCGCCTCCAGCGCCCCGGCGGCGCGCGCCGCGTTGCGGGCGGAGACGCCGGCGAACCACTCCGGGGGCGTGGGGTTCTGGTAGACGAGCACGCGGCGCGCCGGGGTGTCGAGCACGATGTCGAGCTCGGGGCTGGTGACCGCGTAGTGGTAGAGCACGGCGTCGCCGGCGCCCACGCGGGCGGGCAGCTCCTCGACGTTGTGCGCCTCGCTGCGCAGCGTGGGATGGATGCTGCGGGCGAAGATCTCCGAGTCGAGGCCGAGGTCGCGCAGGATCGACCGCAGGCGCAGGGCGTAGTTGCCGATGCCGTCGCCGGGGCTCAGCGCGGGCATCGCCTGGTGGGCAGCGCGGAGGGTCACGCTCGCGGTGAGGCGCCGTCGCCGCCGTCGTCGCGCAGGGCGGCCACCTGGCGGCGCAGCCGGTCCACCTCGTTGCGCAGCTCGATGATCTCGCGGCTGTGCTCGGCGAGCACCTCGATCACCGCCTGGTTGTGGGCGCTCACCTGCGCTGTCACCGGCGCGATGTACCAGCGCAGGCTGCGCCGCACGATGAGCTTGAGCGCGCGCACGAGCGGGCCGATCACGGGGCGTGTCGAGATGATCGGTGCGTCGGGGCTGACCGCGGCGGTGCGCACCGCTTCTTCCCAGGAGGGGCCGGCGGCGAAGGCGGGGTCGGGGCGGATCTGCAGCGGCTCCTCGAGCATCGCGACGAACTCGGGGGTGTAGATGCCGCGCGCCCTCTTGTCTGCCACGGAGGCGCGGGCGCGCACCAGCAGCGACGCGTCGAGCGCGCCGGCGGTGCTGTCGTCGGGGGGCGGAGGCGTGGGGGTCATCGGCGCGCCGGTATTGTCGCGGCGATCGCCGCGATGGCGGACTCGTAGAGCCGGTCGATGCGCTCCCAGGTGAAGTTGGCGGCGACGTAGCGGCGGCCGTCGCGGCCCATCGCGGCGGCGGTGTCGGGGCGGTCGAGCAGCAGTGCGGTGGCGGCGGCGAACTCGAAGCGGTCGCGGTAGACCAGCCCCGCCGAGCTGCGCGCGACGTGTCCCTCCAGCACCGGTGAACCCGCGGTGACCAGCAGCGGCGTGCCGGCGGCGAGCGATTCCAGGGCGATCAGGCTGAGGCTCTCACGGCGGCTCGGCACCACCGTGGCCACCGCGCCGGCATAGAGGTCACACAGCTCCTCGCGTTCCACCACACCGAGGTGCCGGATGCGCGGCGTCTGCGGGATGTCCATCCAGGCGCGGCCGGCGAGGACCAGGTCGGCCCGGTCGTCGCCGCCTGCCCAGTGCTCGAAGTGCGACATCATCTCGCCGCAGCTCTTCTCCGCGTCGATGCGGCCGGCGTAGAGGAGATATGGCCGCTCCAGGCCGAAACGCCGGCGTGCGCGCGACGGGTCGACGCGGGCCGGCGGCTCGACGCCGACGCCGGTGATGGCGCCGGGCAGGTCCTCGACGTCGTAGAGCCGGCGCGCGACGTCGCGCTCCTCCGGCGTGTTCCACATCACCGCGCGCACGAGGCGGATGGCGCGCGCCTGCGCGTCGAGCTGGGCGGCCTTCTCGTCGTGGAGGGTCGGGACCAGGATGGCGCGGTCGGACACCATGGGTATGCCGAGCACGGTGGGCATGTAGAGCAGGGTGACGAAGATCACCGCGTCGTACTCCCGGCCGTGGTCGCGCAGGTGATCGAGCAGCGCCGGCACGTCCGGGCCCTGCTCGCGGAGGATCTCCATCTCGTCGTCGTCGCTCCAGGTGCCGGCCAGCAGCGGCTGCATCGACGCCTCCCAGCGCTGCAGGTCGCGCGGCTGGCGCACCGGGAAGCGGATGACGCGCAGCGGGCCGTCCTCCGACTCCCCGGGCGGCATCGCGTCTGCCCAGGTGACGAAGTCGTCGGCGCAGGTGGTCAGCACGGTGACGTCGTGGGCGGCCGCCAGGCGCATGGCGATCTGCCGGGCGAGGGCCTCGGCCCCGCCGGTGACGCCGGCGCCGAAGCGGGGGACGACGATGGCGATGCGGCTCACTGCTCGTGTCGCGCGGCGATCGTCGCCTGCATCTCCACCCGCTCGACCTCCAGGCGCAGCCGGGTGAGCTGGCGGCGGTGCTCGGCGGCCGCGTCGGCGACGGCGCGGTCGTGCAGGCTCATGTGGGTGGTCAGCGGCCAGAGGTACCAGCGCAGGGCGCGGCGGACCATGCGCTTGAGCGCTGCCACGGGGCCGCCGCCGAGGGGCGCGTAGGGGCGGATCTCGGCGGTGGCGTGGAGCAGGTGCAGGCGCCGCGCCGCGGTGGGGGAGGGCTCCTGGGCGGTGGGCGCCTCCGGGGTGCCGGCGCCGCGTGCGCGCGCCGCCGCCGCGCGCACCTCGGCCTGCAGCGCGCGCACGTCGACCTCGGGGTCGGCGATGCCGGTCAGGTCGGGGCGGGGGCCGCTGGGATCCATGGTGGCGGCCATCGTAGCGGGCCAACCGCCGCGACTCTCTGCGCCCCCAGCCTTCCAGTACCATTGCGCGCGATGTATCGCCAGACCGCACCGCGCCGGTGGGCGAGAGAGGGACGCATCCATCCGGAGCCGGCGATCCCGTGATGCCCGGCTTCGACAAGGATGTCGTCATCGTCGGCGGCTGCGGCCATGTCGGGCTTCCCCTCGGCATCGCCTTCGCCGACCGGGGGCTCTCCGTCTCGCTCTACGACGTCAACGAGCAGACCGTGGCCGCCGTGAACGGCGGCCAGATGCCCTTCACCGAGGCGGGCGCCGAAGAGCGCCTCGCCGCCGTGCTCGCCGCCGGCCGGCTGGAGGCCACTACCGATCCCACCTCCGTCCGTCGCGCGGAGAACGTCGTGGTGGTCATCGGCACGCCCGTCGACGAGCACCTCAACCCCGATCCGCACGGCGTGCCCAAGGCCATCGAGCGGCTCACCGACCACCTCGCCGACGGCCAGCTCATGGTGCTGCGCAGCACGGTGTACCCCGGCGTCACCGCGCTGGTGGAGCGCCTCGTCGCGGGCATGGGCAGGAAGATCGACGTGACCTTCTGCCCCGAGCGCATCGCCGAGGGCAAGGCGATGGTCGAGCTCTACCAGCTGCCCCAGATCATCTCGGGGCGCACCGAGTGCGGCGTGGCCCGGGCCCGGCGGCTCTTCGAGCATCTCACCGAGGAGATCCTCGAGCTGGAGCCGGAAGAGGCTGAATTGGCCAAGCTCTTCACCAACACTTGGCGCTACATCAAGTTCGCCACCGCCAACCAGCTCTACATGATCGCCAACGACCGCGGCCTCGACTACGAGCGCATCCGCCACGCGGTCACCTGGAACTACCCGCGCGCCGCCGACATGCCGCGGGCCGGGCTGGCCGCCGGTCCCTGCCTGTTCAAGGACACGATGCAGCTGGCAGCCTTCAACAACAACAACTTCACCCTCGGCCACGCCAGCATGATGATCAACGAGGGGCTGCCCCTCTACGTGGTGGCGCGGCTGGAGCAGCACTACGACCTCGCCTCGATGACCGTGGGCCTCCTGGGCATGGCCTTCAAGCCGGAATCGGAGGACATCCGCTCCAGCCTGTCGTACAAGCTCAAGCGAATCCTGCGCTTCAAGGCCAACCGCGTCCTCACCACCGATCCGTTCGTCACCGTCGACCCCGACCTGACGCCCTTGGCGGACGTGGTGGCGCAGTCCGACCTGCTGATCATCGCCACGCCGCACCAGGCGTACGCCAATCTCCAGGCCGCGGTGCCGGTGGTCGACGTGCAGGGGTTCCTCGGCCAGGGCGTGCGCGTGTGACCCCACGCGTCTCGGTGGTGATCCCGGCCTACAACGAGGGGCCGTCGATCGTCGAGTGCCTCGACCGCATCCTCGAGGCCGTGACCCTGCCCTGCGAGGCCCTGGTCGTGTACGACACGCCGGAGGACAGCACCGCGCCGTACACCGACGAGTACGCGCGCCGTGATCCGCGCGTACGACCGACGCTCAACACCTATGGCCGCGGACCCGCGGCTGCGATCCGCTTCGGCATCGACCAGGCGCACGCCCCGGTGGTGGTGGTGACCATGGCCGACGGCAGCGACGACGCGCAGCAGATCGACGCCCTGACCCGGCTGGTCGAGCGTGGCGTGGTGATCGCCGCGGCGTCGCGCTACATGCGCGGCGGCCAGCAGGTCGGCGGCCCCTGGCTCAAGGGGCGCATGTCCTGGCTGGCCGGGCGTTCACTGCGCACCCTGGCCCGCGTCGGCACGCACGACGCCACCAACTCGTTCAAGGCCTATTCCAAGGCATTCATCGACCGCGTGGGCATCGAGTCCGACGCGGGGTTCGAGATCGGCATCGAGCTGGTGGCCAAAGCGCACCGGCTCGGCCTGCCCGTCGCCGAGATCCCCACCATCTGGCTCGACCGCGACTACGGCAACTCGAACTTCCAGGCGAAGTCGTGGATCCCGCATTACCTGCGCTGGTATCTCCACGCCTTCGGCCCCCGCCAGCGCGCGGATCGCACGCAGTACCAGGCCAAGGTGAGGACATGAGCAAAGTTCTGGTCACCGGTTCGGCAGGCTTCATCGGCGGCTACGTCGTCGAGGAGCTGCTGGGCAAGGGATACACCGTCGTCGGTGTCGACAACTTCTCCAAGTACGGAAAGGTCACCAAGTCCTACGACGACCATCCCAACTACACCCTGATCGAAGGCGACGCGCGGGACACCGGGCTGCTCACCGAGATCCTGATGGACTGCGACCACTTCATCGCCGGCGCGGCGATGATCGGCGGCATCTCCTACTTCCACACCTACGCCTACGACCTGCTCGCCACCAACGAGCGGATCATGGCCTCCTCCTGCGACGCGGCCATCGAGGCCTTCAAGAAGGGCAGCCTGCAGAAGGTCACCTACATGAGCAGCTCGATGGTCTTCGAGTCGGCCGACACCTGGCCGTCGTACGAGGGCCAGGAACGGGAGATCCCGCCGCCGCTGTCGTCGTACGGCTTCCAGAAGCTGGCCGTGGAGTACTACGCCAAGGCGGCGCACCAGCAGTACGGCCTGCCGTACACCATCGTGCGCCCCTTCAACTGCGTCGGCATCGGCGAGGGACGCGCCCTCGGCGACGTCGAGGTGCTGAGCGGCAACGTCAAGCTGGCCATGAGCCACGTCGTCCCCGACCTGGTGCAGAAGGTGCTCAAGGGCCAGGACCCGCTGCACATCCTCGGCGCTGGCAACCAGGTGCGCCATTACACGTATGGCGGCGACCTGGCACGCGGCATCGTCATCGCCATGGAGCACCCCGACGCGCTCAACGACGACTTCAACCTCTCCACCGCGCAGTCCACCACGGTGCTCGAGCTGGCCGAGCTGATCTGGCACAAGATCAAGGGCGCCGACGTGCCCTTCAACTACGTGTCCGACGATCCCTTCGAGTACGACGTGCAGAAGCGCGTGCCGTCGACGGAGAAGGCCAAGCGGGTGCTGGGATTCGAGGCCACCACCAGCCTCGACGGAATGCTCGACGAGGTCATCCCCTGGATCGAGGACGCCATGGCGGCCGGGCGGATCTGAGAGCTTCATGTCGCCGTCTTCGGCTGTCGCCGCGCGGCTTCCCGGCCGCGGCGACGACGGCGCAAGCCTGGCGTTCGTCCTCCACCTGATCTCGCTGGTGGCCGGGGGCGCCACCATCATGGTGCTCACCCGGCGGGCCTGGTTTTTCGGCGACGACTTCGAGTACATCGCGCGCTTCGCCACCGGCCGACTGCAGCTGCTCACACCCCACAACGAGCACTGGTCGACGATTCCTATCCTCACCTATCGTGGGCTCTTCGCCGTCTTCGGTCTGCACACCTATGTGCCGTACATGGCCGTGCTCGCGGTGCTGCACCTGGGTGTGGCGCACCTGCTCTGGCGCGTCATGCGTCGAGCCGGTGTCAACGCCTGGCTGGCGTCCTTCCTGGTGCTGCCGTTCCTGGTCCTGGGCGTGGCGTTCGAGGATCTCCTCTGGGCGTTCCAGATCATGTTCCTCGGGGCCGTGCTGCTCGGGCTGACGCAGGTGATTCTGGCGGACCACGGCAGTGCCGGTTTCGGCCGCCGCGACATCGCCGCATGGGTGGCCGGGGTGCTGGCGGTCATGTGTTCGGGGATGGGGGTGGCCATGCTGGCCTGCGCCATCCTGGCCGCGCTGTTCCGCCGCGGCGTCCGCGCGGCGATCGTCGCTGGGAGCGTTCCCCTCGCCGTCTACGTGTTGTGGCTCGCGGCCATCGGGCACAAGGCGTTCGGGCACGAGAACGTGTCCCTCGGCGACACCGTGCTCGGCTACCCGGATTACCTCTGGACCGGGGCGCGCGACACGGTGGACGGACTTGTTGGCCTCGCCGGCGCCGCACCGATTCTCCTCGTCGGCCTGGTGGCTTTTCTGATCTGGCGGCGCCAGCAAGCCACCGTCACCGCCGCGCCGTGGGCGCTGGCGCTCGGCGTGGTGGTGCTGCTCGCCCTCACCGCCTCGCTCCGCCTGACCTCCGGCAACGGTGTGGCCTCGCGGTACGAGTACGTCATCGCGGCCATGCTCCTCCCTGCCTTCGGTGTCGCCCTCACCTGGGTGTCTCGGGGCCAGCGGGCGCTGATCCTGGCGCTCGCGGCAGCGCTGTGCATGTCAGCGGTCAACGCACTGGGCACGCTGCGCACCCAAGCCCGCGCACGCAACGACCGTGACCAACTGGTCAAGGCCCGGGTGCTGGCCGGCGCAGATCTGGTGCGCTCCAACGCCGTGCTCGTCGGTGACCTGCCCGAGCCGCAATGGGATCCCGACGTCACGGTCCCGGTGCTGCGCGAGCTCATTGCCCGCGGCAAGCTCCCTGAGGAGGTCCCGACGGACCCGGATGCCAACGCGTTTGCCATCTCCCAACTCCAGGTCGCCGGCTATCCCAGCCGGCCGGCTGGGACTTCGCCGGCCGGCTTTCAGGTACTAGCTGCCGCGGATGCGCGCGTGGAACCGGCGGGGGGCGGATGCCTCGCAGTCACCGCGGTGGGCGAGCATCCGGCGGTCCGGCTGCACATCGCCCAGGCGGGCTACATCGCGATCACCTCTTCGGCGCCTGGGACCGTTCACCTGCTCATGGCCACGTCCCCGGACCAGGCTCCTCCCCAACCGGACCGGGAATTCGCGGTGGCGCCCTCGCTCTACCTGGTGATCACCCGGCAGGACGTGGTGCCCGTGCTGCAACCCGTCCCCCAGGCGCGCACAATGCTCTGCCCGGCCGCGGCCACAGCGGCGCCCGCCAGCTGACCACGGTTTGTTAACCCGGGGACGGCCTCCGCGTCTTTCTTGGTGCAGGCCACGGGAGGTGAGGGGACCATGCGCAGCCGGAACGTCAGGTATCTGCCAAGTGTCGACCATCTGAGACTGCTTGCGGCCGTCCTGGTGCTGATCCACCACGGCACCATCGCGCTTCCCGCGCCGCCGGGGGCCGACGGACGACCCCGCCTCGGCCCCCTGCCGCAACCGCACAGCATCCTGGCGACGCTTGCGCTGCACGGGCACACCGGCGTGAGCCTCTTCATGGTGGTGAGCGGGTTCATCCTCACCTACGGCGCGCTGGGACGCGAGCTTGACTATGGCTCCTTCCTGCGCAATCGGGCTCTGCGCATCCTGCCGATGCTCCTGGTGCTCACCGCCTTCGCGGTCTACACCTATCCGCAGGGCATCAGCATCACGCGCGTCTTCAACTCGCTGCTCTCACTGCCGTTCGGGCTCGACTTGGGCTTCTTCTACTCGGTCACCTGGTCGGTGTTCGTCGAGATGCAGTTCTACCTGGTGTTTCCGTTCCTGGTGCGCATGCTCGACCGCGAAGGCCCCACAGCGCTGCTGCGCATCCTCGCCGTCGTCGTCCTGTTCCGCATCGGTGCCATCGCGCTCGGAGCCGGTCCCACTGGCATCCTCTACTACACGCTGGTGGGCCGCATCGACCAGTTCCTCATCGGCATGCTCGCCGCCTGGTGCATGCGTCGGCGACCGGGCCGGCAGTGGGGACTCATGCTCGGCCCGGGTGCTTTCGCGGTGCTCCTGATCCTCTCTTCGCTTCCGCCGAGCAACCTCCTCGACGGGCTCTCCTGGTCCGCTCTGTGGCCGACGGTGGAAGGTCTTGCCTGGGCGGGCTTCCTGGTTGGGTACGTCGGTCTGATGGGCGCTGCGCGTGGGGTGCCGTCGCGGCTGCTGGCCTGGGCAGGCGAGCGAACGTACTCGGTGTACCTCGTCCACTATGTGGTGATCGTGCTGATGTGGCGAGCCCACCTCATGCTGCATCCTGTTCGCAGCGTTTGGGTCGACGCCTCGGTCACCGCGGCAGTCATTGCGCTGCCCATCGCCTTCGCTGTGGCGAGCCTGACCTACGCCGCCATCGAAGCCCCCTTCCTTCGGCTTCGCGGCAGATACATCCTGGAGCGGCCGGAACTGCCGGCCCGGGTGGTGCACTTGCAGCGCGGGGCGTGACTACGGCGACGTCGGTGGCTCGATGCTGAAGAAGTCGACACACACCTTCGGCTGCCATTCCCATGGGGCGTTGCTGCTGACAGCGAAGGCCATGACCGGTTGGTCGCCGGGCACATGCTGGAACGCCCTGGCTACGCCCTGGGGGTCGACGACGAGGGTCGAGAGATACACGCCATCCCGTGCCACCGGCCAGACCAGCCGGTAGCCCGCGATGCCGTTGGGTACCCGCAGGTTGATCCGGACTTCGGCTGGCTTGGCGGCGAGGTCGAGGAGCCGTCCCGAGATCGAGTACCCCATGTCGATGCGACCGAAGACCCACCGGCCCGGTTGCTGCGGGACGGCGATCGGCTCCCCGAACGCCGCACATGTTCGTCCCTCGGACCGCTGGTGCCCTGGCGGTCGCTGCGGTCTGCGCTTCAGCAGCACAGTCTCCACGTCGAGCACCCGCACGGGTTCGTACCGCTGCATGAGAGTGGTGAGGGTCTGCGGCTCGTCCGCGAGCGGATAGCGCCCGTCGGGCGTCAGGTATCGGTAGAGCACGAACTCGGGCGCCTGGGTGCTGGCATAAAAGGCGGCGTCCTGCTGGTCGAGCCACGGCACGAATGCCTCGTACGACTGCAGAACGGGCCGGGGATCCCACACGACGTTGTGGTCGGCGTAGAAGTAGCCGACGTCGATGCCGATCAAGTCAGCTGTTGCACCGCGGGGCAGCTGCGCTGCATGAATCAGGGGTGCATAGGCCTTGACGGCGGCGTCCAGCGTGCCCTGTTCGAGGGCGCGGCGCCGCGCGGGCTCCACGGCCGCTTCGGCCACCGCCTGCCAGGCGCGCAGCGCGCCGGGAAGCGATTGAAAGATCGACGCGTCACTCATGCGCCAGCCGATGCCGAGGAGGACGACGGGCGCAAGCAGCGCTGCGGCAGGCTCGATGCGGCGGCGCCGCGGCTCTCGTTCGCGTGTGGCGATCGAGGTCGCCACCACGGCCATCACCGCAGCTTCTCCGAAGAAGCCGCGATCCCGATCGGGCCCGTCTCGGACGAACGTGTCCTTGAAGGCGACGAAGAGCAGAAGGGTGGTGAGCAGCAACCATGTGGACAGGATCAGTCGTCTGCGCAGCCCGCTGATGACGGCCATGCCGAGGACGAGCATCAGCACCACTGCGCCGACGATGACCCACGGGGTAAGACCGCCGGTCGCCATGGCTGAGCTGTACCCGCCGGACAGTGCGACGGAGGCGCGGACGTACCGAACCACGTCGCCGGCGCCTAGACCAGCGGCATGCCAGAGCAATCCAGAGGCCAGCAGGAAGCTGAGGCCGAGGGCCAGGGCGACGGGACGGCGGCGGGCGAGCAGTGCGGAGATGACGAGCACGGGAATGGCGAACGCGGCGATAGCCACACCGCTGGCCTTGACCAGCACCAGCAGGGCCAGCGCCACCCCGGCGACGGACGCGGCGACACAGGAGGCAGGGACGCCCTCAAGTTCCAATGCAAGAATGCCAGCGAGTGCAGCGAGGAGGGCGCCCTCCACCTCGATGTACGCCATGGGACGCAGCAGTGAGACGACCACGGCCGTGGCTGCCAGCACCATGACCAGTCGTCGTCTGCCGCGGAACAAGTGCACCGCCAGGCATGCAATGAAGGCCATGTGAATAGCCATCGTCACCGCGACGGCGACCAGCAACTCCTTGGCGTAGAAGGGAATCGTGAACTCCAGGAAGCCGTCGGGCCCATAGGTTGTGAGGATCCGGGAACCGACCGTCAGGTGTTGCCGCCCCGCCATGTTGAGCCCCGCGACCCACGAACCGTCGAGCCATGACGCGGCGCCGGGGATGCCGGGCGGAGGCGATACGAGGCTTGGTGTGGTCAGCGGGGCCATGGCCAGCGCCCATGCCGCCGCGAGGACGTACCACCAGGAAGAACGCCGTTGCTCAGTGCCGATCCCAGCCATGGTTCCGCAGCCTACCTGCGGGCGGGGCGCTCCTGCTTCAGTGGCCCCGCAGGCGCTCGCCCTCCGGCTTTTCGGCGACGTAGAGCGTCTGCTTGCCGAACAGCAGCCAGGCCGGTCGCAGCGTGAGGTAGACGCGCACGATGAGGCGGTGCTTGGGAAGGCGGCTCTTGGTGGTGTAGGGCAGGAAGCGCGTAATCAGCTCGCGGCGGCGAAAGCCGGCCAGAGTCGCCGCCTCTTCGAGACTGCGTTCAGTCAGGGGCGTGGCATGGTCGACGAAGTCCCAGTACGCGCCCTTCGTTAGCCGCACGTTGGGCTGCAGCACGATGACCCTCCCTCCAGGACGGAGGAGATCGTAGGCCACACGGAATTGCTGGATGACCGCCGCGCCGGAGGGCAGGTGCTCGAGGAAGTTGCTCATGAAGATGACGTCGAGCTCGCCCGATGGCATCACCGACCGCAACGCAAGGCTGTCCGAGCGGATGAAGCTGACGCCGGGCGGCATGTTGGCCGAGGTGTCCCGGATGTCGGTCGCGATCTTCTGCTGTGCCCGGATGCCGGCGAGAAGGTGGCCGTTGTCCGAGGCGATGTCGAGCACTCGGGCACCCTCGGGGACGTAGCGCTGCAGGAAGCGCGCGATCTCCGCCCACATGCGCCGTTTGACGCGTTCCTGTCGTGGCGGGAAGCGGTTGCCATAGACGGCATCGAGGTCGGCCACAGCGGGAGGCGACGGGGGTTCCTCGGGACCGGACATGTGCGAGGCGAGCCCGCTGGGCGCCGCGTCGAGCCTGCTCACGACAAGAGCTCTCCATTCGGGATGAGTTCGCCAGCAGTGTATCCCGGCGTCCAGGCCATGAAACGTGACACCCGTGCATCGAACCTCCCCCGAGCTCGTGCGGCGACGATGTACCCTGCTCGGCCAGCGAGGCGAGCGTCGACGGAGGAGCTGTGTGAGGGGATTGACCGCTGTCCGGGTCCGGCCTGACGAGGCGGTCGCCTTGGCGAGGCTTCGAGCAGCCTGGCGCCGTCCGGCTGCGCTGAGCCTCGTCGCGCTGGTCGGGTTGGTGGTCCTGGCTCTGCGCCGCCCCGGCTCGGTCACCCACCCGGCCCTCTGGGCGGAGGATGGCAGCGTGTTCTTCCACGATGCCATGGTCCATTCCTTCCCCTCCACGCTGACGAGCTCGTATGCCGGCTACCTCCACCTTGTACCACGGCTCTTGTCGGCCGTCGCCGCCCGCCTGCCGCTCGCGTGGACCCCCACGGTCTACGCGGTCAGCTCGCTTCTCCTCGCCACGCTTGCCATGACACCGTCGCTCAGCAGTCGCCTCGAGTGGCTGATCCCTTCGCGGTCGGCCCGGGTCGCCCTCTTCGCTGCCCTGATCCTTCTGCCCAGTGTCGATGAGGTCAGCGGCGGCCTCGACGATCTGCACTGGTACTTCGGCATCACCCTGGTCATGCTCGCGCTTTCCTGTGATCCTCGCAGTCGGCCGGGCAAGGTGGTCGAAGCATGCGTCTTGAGTGTCCTCGGCCTGACCGGCCCCTTTTCCATCCTCACCGCTCCGATCTTCTGGGTTCGGGCGTGGCGCGAGAGGACACGCCACAGCGTGGTGGTCGCGCTCCTCATCACGGCGACGGCGGCCGTCCAAGGGGCTGTGCTCGTAACGAGCCATGATCCGGGCAACGGAACAGGTGCCATCTCCATCGGGGCGTTCACCACCGCATGGGGACTGCGCCTCGGTGGCACCGCGGTCTTCGGTGAGAAGTTGCTGCACGACCTCTGGGTGGCAGGGCTGCTTCACGGCGGGGCGTTCTGGCTGGCCAGCTGCGGCTTTCTGGCGCTTGCCGCGACATGCCTCGTCCGGCTGCCAAGAACGGCGGCGCTCACCGTGCTCGTGGCCATGGCAGCCGCCGTGGCGAGCACAACGCTGCGCCTTCGAAGCGACCTCGTGGGCTTGGAGAACCCCGCCGATGGAGGGCGTTACTATGTCATCCCGATGGGCTTGCTGGCGATCACGCTCGTGGCAGCCCTGTCGCCGCCGCTGCTGAGGCGCGTCACGGAGAGAACCCGCGCGAGCCTGCTGCTCGGAGTCATCCCTTGTGCGCTCTTCCTCCAGGCCATGGTGTTCGACGCGCGGCTGCCGGCGAGAGCCGATATCCACTGGGCGGATACGGTGAAGTGCGTGCAGCAACATCGCAGCTGTGTGGTACGGCTTGATCCATCAGGCTGGACGACGCAGCTGCCGCCTCTGTGATCCAACTGCCGCGCGCCAAGACGGTGGAGGCTGCCCTCTTCCCAGAGTGCGGGCGGCAAGCGCTACGGACACGCGGTGTGATCGCCGCGGTCGTCTTCGTCGCTGCCGCGGCTGGCATCGAGCTGCTGCGGCTGCCGGGATCGCTCGACACCCTCTGGGCCGAGGATGGCCGCATCTTCCTGCAGCAGGCGCGCGACATGGGACGGCTGCACGCGTTCACACAGCCGTATGCCGGCTACCTGCATTGGATTCCGCGGTCGGTGGCGGCGGTGGTGGCGTCGTTTCCCCTGCGATGGGCCGCGGCGCTCTTCGCCATTGTGCCGGCGATCGCCGTTGGCGGCCTCGCTCTCTTCGTGTTCCGCTCGTCGCGCGCGCACGTCGCGTCGCCGTGGTGGCGGTTGGTCCTGAGCGGGACATTGGTCTTCCTGCCCGTGGCCGGTGTCGAGATGCTCGACAACGGGGTCAACTTGCAGTGGTATGCCATGTGCGCGCTGTTCTGGGCCTTGCTCTGGCGTCCCCGCGGGGTCTGGTCACGGGTGGTGCAGACGCTCCTATGCCTAGTCGCAACTGCGAGTGACCCGCTGACGCTGCTCTTCGCCCCCTTCGTTGTGGCTCGGCTATGGGCGGTGCGCGAATGGCGTGACCAGTGGCCTGTGGCGGGATGGACGGCGGGGCTGATCCTGCAAGGTGCCGTAGCCGTGTCCACGGCTGTTCCACACTCGACCGTGCACGCAGGGATCGGCACAATCTTCCGGCTGCTGACCCTGCGCGTGGCGACGCCGTTCTTCCTTGGCAGCGCTGGCACACAGTGGGTCTTCGCTCACGGCGGCTGGCTCGCCGTGGCGCTGTGCGCGACAGTGTTCGTCACCGCGGTCGGCCTGGTCGGCATTCTGCGTCTGCGGGCAGTCCTGCCGTCACGCAGCGCGTGGATGGTCATGTTCGCCGTGGCAATCGCTGCACTCTTCTTCGTCGTCCCCGTCGAGACGCGCTGGACGCCGCTGTACCTGCCGGTAGGACGGTCGGTGCAGTTCCTCGGGCTCGGCTCCCGCTACGTTGCCGTGCCACTGGTAGCGTTGTGGAGTGCGGCGGTGGTGACTGTCACCAGCATCCCGCAGCGGCGCGCGCGCCTCACCGTTGCGGCGGCGGCTCTCGTCCTGCTCGGTGGCATGTGGTCCTTCGACTTCCTGGCTAGCGGCACCACGCGCAATCTCGGGCCGCGGTGGAGTGCCGAAATCGCAGCCGCCAGGTCTCGATGCGCGGCGACTCCAGCGGCCAACGTCACATTGCTGACGCCGCCGCCGAACGGGGTGTGGACGGTCGCCGTGCCCTGCACTGCGGTACTGTCAGGCTGAGTGTGCGGTCAACGCCGGCGCTTGGCCACCCCTTCGCGAAGCCGGCGCGCAGGCGCCAACAAGCTGTGCCCCAGCTTGTAGCTCCGTGATCCCCGGAGTGCCTCCAGCTCCGCGGAGACGCGCGTGATGTCGGCACGCAGGGCGTTGGGGTCCTCCTCGGGCGAGAACGAGATCCGGGAGAGCGGCGAGCCGGGAATGCTGCGCCAGTGGAGCGGCCGCCCGTTGTAGCTGTGCCGCACCGGCTGCAAGTCGCGGATGTCGATGATCTCCTTGAGGACCAACTCACCGACAGGGATGTTCGAGAACACCGGGGTGTAGTAGATGCAGTTGCGGAAGAAGTAGTGGGTTACCTGCGACCGTCTCGTTCGGCCCTCCTCGGTGATCGGCTGGCCGCCGTGAACTATGTTGGAGGACCAGATCAGCGCGTCGCCCTTGTTGGCGTGGAACTCGACGGGCTCCAAGCCGACCTCGCTCATCAAGGCTTCCTGGAAGTCCTCGTATTTCTCGTAGTGAACGTCATCGTAAGTCTGGCCCAGGTCGTACATGGTGAGCTCGGCGAGGCGGTGCGAGCCAGGGTAGTAGAAGAGCGGGCCGTTGGCCGCGTCGACGTCCTCCAGGGCCACCCAGACCCCGCACATGAATCGTGCGGGGATGGAGCTGAAGTGGATGGAGTCGGCATGGGCGCGCTGCTGCGTGCCGTACTCGAAGTTGAGGGTCTGGAACGGGATCGGGTCCCGCTCGTAGAGTGCGCTGAGCAAGCCGACGATCTGGGGCAGGCTGGCCAGCGTGCGGACGGACTCGGCACCGCGCCGCCAGGCGTCCTGGACGCGCCGCTGCTGCAACGCCACCTCCTCGTGGAGCATCGGCGTGGTGTCGGCGACGATGCGGTCGCACAGCTCGGTGGGCACGACCCCACGCAGCGCCACATATCCCGTCTCGTGCAGGGCGCGGGCCGCCGACAGCTGCGCCTCGGTCAGCGAGACGGCGCGAGCGGCCAGCTCCCTCTCGAAGAAGGGCGACTCGACCCAGGGTGTGTCCATCTGTGGCGCCGGCCTGATCGGAGCCCTCGTCATCACGATTCCCCTCCGTGTCGTGTCCCGCTCACGGTCGCAAGCGGAACGGGTTGACGTGCAGCACGTTGGCGTTGACGAAGGGGTCGCACAACGTGTCATGGGTTCCCCAGCGTTCGATGAAGAAGCGCTCGTCGTCCATCGGATGGAGCCTTCCCCGGCTCGCGCTCTCGTGGTGATAAAGCTCCGCCAGCGGCGTGTAAACGATCCAGTAGCCGTGCTGGCGGACGCGCAGGCAGAAGTCGACGTCGTTGAAGGCGACGCTCAGGCCTTCGTCGAAACCTCCCACTTCGTGGAAAACCTCGCGCCGGAACATCATGCAGGCACCGGTGACCGCCGTCTTGTCCTGTGTGGTTAGGCCAAGCGCGAAGTAGTTGCCGTGGTTGAGGTTGCCGGCGATGAAGCCGGTACCGATGGCTATTCCCTCGTGCTGCGGGGAACCGTCGCCGTAGAGCAGGCGAGCGCCGACGGCGCCCACTTCCGGGCGCTGGCTGTGCTCAAGCATCGCCTCGATCCACCCCGGCTCGATGACCTCGATGTCGTTGTTGAGCAGGACGATATGGTCGCCGGGCGCGGCGGCGACGCCGGCGTTGATGATTCGCGAGTAGTTGAAAGGCCCTGGATGGGGCACAACCTGGTGCCCGCAGCGGGCCAGGTATTCGATGGTGGCCTCGTCACGGCTGTCGTTGTCGATGATCACGATGCGGTAGTTGCGATACGTCGAGCGCGACTCGATGCTCTCGATGCAGGTCTGCAGCAGGTCGACACGGTCGCGGGTGGGGATCACCAGGGCGACGGTCGGCCGACCGGAGATACGTCGGCGCACCTCGTAGCGCCCGGGAACGCGGGCTTCGTCGACGCGCGCGGAGATGCCCCGCCGGTCCATCGACGCCTGGATCGCGCGGCGTCCCGCCTCGTAGGCGAGAGGTTTGGCAGATCCCTCCAGGGCAGTTGACCCCTGCACCATGCGCCATGAGTAGAGGACGTCCGCGACATGGCCCACCGGGGTGCCGAGATCGATGACGCGCAGGATCAGGTCGTAGTCCTGGCTCCCGTCGAAGCCCGGGTGGAAGCCGCCGGCAGCGGTGACCAGGTCCCGACGGATCATCGTGAAGTGGCAGACGTAGTTGACCGAGAGCAGCAGGTCGGGCGACCAGTCGGGCTTGAAGAACGGAAAGCCCCTCCTGCCGTCCGGCCGCAACTTGTCCTCATCGCTGTAAACGAGGCCGTCCTCGGGGTGTTCCAGGACATGCGCAACCATACGGTGCAGCGCGTGCGGAGCCAGGACGTCGTCGTGGTCGAGCAGCGCGACGTAGGCGCCCTCGGCCAGCGCGAGCGCGTTGTTGGAGGCGGCGGCGATGCCGCCGTTCTGCTCGCGGAACATCGCCTTGATGCGAGGATCCTCTGCGGCATACCGCTGCAGCGCAGTGCGTACCTCCCCGTGGGACGATGCGTCGTCGGCGATGCACAGCTCCCAGTTGGTATATGACTGTGCCCTCACCGATTCGATGGCATCGTACAGCCAGTCGAGACGGGTGTTGTAGACGGGCATCACGATGCTCACCAGCGGTCGCACCGGCCACGCCTCGCTTTCCTCGCGCATTCGCCCCAGGGTGAGCTCGTCAGGGTCGTGGCGCTGCAGCCATGACTGGTACTGCTCGTCAGTGGGGTCGGGCGGCAACTGCTGCGCGACGAGAGCGGGCGCTGGCTGATTCCGGTTGCGCAGCTTACGGGCTGCCCGCCGCGCCACCTCACCGGCGCCATCTTCGGTGAACACCGTCGCCGCGCGAAAGGCGCGATGGGCGGCACGGCCGCGACGCGTGCCAGGTGGCGCGATGCCATGGGCGCGGTGGCGCAGGCTCTCTCCGAGGCGGAAGGTGAGGGTGTCCTGAGCAGCACGCAGCGCGTCTCGCTCGATGGTCAGTGCGCGGACCCGGCCCTCCATCTCCACCAGCAGGTTCTGCGTCTGGCTGAGGTCTGCGGCGAGGCGGAGAGCCTCCTTGCGAAGGGACTGCTGCTCCTCCTCGAGTCGCCGCTGCTCGGCAAGCGCGGCTTCCAGGCGTGCCTCGCGATCGGCGAGGAGCACATCGCGCTCGGCGAGCGCCTGGCGGCGCCCCTCGCTGGCCGCCTGCAGGCGAGCGAAGGCTCGCTCGTAGTCCTTGACCAGGAGGTGCACCGGCTGCTCACGTCGCCGGAAGCGCGCGGCCCAGGCGGTGATGTAGGACGGCACGTAGTCGACGTCGCGGAAGAAGCGTTGGCGCGCGAACAGCTCCGCCCAGTACTCGGCCGGCTGCACGTTGACGTGCGACGCCTCGGCGTAATCCGTCGCCGTGGAGGAGAAGATGATGTCGTCGGTGTGTGCGCAGAGGTTTGCGACGGCTGCCTCTGCATCAGCATGGGGCAGGTGCTCGAGAACCTCGATGCTCACAATCAGGTCGTAGTGTTCGGTGAGCGGTTCCGTGAGCGAGGCCCGGCGCACGTATGGCTTCATGTCCTCGCGAACCTGGGACAGGGCGTATTCTGAGATGTCCACGCCCCACGCCTCGACGCCGCGATCCCGCAGGCTCTCCACCAGGAATCCCATCGCGCACCCGGCATCGAGCACGCTGCGGGGAGCGATGTCAGCCACGACGCGGTCAGCGATGCCGGCGAAGAACCGCAGCCAGTGCTCGTTGCGCTCGTAGGGCTGGCCGCACTGGGTGGCGTAGTAATGAGCGTCGTACTCGTCGCCGGTCGACGCCGCGGTCTCGTTGCTGACCCGTTCGGTCTCGGTCATCTGGGCCTCGGGAGTGCAGGGGGAAACGCCGCGTTCGGGGCGTCAGTGTAGCTGAGGGGTGCGCTCATGTCGGGCTATCGGGCCGAGGCCACCGCTCCGTGAGATAGCCGTCCAGTCCCTGCTGCCACCCGGGCAGCGGCTCCTCACCGAGCGCACGCCAGGCGGCGTTGTCGAGCACCGAGTAGGCGGGACGCGGGGCGGGGGCGCCGTACTCGGCCGTGGTGGTCGGGACGACGCAGGCGCGGAGGCTCGCCTTGGCCATGATGGTCGCGGCCAGCTCGCACCAGGTGGTCTCGCCGCTGTTGGTCAGGTGGAAGGTGCCGGTGGCGCCGCGCTCCAGCAGGCGCAGGAGGGGAGGAGCGAGGTGGCCGGTCCACGTTGGTGCGCCGCGCTGGTCGGCGACGACCTTCAGCTCCTCCCGCTCGGCGCCGAGGCGGAGCATGGTGAGGACGAAGTTGGGGCCCTCCTGCCCGTAGAGCCAGGAGGTGCGCACGATGGCGTGGCGTGCGCCCGCGGCGCGAACCGCCTCCTCGCCGGCGAGCTTGCTGGCACCGTAGACGCCGAGCGGATGTGTCGGCGCATCCTCGGGGATGGGCGAGGTGGCGGTGCCGTCGAAGACGTAGTCGGTGCTGATGTGGACCAGGGTCACGTCGGCTGCCGCGCAGGCGAGGGCGAGCAGGCGCGGTCCCTCGGCATTGATCCGGAAGGCGTCGTCGCGCTGCGTCTCGGCAGCGTCGACCTTGGTCCACGCGGCGCAGTTGATGACCGCGTCGGGCCGGTGCTCGCGCAGCGCGCGTTCGGCAGCGCCGGGTTGAGCGATGTCGCACTGTGCGCGCGTCAGTCCGGTGATGTCGTGTGCCGCGCCGGGCAGCGCGGTCAGCTCACGACCGAGCTGCCCGCGCGCGCCGAACACCAGGATGCGCATGCGCCCGGCTCAGCCCGCGGCGGCGCCGTGCAGCGGCTTGTAGTTGCGCTGGTAGAACTCCCAGAACTCGCCCGACTTGAGGGGGCGCCACCAGTCCTGGTTGTCGACGTACCACTGCGCGGTGCGCCGCATGCCGTCGGCGAAGTCGACGCGCGGCGACCAGCCGAGCCCGCGCAGCTTGGCGGTGTCGAGCGCGTAGCGGCGGTCGTGGCCGGGGCGATCCTGCACGAACTGCTTGAGCGATTCCGGCTTGCCCAGCGCCTGCAGGATGGTGTCAGCGACCTCGATGCCGTTCACGCCCTCGCCGCCGTAGCCGACGTTGTAGTCATCGCCCGGCGTTCCCTGGCGCAGCGCCGCGTCGATGCCGGTGCAGTGGTCCTCCACGTGCAGGTAGTCGCGTACCGCCTGGCCGTCGCCGTAGATGGGCAGCGGGCGGTCGTCGATGGCGTTGGTGACGAAGAGCGGGATGATCTTCTCTGGGTACTGGTAGTGCCCGTAGGTGTTCGAGCCGCGCGTGATGATCGCGGGGAAGCCGTACGATGCGCGGTACGACCACACCAGCATCTCGCCGCCTGCCTTGCTGGCGCTGTACGGGCTGCGCGGACGCAGCGGGTCGGACTCCACGGAGCGCCCGCTGTGCACCGAGCCGTACACCTCGTCGGTGCTCACCTGCAGGAAGCGCTCGTGGCCGGCGGCGCGCGCCGCCTCCATGAGGACGAAGGTGCCGTAGACGTCGGTCTGGATGAACTGTCCCGGCGACTCCAGCGAGCGGTCGACGTGCGACTCGGCGGCGAAGTTGACGATGACGTCGACCTCCGGCGCCAGCGTGGCGACCAGCTCGGCGTCGGCGATGTCGCCGTGCACGAGGCGGAAGCGCGGGTCGTCGCGCACCGGGTCGAGGTTGCGCGGGTTGCCGGCGTAGGTCAGCTTGTCGAGCACCACCACGGAATCGTCGGGGTGCTCGCGCAGCGTCATCCGCACGAACTCGCTGCCGATGAAGCCGGCGCCGCCGGTGACCAGGAGTCTCATATGTTCTCGATCGACCAGTCGAAGCCGATGCGCGGGTCGTTCCAGGGGATGCGGCCCTCGTCCGGATCGGCGGGATCGTAGGGTTCGGTGACGTAGTAGTTGAGGATCACGTCCTGCATCGCCACGCACTGGTAGCCGTGGGCGACGTAGGGCGGGATCGCCACCATGCGCGGCGCGTGCTCGCCGAGCATGATCACCTGGATGCGGCCCTCGGTGGGCGAGCCCTCGCGCAGGTCGCAGAGCACCACCCGCGCATTGCCGGCGACGATGTCCCAGTAGTCCCACTGCTTCTTGTGCCAGTGGAAGGCCTTGATCAGCTCCGGCGGGTTGCCGCCGCGAGCGTAGGCGAGTGATCGCGACATCTGGGCGAAGGGCTGCTCGGGGATGAAGAGCTTGCCGTCGTCGTCGAGGTCACCGCGCTTGAGCTGCTCGATGAAGTAGCCGCGCTGGTCGACGTGCTTCTTGAGGGTCTTGACCTGGACTCCGTCGATGCGGCCGAGGCGCTGGGCCGCCGGCGCGGTGCTCATGCGGTCGAGCGCCCGCTCGATGGAGTCGGTGAGGGGCATCCAGGGCATGTTTCAGTGCAGCTCCACTCTGGAATGGTCGCCGAGCATCAGGCGCAGAGCGCGCGGCCGCTCGGGTGACTGGCAGACGACGCAGTCCTTGCCCAGCAGCGAGGATTCGATCTTGCCGTTGACGTCCTCGATGTGGCTGCGCTCGAGGACGATGCTGTGCTCGATCTCGGCGTTGCGGATGATGCAGTCGTGGTAGATAGCGGTGAAGGGTCCCACGTAGGCGTTGTCGACGACGGTGCGCTCACCGATGATGGCCGGCCCGCGCACCCGGCAGTTGCTGAGGCGCGCACCCTTCTCGACGATCACCTTGCCCTCGAGGCGCACGTTCTCGCCGACCACGCCCTCGACGCGCGGCGCCATGCCGTCGAGGACGATCCGGTTGGCTTCGAGCATGTCCTCGAGGCGGCCGGTGTCCTTCCACCAGCCGGTGATGACGTGGGGAACGACGTGGTCGCCGTCGTCGATCATCCGCTGGATGGCGTCGGTGATCTCCAGCTCGCCGCGCGGGCTGGGTTCGATCCGTGCGATGGCGTCGTGCACCTTGGGGGAGAAGAGGTAGACGCCGACCAGGGCGAGGTCGGACGGCGGCACCGGCGGTTTCTCGACGAGCCGCACCACCCGGCCGTCGCGCAGCTCGGCGACGCCGAAGCGCTCCGGCTCGGGCACCTTGGCGAGCAGGATCATCGCGTCGGGCTCACTGCGGGCGAACTCCTCGACCAGCGCCACGATGCCGTCGCGGATCAGGTTGTCGCCCAGGTACATGACGAAGCGGTCGTCGCCGAGGTAGCCGGCAGCGGTCTGGACCGCGTGGGCCAGGCCGAGCGGCGCTGACTGCGGGATGTAGCTGATGCGCGCGCCGAAGCGCCCACCGTCGCCGACTGCGTCGCGCACCTCGGCCCCGGTATCGCCGGTGATGATGCCGATGTCCGTGATGCCGGCCTCGACCATCGCTTCGATGGCGAAGTACAGCACCGGCTTGTTGGCGACGGGGACGAGCTGCTTGGCGCTGGTGTGGGTGATGGGGCGCAGGCGGGTGCCCTTGCCACCGCTCAGGATCAGGCCCTTCACGGGCGGGTCCTTGGGCTCACGGCGGAGAACCCTAGCACGCAGCCGAACCGGAACCAGGGGTCGGCCCCGAACAAATGTGCGGGCGGGCGAGGGGGGGCCCGCCAATGGGGCAGCTTGTTGACGGGCCGCGCCGCGGTCAGCGAGCGCGGCCCCCCTTTTCCGTTGATGCTCAGAGGGTGGTGAAGCAGGCCGAGAATGCCCAGGTCCCGACGGCGCCACTCCCACGACCGCCGTCGACGGTCGTGTAGTCGCCGCCGACACAGAGCTGGTAGGACTGCAGCGGGATGCTGGACTCCGCGAAGCCACTGGCAGAGACGACGCCCGGCTCGAAGAGGTTCGGTGCGGCGCCCGAGGGTGCCCCTCCGAGCGAGAAGAGCTCGCAGCCAACGCCGGTCGTCTCGACCACGCCCTCGACCACAGCTGTGCACGTGGCAACTACTGCGGTGGTGGTGGGGCCGGTGGGCACCAACTCCGTGTCTCCACGGAGGCAGACGGTGAGGTTGCCCTCCCCCGGTGCGGTGCCACAGACGTATCCCGGCAGTTGCGTGTCAGCCGCGGCGTGCACCAAGCCTGTGGTACCGACCACCGAAGCTCCGAGGAGAGCGGCAGCACCCAAGAGCCGCAGGTGACGAAAGTGCTTACTGACCATAGTCTTTCTCCCTTCCGGCCCAACCTCGGGCCAATGGGGTGGGAGCATAGCCAATAGCGCAACAGTCCGCACGCAGCAAGCGTCGCTTTCGTGGGCATTGTCGTTTTCTTCCGGGAGGACGCGCGCCGAACCACGGATCTCGGATATCGGCTCCAAGGCGCGGCAGTTGCCGACCTGAAGGCTTTCGTCTTCGGCACCCGCCGGCTCCGTCCCGCTGCGGCGGCCTCGCCCGCTAGACTTGCCGCCGCATGTCCGACAGCGAGCTGGCCGAGCGGCTCCGCGCCGTCATCACCGACGTCCCGGACTTTCCCCGCGAGGGCGTCCTCTTCCGCGACCTGACCACGCTGTTCCGCGACGGCCCCGCCTTTCGCGACGCCGTCGACGCGCTGGCCCGGGCCCACGCCGAGCAGAG
This sequence comes from uncultured Actinomycetes bacterium, assembly GCA_964499205.1. Taxonomy (GTDB): domain Bacteria; phylum Chloroflexota; class Dormibacteria; order Aeolococcales; family Aeolococcaceae; genus DASRDZ01. The sequence goes on along the minus strand of CAZCJX010000026.1, from coordinate 2,922 downwards.
GGTCGACCTCGTGGCCGGGGTGGAGTCGCGCGGGTTCGTGGTCGGCGGGGCGCTGGCCTACGCGCTGGGGTGCGGCTTCGTCGCGGTGCGCAAGAAGGGCAAGCTGCCGCGGGAGACGGTGTCGGTCAGCTACCAGCTGGAGTACGGCGAGGGCATCCTCGAGCTGCATGCCGACGCTGTCGATAGGGGGCAGCGCGTGCTCGTCGTCGACGACCTGCTCGCCACCGGGGGGACCGCGGCGGCCACTGTGTCGCTCGTCGAGCGCCTCGGCGGCCAGGTGGTGGGCATCGCCTTTCTGGTCGAGCTGGAGGCGCTGGGCGGTGGCAAGCTGCTCGGCGACCGCCCCTATGTCTCCCTGATCCGCTTCTGACATCAAGACGAACACCGGAGTACCAACCAGCATGACGATGATGACCCACGACGTCGCCGACCTCGGCCTCGCCGCCGAGGGCCAGCGCCTCATCGAGTGGGCCGCCCAGGAGATGCCGGTGCTGCGGCTGATCCGCGAGCGCTTCGAGCGCGAGCAGCCGCTGCGCGGCCTGCGGCTGGCCGGCTGCCTGCACATCACCACCGAGACCGCCAACCTGGCCATCACCCTCAAGGCGGGCGGCGCCGAGCTGCGCCTCTGCGCCAGCAACCCGCTGTCCACCCAGGACCCGGTTGCTGCCGCACTCGTCAGCAACCACGGCATCCCCACCTACGCCGTCAAGGGCGAGGACAGCGCGCGCTACTACGACCACATCGACGCCGTGCTCGACGTCCGGCCGCACCTCACCATGGACGACGGCGCCGACCTGGTGGCGCGGCTGCACAAGGACCGCACCGACCTCCTCGCCGACGTGATGGCGGGCACCGAGGAGACCACCACCGGCGTCATCCGGCTGCGCGCGCTGGCGCGCGACGGCAAGCTGCGCTTCCCCATCGTCGCGGTCAACGAGGCGCTCACCAAGCACATGTTCGACAACCGCTACGGCACCGGCCAGTCGACGCTCGACGGGTTCATCCGCGCCACCAACATCCTGCTCGCCGGCAAGACCTTCGTGGTCTGCGGCTACGGCTGGTGCGGTCGCGGCCTGGCCATGCGCGCCGCTGGCATGGGTGCGCACGTCGTGGTCACCGAGGTGGACCCGACGCGCGCCCTGGAGGCGGTGATGGACGGCTACCAGGTGATGACCCTGGAGGAGGCCGCCCCGCGCGCCGACATCGTCATCACCGTCACCGGCGACATCAACGTCGTCGACCGCCGCCACATCCTCGCGTTCAAGGACGGCGCGATCATCGCCAACAGCGGCCACTTCAACGACGAGATCAACCTCGCCGCCTTCGACGACCTCTCGACCGGCGTCAGCAAGCCGCGCCCCTACGTCGACGCCTACACCATGCAGGACGGGCGCACCCTGCACGTCCTCGCCGACGGCCGGCTGCTCAACCTCGCCGCCGCCGAAGGACATCCCGCCGCCGTGATGGACATGTCGTTCGCCAACCAGGCGCTCTGCGCCGAGTACGTCGCCCAGCATCACCGGGAGCTGGAGCCCAAGGTGTACGACGTGCCCGAGCACATCGACAGGGAGATCGCCGCACTGAAGCTGCGCAGCCTCGGTGTCGAGATCGACGTGCTGACTCCCGAGCAGCAGGCCTACCTGGCCTCGTGGGAGTCCGGCACGGCGTGACCACGCGCGCGGCCGCCGCGCGGGTCGGCGAACGCCTCCGCGCGGTGTCGCGCACATCGCCGTATGCGGGTGTGCTGGCGTGGTGGCCGGTGGGACCGGTCATGGCCATCGTCGGATACGCCGTGGTGCTGGCCATGCGCGTGCCCTCGCTGGTGCACGACACGGCGACCAGCGAGTCGGTGGGCCCGATGGTGATCGCGCAGTCGCTGCCGCCGCCGCGCGCGGGGAGCAGCGTGGTCCTCAGCAGCGCGGCGCACTACACCACGCTGTGGTTCGACGAGGTGACCCGCGGGTTCCCGGGGCACCGTGGCCTCTGGGAGGCCATGCCGTACGCGTTGTCGCTCATCGGGCTGCTGGTGCTGGCCGAGACGGTGCGGCGGCTGGCGGGCCGGCGCGCGGCGCTGGTGGCGCTGGCCATCGGCATCGCGACGCCGCCGCTGGTGCTGCTGCCCATGCTGGCGCAGGCATCGCACGGCACCACGGTGGTCAACGGCATCGTGCTCGCCGCGCTGCTGGTGTGGCTGGCGCGGACCCCGCGCGTCGGGGCCACCCACGTGCTGGTCGGCGGCGAGGCGATCGCGGTGATCACCGGTCTCGACGTCGCGTCCGACCCGCTGCTGCTGATCACCGGGTTGGCGCCGTTCGCCGCCGCGGCGCTGCTGCTCGGGTTCCGGCATCGCGACCGGCGCGGCGCTGAGCTGCTCCTCGCCTCCGCCAGCGTCGTCGTCGTCGCGCTCATCGCAGCGGGACTCACCACGCTGGCGATGCATCGCGCCGGCTACAGCGTCGAGGGGGTGCCGCTGCGGCTCGCCTCGCCCGGCGGCGTGCGCGACCACCTGTCGCTGCTGGGACATCTCGTGCTCGACATGGGCAACGGGCAGCTGTCCGGACTTCGCATCGTGCTCGGGCTCATCGCCATCGCCGGCGCCATCGTGCCGCTGTGGCTGCTGCAGCGGCTGGCGCGCGGCGGCACCGTGGGCGCAATCGCCGACACGAGCGGCTCGCGCGGCGACGACGCGGTGACCGTTTTTGTCGCCTTCTGGGGATTCGTCGCGCTGTTCGACGCCATCGCCTTCATCGCCACCACGCTGCCCGCCGACCGTCCTCCGATGGGCTCACTGCTGCCGGGCTTCATGGCCATCGCCGCCACGGTGCCGTTCCTCACCGTCCGCCTGCGCGGTGCCGCCGCCGGCGTGGCGCTGGCGGTATTGGTCAATGGTGTCCTCGGCGCGGTGATCCTCCAGCGCGCCAC
>CAZCJX010000025.1:0-29946 GCA_964499205.1 uncultured Actinomycetes bacterium | reverse complement strand
AAGATCGTGTCGCAGGAGGAGCTGCTCGACCACGTGTGGGACAGCGAGGCCGACCCGTTCACCAACACGGTGCGGGTGCACATCATGAAGCTGCGCCGCAAGATCAACGACGGCTTCGAGGGACGCAGCTACATCCAGACCATCGTCGGTCGTGGCTACCGTCTCTGAGCCGCCGCCCGCGCGCGCCAGGAATCGCTGGCTCGACTGGCATCTCTCGTCGCGCCGGGCCACCAGCTCGCTGCGCGTCCGCCTGACCATCTACTACGTCGCGCTGCTCGCCGCCGCCGCCGCGGTGCTGCTGGTGTTCGTCAACGTCGCCGCCCACTTCACGCAGGTGCCGGTGACCGTGCAGGTCCCCCTGCCCACCGGCGGGTTCGTGCTCAACCAGAACCTGCTCACCTACGCCGAGGCGCAGGCCCGCGCCGAGACGCTGGCGCGGCTGCGCTACTTCTCGATCCTCGGCTTCCTGGCGCTGGCCCTGGGCGGCTTCGCCATCGGCTCGTACGCCGCCGACCGGGCCCTGCGTCCCATCAGCGAGATGGCCGCGGTGGCACGTCGCATCGGTTCCCACAACCTCAAGGAGCGCATCGCATTGAAGGGCGCCGACGACGAGCTCAAGCAATTGGCCGACTCCTTCGACGACATGGTCGGCCGCCTCGACCAGGCCTTCGTCCAGCAGCGACAGTTCGTCGCCGACGCCTCGCACGAGCTGCGCACCCCGCTGACCGCGCTGCAGCTCAGCATCGACGCGGTGCGCAGCGATCCCAACGCCACCGAACAGGACTACCGCGAGGTCGCCGAGTCCGCCGCCGCGGCGACATCGCGGATGCGCCGCCTGGTCGACGACATGCTGGCCCTGGCCGAGCGCGACCAGCCGCCGCCGCACACCAGGGTGGCGCTCTCCTCGCTCGCCGAGTCGGTGGTCGACGAGCTGGAGCCGGTGGCGGCGCAGCGCGGCGTCACGGTGGCCAGCTCCGTTCCCGGCAGCGCCGTGGCGGTGGGCGACCAGCTCTCGCTGCGCCGCGCCCTGACCAACCTGGTGGAGAACGCCATCCGCTACAACCAGAAGGGCGGCCACGTCATGGTCGAGGCGGCGCCGGCGCCGCCGGGACACGTGGCGGTTGCGGTCATCGATGACGGAATCGGCATCCCCGCCGAGGGCCTGCCCCACATCTTCGACCGCTTCTACCGGGTCGACAAGAGCCGCTCGCGGGCCGAGGGCGGCAGCGGGCTGGGGCTCAGCATCGTCGCCAAGATCGCCCGGGAGCACAACGGGCGGGTCGACGTCGACTCCGAATTGGGGCGCGGGTCGCGCTTCGTGCTCACCCTGCCCGCGCCGCCGCCGGCCTCGTAGCCGGGGGACGGCGGCGGGCCGCCGGCCGGGTGGTGGCCGGTGCTACAGCCCCGCCGCCGGGCAGGCGCACACCCTGGTGCTCGGAGACGAAGCGCAGCCGCTCCAGCAGGCCGTCGAGGATCAGCGGCCAGGTGAACTCGGTGGCGTCGCGCCGCGCCGCCGCGCGCAGCCGCCTGGCCAGGGCGGGCCGCTCCACCAGCCCGCGCAGCGCGCTGGCGATCTCGGCGCCGTCGTCGGACTCGACGACCACCGCGTTGGCGTAGGAGCGCGCGTACTCCTCGCCGGTGGCGCCCACCAGCGCCACCCCGCCCGCCGCCATCGCCTCCAACCCCACCAGCCCGAACGGCTCATGGCCAGAGTTGGCCAGAACTGCGGTGCTGGCGGCGTAGATCTGCGGCACCACCGCGTCGGGCAGGAAGGTCTGCAGGTCGACCAGCGCGGCGCCCTCGGTGGAGCGCAGCGCGACGGCGACGTCGGCCGCGTCCCGCACCGGTTGCTGCCAGGCGGCGACGTCGAGGCCGAGCCGCCGGGCATGGGCCAGCACCTCGCCGCCGAACGGCTCGATGCCGCCGCGCATCAGCAGGCGAGCCGGCAGCCCCTGGGCGCGCAGCTCGGCGATCCCCTCGACCGCCTGGTGCCACCGCTTGTCGGGACTGAAGCGCCCGATCTTGAAGGCCAGGCACGGCGTTCCCGCCGCGGCGCGGATCGTCTTCACCGCCGCGGCGTCGACCGGCGCCAGCGCGGAGTCCGGAATCCCGTTGTAGATCACCATGGGGTCGACGTTGTGCTGCCACATCAGGTGCTTCATGTAGCGGCTCACCGTGGTCAGCGTGCTGACGTAGGCGAGCCGTCCCCAGTCGATGTGCTCGAAGCCGAAGACGTTGTTGGCGTTCCAGAGGACCACGCAGCGGTCGCGCAGCCCGCGGGCGTGGAGCAGGTCGCTGGTGAGCATGCAGGCCTGGGCGGTCTGCCACTCCTCGAAGAGCAGCGCCACCACCCGGCCCTCGGCCGCCGCCGGCGCAATCACCGCGTCGACCAGGTGCATCGGCAGTGACGCGTTGAGCAGCGCCAGCTTCTCCTCCTCCCCCTGGTAGACGCCGGCGGGATGCCGCCGCGAGATCTCCTGGGCCCAGCGCAGCAGCCGCACGCCGTCGACGGTCTCCTCCGCCGGTTTGGCGGGATCGCCGACGAAGATCAGCGTGGTGCGGAAGCCGAGCGCCGCGGTGGCGCGGCACAGCTCGCGGGCGCGCACGCCGAGGCCGCCTGCCTGGCTGTACTGGTCCGGCCCCTCCAGGGACACCATGACGACGTCGAGCGTCTGCGGGGTGAGCATGGCTCCCCAGTGTGGCGATTCGGCCCCCCGGCGTGAAACCTCCGGGCCATGTCGCCGCGTCCTAGTACATGTGATCGGCACGGAGGTGCTCGACGAGGCGGGCGACCAGTCCTCCGTCCTCGACTTCGACGCAGAGATCGGCCCGCTCATCCAGGCGGGCTTTCGCCTTGCCCTGCTCATGCTCGACGACCCCGCCGAGGCGGAGGACGCCGTGCAGGAGGCGGCCGTCAAGGCGTGGCGCAAGCTGTCCAGCGTGCGCGAGGCGGTGCGCCCCTGGTTCCTCGCCATCGTCGCCAACGAGTGCCGCTCGGTGCGCCGCCGCCGCTGGTTCTCGGTGCTGCGCCGCGACGACATCGAGGTCAGCGTCCGCTGGTCCGACCCCGTCGACGGCGCCGAGCTGCGCCGCGCGGTGCGCTCACTGAGTCCTGACCAGCGCATGGTGATCGCCCTGCGCTTCTACCTCGACCTCCCCCTGGAGGAGGTGGCTGCCGCCCTGGGAACGCCGGTGGGCACGGTGAAGTCGCGCGTCCACCGCGCCGTGCACGCCCTGCGCGCGGCGCTGGCCGAGGAGGAGGGCTAGGTGGAGGCGATGGACGCCGACGAGCTGCTGCTGCGCGAGCGCCTGCACCGCGCCTACGACGCCGCCGTGCCCGGGGCGGCGCTGGTGCCGTCGCGGGTGCTCAACCGGGTGCACGCCCGGGTGGAGCTGGCGGCGCACCGGCGGCGCATGGTGCTCGGGGTTGCGGTGGGAGCGGCGGCGCTGGCGGCCTTCGCCGCGGTGGGCGTGCAGGTGGTGCCGCGCAGCGTGCAGCTGCAGCCGGGCGATCCGCGGCTGGCCCAGGGGCGCGGGGCGAACAGCGGCCCGGAGTCCGACGGCGCCGCCGCGGCGGGCCCGGCCAACGCGAGTGCCGCTGCCGCGCCGAGCCACACGTCTTCGCCGCTGCAGCCGTGCGCCGCCGGCGCCCTGCTGGTCACGGTCAGGACTGACCACAACAGCTACCTCCAGGGTGATGTGGCCACGGTTACCACGGAGGCCACCAACCGCGGCCACGTCGCCTGCCACTACCCGCTGGGTCCGGCGGTGTGGGTCACCAACAGCCACGGGCAGCAGTGGCGGCTCTGCCCCGAGATGGACACACCGCCGCCCTCGCCGGGATCCGCTTCGGCCATGGCACCGGCCATGGCGATCTCGATTCCCAGGTCCGGCCTCCGCCCCGGCGAGTCCGAGTCGCAGACCTGCACATGGCACACCGCCTACGGCAACGTCCCACCGGGCGTCTACACCGCCCATGCGACGTGGAACAGCACGTCGGAAGCGGCGTATCTGACCATCGTGGCCGCAACCGCAACGCCGACGCCCACGCCCACGCCCACGCCCGCCGCGCCGCCGCCGACCCCCACCCCGCCGCCCACGCAAACGCCGTTCCTTCCCCTCCCCTAGCCAGGGAACCTTTCCGCCGGGTGCGACGTCTCACCACCCGGAAGACACACCACGGACGCTCCGTGAGGGGGGCGTCACTCAGCTCGCGGCGGCGATGCGCTCCACGGCGTACGCCGCCGCGAGATCCTGGGGCTCGCCGAGCGCGAAGCCCTGCCCCAGCTCGACGCCGAGCTGCATCATCAGCACCCGCTCGGTCTCCGTCTCGATCCCCTCGGCGATGACCTCGGCTCCGCTGGACCGCGCGAACGCCACCAGCGCCCGGATCGCCGAGCGCGCGCCCCCCTGGCTGGCCGCGACCATCAGCCCGCGGGCCACCTTGATGTACTCGGGCGCCGCCGCGGCGAGCACCTCCAGGGTGGAGTGCCCCTCGCCGACGTCGTCGATGGCGAAGCGGAAGCCGTGCGCCCGGTGCAGGGCGAGCACCTCGGTGAAGCGGGCCATGTCGGGCACCGCCTCGCGCTCGGTGATCTCCAGCACCACGTCGCCCGCCGTGCGCCCGGCGTACTCCAGCAGCAGCAGCATCTGGTCGACGTCGTGCATCGGGTCGAGCAGCGCCGACACGCTGACGTTGATGAACAGCGGCAATCCGGCGGGCACCAGGGCGGCGCCCTCGACGGCGGCGCGGCGGCAGATCCAGTCGAGGTCACGGGTCAGGCCGCGGTACTGGGCGGCGGCGAACAGTCCCTCGACGCTGGTCAGCTCGCTCGACCCCGCCGGCCGGGCCAGCGCCTCGTAGCCGCGCACGGCGCCGGAGTCGAGCCGCACCACCGGCTGGTACACGGCCTCGACGCAGCGCTCGGCGAGCAGCCGCGGCACCATGCCGATCCAGCGCGTCCACGAGGCCATCGAGCCGCCCACGGCGATCTCGCCCAGGGCCAGGCCCGACTCCGGCATCGCCGCCACCGAGCGGTCGCGGCCGGCCACCTTGGCCTGGTACAGCGCGGCGTCGGCGCGGGCGACCAGCCCGTCGGCGCTCTCCTCGCCGTCCCAGCAGGCCACCCCGGCCGAGCAGGTCTGGCCGCCGGGGGTCACCGCGCGAAGGCGGTCGACGATGGCCAGGGCGCCGTCGAGGGCGCAGCTGGGCAGCGCCAGGGCGAACTCCTCGCCGCCGTAGCGGGCCAGGAAGTCGACCTCGCGCAGCTCCTGGCGCCAGGCTTCGACCACCTGGCGGAGGAGCAGGTCGCCGCGCTGGTGGCCCTGGATGTCGTTGAAGGCCTTGAAGTGGTCGAGGTCGAGCATGGCCACGCAGACCGGCTCGAGGTCGCGGCGGGCGCGGGCCAGGTAGCGGGGCAGCTCGTCGTCCCAGGAGCGCCGGTTGGCGGCGCCGGTGAGGGCGTCGTGGCGGGCCATGCTGTCGAGGCGGGCGAAGAGGTCGGCGCGCTCCATGGCCACGGCGGCGTCGCCGGCGAGCACGGCGAGCAGCGAGGCGGCGCGCTCCGAGGCGGCGGCCATCGGCTTGCGCCAGGCGATACCCAGCACGCCGACCGGGCTGCCGTCGCGCATCACCGGCTGGGCGAGCACCGAACGGGTGCCGGTGAGGCGGGAGACGGTGGGACGGCGCTCCCAGCGCTCCTGGTCGGCGCCGAAGGCGGCGCGGCCGCTGGTGTAGGCGTCGCGGCACACCGACTTCTCGTTCGGCGCGATGGTCAGCAGCAGTCCCTCACGGGTGCCGTCGGTGGCCACCGAGACCAGCCCGTCGTGGCCGTCGGGCTCGAAGAGCACGGCGACGTCGCAGCCGGTCAGGTCGCGGGCGGCGCGGCAGATGGTGCGGCGCAGCTGGTCGGGCCCGGTGGTGCCGCTGAGCTGGCGGGCGATCTGGCCCATCCGGGCGAGGTCGCCGGTGTGCTCCTCGATGCGCCGCGCGTTGCTGATGGCCAGCGCCGAGGGCGCCGCCAGCAGCTCGAGGATGCGCACCTCGTCGGCGCCGAAGACGCGCCCGGGGTCCATGCAGATGAGGTCGATGACGCCGAGCACCGCGTCGCCGTGGAACAGCGGCACCGCGGCGATGGAGTGCCAGCGCACGCCGTCGTACTGCGTGGCCCGGCCCTCCCAGGTCTGGTAGTCGGCCACCGTCATCGAGCGCCCCGAGGCGGCGACGCGGCCCGCCAGGCCGTTGCCGACGAGCAGCCGCTGCCCCGTGACGTCGGGCTCGATGTGGTCGCTGATCACGCAGCGCAGGTGCTGGCCGTCGGGCTCCATCAGGTAGAGGCCGGCGCCCTCGGCGTTGCAGAGCAGGCGCAGCTGGCGGGTGACGTAGCGCAGCGTCTCCTCCCAGGGACGCATCGCCAGGATCTCCATGGCGACGCGGTGGGCCACCTCCTGCTCACGTATTTGCCGCTCCTGTCGCAAACGCAGCTCGATGGCGCGGCGCGCCACCATGAACTGCGCCGCGATGGCCTCGACGACGTCGACCGCGACGGGTGAGAAGTAGTCCCGGCGGCGCGCCTGGATGTCGAGCACGCCGACGACGCGGTGGCCGTCGAGAACCGGAACGGTCAGCTCGGCGCGGGTGTCGGGGAAGTGGGCGACGTAGCCGGGCTCGCGCGCCGTGTCGGGCACCAGGACGGTGCGCCGCTCCCGCACCGCGATGCCGAGCAGGCCGCGGTCGGCGGGCCAGGTGAGGTCGCTGTCGAGATCGTGGCGGGCGTCGTGGTGGTTGCCCGCGCCGTGCAGCGGACGGAGGACGCGCCCGTCGCCGGACAGGTCGAAGTAGGCGACGCACTCCAGGTCGAAGGCCTGGGCGAGCAGATCGACCATGTCGCGGGCGGCCTGCTCGGTGCTCTGCGACGAGGTGATGCGGCGGGTGATCAGGGCCAGGATGTCGAGCCACGGGGCACGGCCGGGCCGGCGATATCCGCGCTCGCGGCGCGCCGGCGGAGCGGCGGGGAGTGGCCCCGAGACCGCGGCGACCCCTGCCTCGGGCACGGGGTTGGCGGTCGTCTCCCCCTCGTGGATCACCGGTTCATCATCGCTTCGGCGGGTGTGCCCGCATCGCTGACGACGACGACGAAAACGCACGATCGTGTGACGAAGGCCTGGCGGCGGCACAGCCGTGCCGATGCGGGCGCACAGCGGGCTTCGCTCGTCGGGGCTGCCCCCGGGCCAGCCGCTCCGCGACGGTCGCGGGCGGCGGCTCGGTGATCGCACGGCGCTCGGTGGCGCCGGGTTCTGAAGGCAAAGAAAAAGGCGAAGAACCGGCTGGCGGGCGCCGGGCTCTCCGCCTGGGCGACAGTGTGCCGCATTTGACCCCCGGTTTGATCGGCTCAACCGGTCACGGGACGGTCACGATCCGGTGACGCATTGCTAACGGGCGCAACTTGGAGCACCGATCGCTTCGTACCGCGTGTAGCGGCGACGTGTCAGTCGAGCAAAGACAGAACGGTTTGGTGGACCTCGGGGTTCAGCGAGGCCACCAGGCGCACGCGTGTCGCCAGGTCGGCGGCCAGCCCGGCGACGCTGTTGCCCGCCCGGTCGGTGACCACCGCGCCCACCTCGTCGAGCAGCAGCAGCCCGGCGGCGCAGTCGAAGGCGCGCAGCCCACCGGGCGCGACGAAGGCCGACGCCGCGCCGCTGGCCGCCTGGCAGAGGCTGAGCGCCGCGGCGCCGAGGAGGCGGACCCGGCCGCAGCGCTCCAGCAGCCGCCGGTGCGCGGCGATGACCGGGGGGCGGAGCACCGCCTCCAGCACCACCACCGGGATGCGGCCGTCGGCGGTGAGCTCCACGGCCAGCGGCCGCAGCGGGCGCCCGTCCCGCCAGGCGCCCTCGCCGCGCACCGCGCTGTAGAGCCCCGGGCCGGCCAGGCTGCGGACCACGCCGACGGTGGTGTCGCCGAAGCTGTCGCCCTCGATGAGGGCCAGCGAGACGCAGTGGTAGGGCAGCCCCTGCTTGGCGTTGATGCTGCCGTCGACGGGGTCGACCATGAGGATGGGATGGGTCGCCCCGAAGTCGCGGTCGCCGACCTCCTCGCTGCGCAGCAGGAAGCGCGCCCCCTCGGCGGCGAGGCGTTCGCAGTGGGCGATCACCACGTCCTCGGCGACCCGGTCGACCACCGCGGTGCGGTCGCCGCCGGCGCCGACGCTGAGCGACTCCCGGCCGCCCTCGGTGCCGATGTAGCCGCGCACGGCCGTGTCGACCGCCTCGGCCATGGCCTCGAGGCGCCCGCGCCAGAGGCCGCGATCCTGGCTCAGAACGACTGGCCCCGCACGCGGCTGAGGTCGAAGCGGGCGGTCCTGGCGATGGCCATCACCGCCATCACCCCCGCCTGCAGCGGGTCGCTCACCACCAGGTCGGCGGCGCCGGTCACGCTGCCCACCTGGTTGAGCGAGATCACCGGGATGCCCTGGGCGCGGATCTCGCGCACCGCGTCGGCGATCTCACCGCCCATCAGGCTGCCGGCGAGCACCAGCGCCCGGGCGCGCGGCAGCCGGGGGACGGCGCGCACCGCCTCGGCGATCTCCTGCTCGCCGACCAGGGGAATGGTGTCGACGCTGATCCGCTCACCGCGGATGTTGTGCCGGTCGGCCTCCTGCACCGCGCCGCTGGCCACCGCGGCCACCTGGGCGCCGCCGCCGATGACGATCAGCCGCGAGCCGAAGATGCGGTCGAAGGGGCGCGGCTCGCTGCAGGCGATGACGTAGGGCTGGTCGCGCAGGTGGCTGGCGATGGCGTCGATGTCGGGGCCGTCGAGCTCGAAGTAGATGTTGGCCACCCCGTCGTGGCGCGCGCCGGTCTCCACGGTGACCACGTTGGCCTGGGCGGCGGCGATCTCGCCGGTGAGGCGGTGCAGGACGCCGGGTTCGTCCCGGCACTGGACGTGGAGGCCGCGCGCGGTCATGGGCATGCATCGTATCTGCGCGCCGCGAAGGCCCGCGGATGCGGGGGGTGCCCAGCGCCGTCGCTCAGCGACGCGTCGCGGTGTGCTCCCGCTCGCCGGGACGGTCCCCCTGCGGCGCCGGGGGCTCCGTGGGCAGCTCCTCGTCGTGCCAGGTGTCCAGCCAGCGCGCCCAGCCCTGGCGCGGTGGCGAGGGCTGCGGCTCGGGCTCGTCGCCGCCGTGGCCGCGGTCGTCGCCCGGCCCGTCGGTCTCCGGGGTCATGTAGGCCACCGACATGCCGGCGGTGGCCAGGGCCACGATGAGGCCGATGGGGATGGAGACGGCCGGGGTGATGCCCGAGCTGACCGCCCCGCCCACGGCGATGAGGGCGAAGGTGGCGGCGAAGGTCGCGATCGGCACCGCCCAGATCCACTCGCTGCGGCCCTGGTGGTCGATGTGGAGGCGGCGGTCGAGGGCGCGGAACCGGCGCGCCACCCCCTCCGAGATGCGATGGCTGTGCTGCATCACGCAGCCTCCGCTTGGGGATTCCTTCTGGCCAATCCTGATAGTAGCTCTGTCATACGGCGAGGGCCAGCCCCGCAGCACGGGCTGTGCTCAGAGCGGCTCGACCAGCAGCGACTGCAGCGAGCGGCCCACCCAGCCGGCGGTGTCGAACAGGCGGCTCTCGGCCAGGGCGCGGCCGTGGGTGCCGGGATGGGTGACCGCCTCCAGGCAGATCCACTCGCCGACCGGCATGCGGCCGAGGTGCACCGTCAGGTCGGGATTGATGAACACGGTGCGGCCCCACTCGTAGATCGAGCTGACGCCGTTGCCGAAGTCCGCGGCGGCGCAGGCGCGCTGCACACCGGAGGGCTCCTCACCGGGGATCACCGGCTGCAGCAGGCGGACCCACACCGTGGCCGCGCCAAGCTCCATGAAGATGCCGCTGACGAAGCGCAGCTCGACGCCGGTGACGGCGAACGCCTCCTCGCCGCCGACGCCGAGCTGGCGCCGTCCCTCCTCGGGCGGCGGCGGCGGGTCGATCTCGACCACGCCGCCGGTGGTGGGCTGCATCTCCTCGCGGCGGATGCGCAGCGCCTGGGCGCGGCACAGCTCAGTGCCGTCGCGCGTCGCCATCACCGCCTCGACCACCTGCACCTTCTTGCCGGGGCGGACGATGCGCGTCTGCACCAGCACCGGCTCGTCGACGGGCACGGGACGCATCAGCTCCACGGTGATGCGGGCGACCTCCATGGGCAGCGGCGCGTCGACGCGCTCGATGCACCGGGCCAGCAGCGCGGAGGGAGCGCCGCCGTGCTGCGCACGCGGATCCCAGGGTCCGCGCGTGTGTCCGGTGGGGACGAAGAGGTCCCCATCGGGGACGTAGAGGCCATCGGGCATGCGGTGCGTCTACACCTCCAGCAGCGCGGCGGCGCTGCCGCCGAGGATGGCGGCGCGCTGCTCCTCGCCGAGATCGAGCGCGTCGAGCTGCGCCATGTAGCGCGGCGCGCGCAGCAGGGGATGGTCGCTGCCGAAGAGCAGCCGGTCGGGACCGACGAGGTCGACGACGGTGCGGTACGCCGTGGCGTCGTAGAGGAACGGCGCGGCGGCGGTGTCGAACCACAGGTTGGTGCGGCAGAGTGCGCGGATCTCGGGCATGTGGGCGTAGAAGGGCAGGCCGCCGCCGAGGTGGGCGCCGACGATGCGCAGCTCGGCGTAGCGCTGCGCCAGCGCGGCGACGCGGTCCGGTGTCGCCGTGCCCTTACCGGCGTAGAGGTGGCCGACCGGCTCGCTGCAGTGCAACGTCCAGACGAAGTCCACCTCGACGCAGGCGCGCACCAGCGGCGACAGCGCGGCGTCGTCCTCCAGCGACCAGCCCTGCGCGTCGGCGTTCAGCTCACCGAGGCCGCGCAGGCCGAGCTGCGCGCAGCGGATCACCTCGCGCGCCGCGCCGGGGTGGTTGGGCTGCACGCAGCCGAAACCGACCAGCCGGTCGGGAAAGCGCGACACCGCCGCGGCCAGGTAGTCGTTGCCCTCGGCGCACATGGCGGGGTCGGCGAAGGGCCAGGTGAAGCAGACGGCGCGGTCGACGGCGGCCTCGTCCATGGCCGTGACCAGGTCCTCCGCCGACGCCACCGCGGCGCGCGGGCCGGCATGGCAGGCGCCGAACCAGGCGTCGGCCTCGCAGATCTGGGCGAGGTTGGCACGAACCCGGTCGGGCAGGACGTGCACGTGGGCGTCGATCACCGGGGTGCGCGCTGCGCTCATCGCGCCGCCCGCACGTCGTACACGGTGTCCTCGCCGACCTGGGCCACCGCGGGGAACGTGCTCGACCACCACTGCAGGTTGCCCTGGGGGAAGGCGCGCAGGTACTCGGACGCGGAGATCTCCACGTAGGAGATGCCGTCGAGCTGCATCAGCTGGGTGGCGGGGCAGCTGCTCTGGCCGGTGGCGCAGCCCTGGTACATCACCTGCACGTCGCCCTGGCGGGCGCGGTAGTCGATGCCGTAGCTCCACAGCCAACCGGCGTAGCCGACGTAGGTGGAGCGGCCGGCCAGCGTGGTGATCGCATCGTTGTGGCGGCCGAGGGTGAGGATCACCGCGTTGGGCGCGGTGCGCGCGGCCACCTGCGCGGCGAGGGCGCGGTCGTCCGCCGACTCCCATACGAAGGGACCCGCGTTGCTGTCGGCGGCCGGCGTCCAGGGCATGAAGCGGAGCATCACCACGGTGCCGGTCATGATGACGCTGAGGAATGCCAGCGTGCCCAGGGTGGCCCGCCACCACCCGCTGCGCCACCAGTGCACCACCAGTGAGGCGACCAGCAGCGCCGCGGCGAAGTACCAGTAGGCGAAGAGCTTCGTGTTGTCCCAGTCCCAGGACTGGAAGACCACCAGGTTGCAGATCGCGAAGATGAGCAGGAAGGGCAGGGTGAGGCGCAGCACGTCGTCGGGCACGGCGCCGGTGATGCCGCGTCCGGCGCGGTGCAGGCGCGATGCGGCGGGCGCCAGGCGCGACAGCGTGGCCACGCCGAACAGCGCCATCAGGGGCAGGACGATGCCGCAGTTGACGAACCAGAATCCCCACCACTCCGGGGTGACCAGCGCGCGCAGTCCGTCGCGCACGCCGCCGGCGACGGAGGCCGGGTGGATGCCCTGGTGCAGCGCAGTGGTGGCCGGCGCGACCTGCGACATCCAGCCGGGCTCGATCCAGGGATAGGTGTTGCCCAGCGCCGCGGCGCCGTGGTCGCCGTGGGCCAGCTGGACCAGGCGCGGCGTGGCCAGGACGACGGCGAGCACGCCGAGCAGGGCCCATTCGTTGCGCCGCCAGATCAGCGCCAGCACCGGCAATACCAGCACCAGCGCGATGAACGAGTGCACGTGCACCAGCGGCAGCATTCCCGCCAGCAGTCCGGCGACGGCGAAGGCCGCCCACTGCGGGCGCGGGTCGCCGCGCGTGGCGACGACGACGAGCAGGATGCAGAGCACCGAGGCGAAGCCGAAGAGGAACGGCCGCTGCGGCAGCCACCAGGCGAGCAGCGGTGTGTTCCACTGCAGGTTGCTGAGCGGCGCCTCGCCCGGCTGCGGCTGCAACGCGTCGTAGGGATGGCGCTGGGTGGCGATGGCGTGGGGCAGGTTGGCGACGGTGTGCACCGCGGTGCCGGCGGCGCCGGCGGGATCGGAGGCGAAGCGCGACGGCGCGCACTGTGCCAGCGTGGTGGTGCCCCGGTGGCAGGCGTCCCAGTAGAGCTGCTCGACGCCGAGGCCGCCGCCGAGCATGCACATCGCCATGGCGACGACACCGACCGCGAGCGAGCCGCTGAGCCGCCGCGCCAGCGACAGCACCAGCAGGGTGATGGCCACGCACACGACTGCGCCGGGGATGGCCAGCGCGCCGGCGATGCCGTTGCCGAGGGTGAGCAGCATGCCGGACTGGAAGTCGGGGAGGAAGGGATAGAGCAGCGTGGTGTTGCTGAACACCGGGTTGCTCGGCGGCAGGTTGTGGCCCAGCGCGAAGCTGTTGGCGGTGGTCGAGTGCATCGACCAGTCGGCCCACACCGTGGCGAAGTTGGACTGGATGGCGCCGTCCTGGGTGAACAGGGTGTGGCTGAAGAGGATGGAGAAGCCGATGACGGCGGCGAGGGTGACGCCGGCGATCCACATCAGCTCGTGGCTGTCCCAGCGCGCGCGGACCTCGGCGAGCGACTGGCGCCAGCCGGGGGCGTGGTTGTCGGGGGCGGTGCGCGGCAGGACGCGCAGCGCGGCGTAGGCGACCACGGCGAGCAGCGCGGGTCCGGCGAGCACGGTGATGGTGCGCATGCCGAACGCGGTGGCCAGGCCGAGCGCGGCCAGCGCACCGCCGAGCATGCCCGTGACCACGGCGATGGCGGCCCGCTCCTCGACGGCCAGCGGCACCCGGACCAGGGCGGCGACCAGCCCGCCCGCGATCGCCGTCAGCAGCCAGTAGAGCGCTGCCTGGGCGGTCACCGCCTCACTGCCAGCTGGCCAGCCACATCCGCGCGTTCCAGTCGCTCAGGGTCTGCGGCGCGGCGGTCCACATCGGGTAGAAAAAGACGAAGGCGACCAGAACCAGCGCGACCGCGGCGTAGGACAGCGCCGCCAGCGGGATGCGCCGCTGGCCGATGCGCATCTCGACCCGGCGCAGCGCGGTGAGCGCGTAGGCCAGGGCCAGGGCCATGAACAGCAGCGCGCCGAGCATGTGGTAGAAGAAGAGCACGCGGCGCTCGTTGCCCGGCACCCACATCAGCCACGCCGAGAAATAGCCGAGCAGGATGAAGCTGGGCACGACGCGGCGTGACACGACGGCGTTGACCACCAGCAGGGCACCGAACAGCACCATGCCGGCCAGCGCCGCGGTGAAGCCGTGGCCGACGGCGACGCGCACCAGGTCGTAGCGCGGCGCCGCGTGGTACAGGGTGATCATCTCTTCGAGGGAGACGAGCCCGATGGTGGCCACCACCACCGGCCACCATCGCTCCAGCGCCCAGGCCAGCCCGCCGATGAGGAAGGGGATGCCGAGGAAGCGCAGCGCGGGCACGTTGAAGCCGAAGGCGGCGAGGTTGAAGGTGCCGAAGGCGATCACCCCCGCGGTGGCGATGGTCAGCCGTCCCGCGCCGCGCCCGCCGATCGCCTTCCACAGGCAGAAGAGCAGTGCGGGGATGGCCATCCACCACAGCGCGGGGTTGCCCATGTCGGTGATCCAGCCGCGCTCGTCGGCGCCGGCCGGTGTCTTGAAGGTCTTGTAGTCGGCGTAGAAGAGCACCGGGTGGTAGTCGACCGGCCAGGTGAACCAGTCGGACGCGTAGGGATGGCCGTGGCACTCGGCGGCGTGGTACTGCAGTCCCGCGCTCATCACCTCGATGATGTTGCGCTCGGCGGTGACCACGTCGTACCACTTGGGGACCGCCTGGTGGCCGGTGCTGGCCAGGGTGAGGCCCTGCTCCTGGGTGCAGCCGTCGAAGTGGTAGACGGTGTCGTGGGGGACGGTCAGGTAGCGCGAGAAGGTCGCGCTGAAGATCGAGATTCCGACGACTGCGGCCAGAACGTAGTGGAGCAGAGCGCGACCGCCGCCGGCGGCGTCGCGCCACATCAGCGCCTCGCCGCCGCCGGTGCGCCCGCGAAGCCGGCGCAGGGCGGGGACTACGTCGAGGGCGAGCGGTTCCAGGAAGCGGCCGGCGATCAGCACCGCGGCAACCGCCAGCGGGGCGACGGCGGTGAGCTTGGCGCCGAAGGCCAGGCCGGCGCAGATCGCCATCAGGTAGAGCGTGGCCGTCCACTGCCGTCGCGTCCGCGCCTGCCAGTGGAGCAGGAAGGTGTACCAGAGCAGCGCGGCGAAGGCGATGGCGATGCTGTCGATGACGCCGGTGCGCGACTCGACGAAGGCCAGCCCGTCGAAGCAGACGAAGCCGGCGGCGACCACCGCGAAGAAGCGGTCGCGGCGGCGCAGGCGGCGGGCGATGAGGTAGACGAGGCCCACCAGCAGGCTGCCGGCGATCAGGGTGCTGGTGCGCCAGGCGCCGGAGTTGAAGCCGCCGATGACGATGGGCGGCGCCATCAGCAGCTTGGCCAGCGGCGGCTCGGGGTCGAAGTAGTCGACGCCGGCGACGTCCTTGGCGGCGTCGACGGGGAAGTACACCTCGTCGAAGACGAAGCCGCAGACCTTCTTGGGGGCGTGGTTGGGGCCGACGGGGACATCGGGCTGGCAGCCGTCCAGGTTGAGCGGGTAGCCAGCGCCCCAGGCGGCGACGCCGTGGCTGGTGGCGGAGGAGCTGAGGAAGTTGGGGTAGATCGGGCTCGCCACGCGGACCATGAAGGCGATGGCGACGAGCGCGATCAACCACAGCACGTCGGTGCGGTCAAGCTCGAGGAAGGCGCGTGCGCCGGGGCGGGGGACGGGGCCGAGGGGGATCGGGGTGCGGTGCGAGGGCGTCGTGGCGGCCGGCTGGGCCGCGGGCGGTGGGGCAGCCACGGACGGAGCTCCGGCCGGCGGGTCGCCCTGCGGCGCCGGGAGGCCGGCCACGGGCTCCGGCTCCGAGGCGGATCCGCGCGGATCGATCGGCCCGCCGCTGTGGCTCACCGCCGCTTCCTCCTCCGCCCGCCTCCACCGGCGGCGGCCGGGGCACGCTGCGGGGCGATGCGGGACTCGATGTCGCCGAGCAGGCGCGGCCCGTCGAGCACGGGCAGGACCAGCTCGCGGCCGATGACGCAGCGGGGCCCGAGCAGCCGCCGCAGCTTGACCAGGTCGACGGCGTCCTCGTCCAGCCGCAGGCGCAGGGTGTCGCGGTCGAGCCAGCGTTCGCGCGGCCGGGGCAGCACCCTCTGCTTCTCGGGCCGGTCGAACACCGAGCGCAGCTTGGTCATCCGGGCGCTGCGCATCTCGGCCAGTGGGATGCGCTGCTTGCCGCTCAGCGCCACCCGCAGCACCAGCGCGTCGTCCTCGACGCGCGCCCAGCTGAAGCGCGCCCGCATCCAGAAGGCGAAGGCCAGGGCGAAGAGGAATGCCGAGAGCAGCATGTAGAACTGGATCAGGCCGCCGTTGCTCCCCTTGGTGCCGATCAGCACCGCGGGCAGCAGGCAGACCGCCGCCAGCAGGAGCAGCCGCAGGCGCCAGTGCCTCCAGCGCTCGACGTCATAGAGAAGAGGGTGGCGTTGAGGCATGGGCGGAGCGCTGCGAGGATACCCTGCGCCACCCTGCGGAGGTCGCAATCCACGCTTTCTTGCCGTTTAACAAGAATTCACGGATCCTGAACAGCGCGTTGACACCGGCGGCAGTAGAGTACGAGGCGTCGAGGTGAACGTCGCCGCGACCCCGAACGTGAAGCTCATTCCCTTCCTTGGAAAGGCCGGGGGTCACAAGCCCCTGGCCTTTTCATTTGTCTGGCTCGCGGCGCTGGGGGGCTGGCCGCCGAGGGGGCCCGCTCTGCCGGCCGGCGGGGAGCTGCGCAGCCCCGCCGGCGGCGTTTCTCAGCGGACGCGCCGCACCGCGTCCAACCAGGCCGCATACTCGGCGTCCGGCCGCTTCCCGGGCTGGCGCGGCTCGAAGCGGTGGCCGGGGCGCCAGGCGTCGGCAACGGCGCCGACCCCGTCGAGCAGCCCCTCCCCCACCCCGGCCAGCCATGCCGCTCCAAGGGCGGTCGTCTCCGCCGAGGCTGCCCGCGCCACCGGGATGCCCAGGACGTCGGCCTGGAACTGGCAGAGGCCGTCCATCACGCTGGCGCCGCCGTCGACCCGCAGCTCGTCGAAGCGGATCCCGGCGCTGCGCTCCATCGCCTCGACCACGTCGCGCGTCCGCCAGGCCATCGCCTCGACCACCGCGCGCACCACGTGGGCGCGCGTCGTGCCGGCGCTGAGCCCGATCAGCGCGCCGCGCGCGTGCGGGTCCCAGTAGGGGGCGCCGAGCCCGCTGAAGGCGGGGACGAAGAAGCAGCCGCCCGCGTCGGGCACGCTGTCGAAGAGCGGCCCGGCCTCGGCGGCCTCACCGATCAGCCCCAGGCCGTCGCGCAGCCAGGTGATGCCCGCGCCGGTGACGAAGATGCTGCCCTCCAGGGCGAAGGTGTCGACGCCGTCGAGGCGCCAGGCGACGGTGGTGAGCAGCCCGTGGCCGGGGTCGACCGGCGTGTCGCCGGCGTTGACCAGCACGAACGAGCCCGTGCCGTAGGTGTTCTTGCTCATCCCGGTGCTGCAGCAGGCCTGGCCGAAGAGCGCCGCCTGCTGGTCGCCGGCGACGCCGCTGATGGGGATGCGCCGCCCCAGGAAGCGCTGCGGGTCGGTGACGCCGAAGCGGCCGGCGCTGTCGCGCACCTCGGGGAGCATGGCGCGCGGCACGCCGAAGACGGCGCAGAGCTCGTCGCTGAAGTCGCCGCGGTGCAGGTCGTAGAGCAGGGTGCGGCTGGCGTTGCTGGGATCGGTGGCGACGGACGCGCCGCCGGTGAGCCGGGCGATCAGCCAGGCGTCGACGGTGGCGGCGCAGAGCTCGCCGCGCTCGGCGCGCGCCCGCAGCTCGGGGCGCTCGCGCAGCAGCCATTCGATCTTGGTGGCGCTGAAGTAGGGGTCGAGCAGCAGCCCGGTGCGGCGGCGCAGCTCGGGCTCGTCGCCGGCGGCGCGATGCTCGGCGCAGATGCCGGCGCTGCGGCGGCACTGCCACACGATGGCGGGCGCAACCGGCTGCAACGAGGCGCGCTCGAAGACCACCACCGTCTCGCGCTGGTTGGTGATGCCGATCGCGGCCGGGGCGACGTCAGCGGCGTCGCCGCCGCCGTCGAGCAGCTCGCCGCACGCCTCCAGCACCGAGCGCTCCAGGTCGAGCGCGTCCTGCTCCACCCAGCCGCTGCGCGGGTAGCGCACCGGCACCTCGCGGTAGGCGCGCCGCCGCACCTCGCCGTCGGGCGACACCAGCAGGCAGGTGGTCCCGGTGGTGCCCTGGTCGATCGCCAGCAGCAGCGTTTCAGCCATCAGCGGCAGGAACTCCGGGCCATCTGCGGCGGCGACTCAGGCGCCGGTGAAGCGCGGCGGCCGGCGCTCCATCGCCGAGGTGAGCCCCTCGCGGAAGTCCTCGGTGAGCAGCAGGTGGTGCAGGTTGGCGTCGATCGCCTCCTCCAGGCTGGCGGCGCGGTCGCTGCCGGTGGGGTCGCGCTGCATCAGCTTCTTGGCCGCCGCCACCGCCAGCGGCGCCGCGGTCGCACAGCGCCGCGCCCAACGCTCGGCGGCGTCGTCGAGCCCGTCGACCGGCACCACCTCGTTGAGCGCTCCCCAGCGCTCCAGCGTCGCCGCGTCGAAGCGATCGCCGAAGTAGACGAACTCCTTGGCGCGGGCCAGGCCGACGTCGCGCTGCAGGCGGTGGATGCCGCCCAGGTCGGGCAGGAACGCGTAGCGCATCTCCATCAGCGAGAAGCCGGCGTCCTCGCTGGCGATGCGGAAGTCGCAGGCCATGGCCAGCTCGAAGCCGCCGCCGATGCAGGCGCCCTGCACCACCGCCACGGTGGGACGCGGGCAGTCCTCGACGGCGAGCAGCGCCTGCTGCCAGCGCTCGCCCTCGTTGGACTGCAACCCGTCGCCGCCGCTGGCCAGGGCGGCGAGCAGGTTGCGATCGAGGCCGCTGCAGAAGTGCTCGCCCGCACCGCGCAGCAGCACCGCGCGCACGTCGGGCTGGTGCGCCCGCTCGCCGAAGGCCTCGCCGAGCAGGGTGAAGCACTCCTGGTCGAGGGCGTTGCGCACCTCGGGACGCGACAGGGTGACGGCGAGCACCCCGTCGTTGTGCAGCTCGACGGTGAGCGGCGCGCTCACGCGTGGCCCACCGCCTGCGGCGCCGACGCGGCGCAGTCGCAGGAGGCCTGCTCCGGCATCGCCGCCACCAGGCGGCGCAGCGCGTCGCGCAGGCGCGGCATGTTCTGGTTGAACACGGCAAAAACCTCCTGCTGGGTGACCGGCGGGACGCTGTCGTCGCCCTCCAGGCCGCTGTCGTAGTCGGTGACCAGCGACAGGTTCACGTAGCACATGCCCAGCTCGCGGGCGAGCACCACCTCGGGGTACTGGGTCATGTTGACCAGGTCCCAGCCGGCCCGCGCGAACCAGCGCGACTCGGCGCGGGTCGAGAAGCGGGGACCGTTGACCACCACCACGGTGCCGCCCTGGTGCACCGCCATGCCAGCGTCGCGCGCCGCCCGCTCTGCCAGCGGGCGCAGCTCGGCGCAGTAGGGGTCGGCGGCGCTGAGGTGGGCCACCTCGGGGCCGTCGAAGAAGGTGTCCTCGCGGCCGCGGGTGCGGTCGACCACCTGGTCGCAGACCACCACCGTGCCGGGGCGGTGCTCGGCGCGCAGGCTGCCCACCGCGCAGGGTGCGATCACCCGGCGCACGCCGAGGCTGTGCAGCGCCCAGACGTTGGCGCGGTAGTTGATGCGGTGCGGCGGCACGGTGTGGCGGGGGCCGTGGCGGGGCAGGAAGGCGACGCGGCGGCCCTCGAGCTCCGCGACGGTCAGCTCGCCGCTGGGATCCCCGTAGGGCGTCGGCACGGTGAGCGCGTGGGCGTCGTCGAGGAAGCGGTAGAGGCCCGAGCCCCCGATGACGCCGATCTCCGCCGGCACGCCCTCAGCCATGGCTGGGCGATGGTGCCACACCGCCACACTGTCAAGATCGCTGCCGGCGACCGTCCTGACCTAGCGGACACCCCGGTCCACCACCCGCATGTGAGGAAGGTTCAATGAAGAAGGTCGCAGCGCTCGCCACCGTTGTCGTCAGCCTGGCCGCCAGCGCGGTCGTGGGCGTGACCCACGTGCACGCCTCGACGGTGTGCGCCAGCGCCTCGGCCCAGGTGACCGTCAACGGCAGCGACGTGGTCAACCAATCGGTCAGCCAGTGCGAGTAGCCCTGGCCTAGCCAGCCGGGCTGGGGCGACGCCTGGAGAGAGGGCGTCGCCCCGGCTCAGGCGGTGACCGCGAGCATGCGGTCGATCGCCTGGCGGGCGCGCTCGGCGACGGCGGGGTCGACCGACACGCGGGGCGCCATGCGCTCCAGCGACGCGGCGATCTTCTCCGGCGTGATCTTCTTCATGTACTGGCAGACCGCGCCGCGCGACGCGGGCAGGAAGGTCTTGCCCGGCGCGAAGCGCTCCATGCG
This sequence comes from uncultured Actinomycetes bacterium, assembly GCA_964499205.1. Lineage (GTDB taxonomy): Bacteria > Chloroflexota > Dormibacteria > Aeolococcales > Aeolococcaceae > DASRDZ01. The sequence goes on along the minus strand of CAZCJX010000025.1, from coordinate 9,878 downwards.
GTGCAGCACCCCCACCTCGGTGGCGACGATGAAGGTGCTGGCCGGCGACTCCACGGCACGCTTGACCATGCCCTCGGTGCTGGTCACCACCGTGCTGGTGCCGCGCAGGTCACCGTGCGACATGCGGTACACCGTCGACGTGGTGCAGCCGCACTCGGGGTGGATGAGCAGCTCGGCGTCGGGATGCTCCAGGCGCATCAGGTCGAGCATCTCGGGGTCGATGCCGGCGTGGACGTGGCACTCGCCCATCCAGACGTGCAGCTTGCGGCCGGTGACGCGCTCCAGGTGGGCGCCGAGGAACATGTCGGGGAGGAAGAGGATCTCGCGGTCGCGGGGGATCGAGTTGATGATCTCCTCGGCGTTGCCGCTGGTGCAGCAGTAGTCCGACTCCGCCTTCACCTCGGCGGTGGTGTTGACGTAGCTGACCACCACGGCGCCGGGATGCTGCCGCTTCCAGGCGCGCAGCTGGTCGGCGGTGATGGTGTCGGCGAGGCTGCAGCCGGCCTCCAGGTCGGGCAGCAGCACCGTCTTGCCGGGGCTGAGGATGGCCGCCGTCTCGGCCATGAAGTGGACGCCGCAGAAGACGATGACCTCGGCGTCGGTCCGCGCCGCCGCCCGGCTCAGGCCCAGCGAGTCGCCAACGAAGTCGGCGAGGTCCTGGACCTCGGGGAGCTGGTAGTTGTGGGCGAGGATGACGGCATTGCGCTCCCCGCGGAGCCGCTCGATGCGGTCGATGACGGCGGGGTCGGGGGCGGTCTTGGTGTCCACGGCTGGGGTCCCCATGGCGGCTCGGCTGGCGTTTAGGTCAGCCGTACCATAACCCATGGCGGCCAGGAGTCGTCCTAGCCGGTGGCGGCGATGCCCACCATCGGGGAGTTGAGCGGCAGGCCGCCGTGGCTGCCGTAGTACTGGGCGTCGCCGAAGCAGAAGATGCCGCCGTCGCCGGCGGTCATGCGGTAGCCGTGGCCGCTGGCCAGCGGAGCCATGCCGACCACCGGGGAGTTGAGGCGGATGGCCCCGGTGCTGCCCAGGAACGGCGCGTTGCCGAAGGTGAAGATGCCGCCGTCGCTGGCGACCAGCCAGTAGCCGTTGCCGTCGGGCGTCGAGGCCATGTCGACGATCGGCGCGTTGAGGCGCATCGCTCCGGTGCTGCCGTGGAAGCCGGCGCCCGGCCCGAAGGCGAAGATGCCGCCGTCCGAGGCCACCAGCCAGTAGCCGCCGGCGGGCGCGGCGGCCATGCCGACCACCGGCGCGTTGAGGTGCATCGCCCCGGTGCTGCCGTGGAAGGCGGCGTCGCCGAAGCTGAAGACGCCGCCGTCGGAGGCGACCAGCCAGTAGCCGCCGCCATCGTGCGTCGGCGCCATGCCGACGATGGGCGCGTTGAGGCGCATCGCCCCGGTGCTGCCGTGGAAGCCGGCGTCGCCGAAGCTGAAGATGCCGCCGTCGCGGGCGACCAGCCAGTAGCCGTTGCCGCTCGGCGTCGCCGCCATGCCGACGATCGGCGCGTTGAGGTGCATGCCGCCGGTGCTGCCGTGGAACTGCGCGGTGCCGTAGGAGAAGACGCCGCCGTCGCCGGCGACGGTCCAGTAGCCCTGCACCGGCGGCGCTCCGCCGGCCACCGCGTTCTGGCCACTGAAGGCAACAACCTGGCTGCCCGCGCCGAGGAAGACGCGGCCGCCGCCCGCCGACGGCGAGGTGAAGTGGTGCATCGCGGGCACGCTGAACTGCAGGCGCACCGCGCCGCTGGCGGGATCGAGGGCGTAGAGCTTGCCGTTGCCGTAGGCGGCGACCCAGACGTAGCCGCCGGCGACGATGGGCGGGCCGTCGGCGTCGGACGGACCGTGCCAGGCGAGGGTCAGCGCACCGCTGGAGCTGGTGTAGTCGAGCGCGGCGACGCCGCTGCCGTCGACACAGGAGGCGTAGATGCGGCCGTTGCTGTAGGCGTCGCCGCCGATGGAGAAGCAGACGCCGCCGAGGCTGGAGCGCATCGCCATGCTCGACTGGGCGACCACGTAGGCGGTCTTCTGCTTGCCCAGCACGAAGAGGCTGCCGTCGGGGAGCAGCAGGGCGCCGGCACTGCCCATGTCAGTGTCGTTGGCGTTGTCGGTGGTGCAGTTGGGGTCGGCGAAGCTCGCTGCCGTGGCCAGCGACGCCGACAGCTTGAACACCGTGTTGCCGCCGTTGCAGGGCGACGAGGTGAGCGCGTTGCCGGTGGCGGCGTAGACGTTGCCGGCGCCGTCGCCGGAGACGCCGGCCGGCGCCCAGATGCCCTCGCCGGTGCCGGGCGACTCGAAGACGGCGAGGTTGCCGGCGAGGTTCTCGGCCGAGCCGACCACCCATCCGTGGTACTGGCCGCAGTCGCCGTCGAGGCCGCCGAACGGGACGTACACCATGCCGCCGCTGAGCAGCAGGGCGCCGCGCTCCTGCTGCACGTTGGTGGTCATGCCCGGCGGGTCGATGCTCCGCGTGCCCAGCAGCGCGCCGTTGCCGGCGTTGACGGCGACGAGGACGTGCTCGACGCCACTGCCCGAGCTGGGGACCCGCTCGGCGGCGGCGAATACGGTGTTGGTAGCCGGGTCGAGCACCGGCGTGCCGGTGATGCCCAGCGGGTTGATGTTGCCGCAGGGCAGGCCCGAGGTGACCGGGGTGCCGACCCGGACGTGCCAGAGGATGCTGCCCACGGTGGCGTCAATCCCGTACAGCGAGTCGTTCTCGGTGGCCACGATGACGGTGTTGCCGTCGAGCAGCGGCTGCGCGTAGAGGGCGCCGTCGAGCGGTGCCGTCTGCCACGTCGCGCTCACCGTGCCCATCGCCCCGTCGGCGGTGTCCTCGCCGCCGCGCGTGTTGTCGGCGTGGTACGTCGTCCACTGCTGCGGGGACGTCGCTGCGCGCACGCTGACGTGTGGCGCCCCGGCAGCGGCGGCGCCGGCGAGCACTGCGGCGGCGGTGGCGGCGGTGAGCAGGTGATGGCGACGGCGACGCGAGTTTGTCCGCATGGTGTCCCTTACACGATGTTGCCGGAATCGGTGGGCTGGGCCAGGTTGGCGATGGACACGACCTTCCACACGCCGCCGGAGCGGACGTAGGACTCGAGCAGCTCGATGCGCTGGCCGACGCTGCTGTCGACGTGGTCGACGTGGCCGTCGGGGGCGAGATAGTCGTCCTGCACCAGCGTCTCGGTGAGGTGCAGGGTGAGGGGCTGGCCGTTGCAACCCGGCTGCACCACGGTGACGGAGTCGAGGCGTTCGCGTTCGCGCTCGGTGAGGTGCTTGTCGAGCAGGGTCTGCTGCAGGTACTGGCTGATCTGCTGCGCCGCGGTGCCTTCGGCGACGGTGCCCACCTTGGCGACGTCGGGATGCAGGGAGAGCGCGTCGAGGCGCTGGGTGACGTCGTTCCAGACGGTGCGCGCCTGCGCCGTGTCGACGCAGGCACCCGGGGCGGGGGTTTGGATGACGCCGGGGACGGCGCCGGCGGGCAGGGCGGCGCTCTGCGAGGTGAGGTGGACGATGAGCGCGCCGATGGCGGCGATGCCGAGCACGGCCACGGCCAGCGCGACGACCAGCGTGGTGCGGGTTGTCAACGCGCGCGGGCCGGCGGGCGGGCGCTGCGGCGGCTCGGGCGGCGCGGGGATCAACTGGTCACGTGGGCGGCCGGCGCGTGGGCGCAGGCGGGGCAGGCGGGATCGGCGGCGAACGGCACGGCGCGGACGCGCGGGTCGAGCAGGTCGACGGTGAGCACCCGTCCCGCCTGCGGCGCGCCGATGCCCAGGATGTGGCGCAGCGCCTCGGAGGCCTGCAGGCTGCCGACCACGCCGGCGACCGGTCCCAGCACGCCCGCGGCGCTGCAGGTCGGCACCTGGCCCGGCGGCGGCTCCTCACGGAAGAGGCAGCGGTAGCAGGGACCGCCCGGCGGCACCACCACCACCTGCCCGTCGAAGCGCAGGATGCCGCCGATCACCGCGCAGATGCCCAGCTCGACGCAGGCGTCGTTGACGGCGAACTTGGTCGAGAAGTTGTCACTTCCGTCCAGAACCAGGTGGTGGCCGCGCAGCAGGTCGCGGGCGTTGCCGGCGTCGAGGCGGCGCTCGACGGTGCGCACCCGCACCTCGGGGTTGAGCGCGTCGAGGCGGCGCAGCGCGCTGTGCACCTTGGGCTCGCCCAGCCCGCCGCCGTCGTGCAGCACCTGGCGCTGCAGGTTGTCGAGACTGACCCGGTCGTCGTCGATCACGGTGAGCTGCCCGACGCCGGCCGCGGCGAGATAGAGCAGCGCGGGTGAACCGAGGCCGCCGGCCCCGACCACCGCGATCGAGGCCGCGCGCAGCCGCCGCTGCCCCTCCGGACCGACCTCGCGCAGCACGATCTGCCGCGCGTAGCGGTCCAGCTCGGAGTCGGTCAGCTCGACACCGTCGCTCATCCGCCCTCGCGCTCCTCCGCGGGAACCAGGCGATTGAGCTTGCCGGTGGCGAAGCCCTCGAGGTCGAGCGAGACGAAGGCGTAGCCGCAGGCGCGCAGGCCCTCGACGATGCGGGTGCGCAGCGCGTCATCGAGGAGTCGCGCGATGTCGCCCGCCTCCACCTCGATGCGGGCGCACTCGCCGTGCTCGCGCACGCGGAGCTGGCGGAAACCCTCGGCGCGCAGCAGCCGCTCGGCCTTCTCGACGCGGCGCAGCGCGGTCAGCGTGATCGGCACGCCACGCGGGATGCGCGAGGAGAGGCAGGCCTGCTGCGGCTTGTCCCACGTCGGCAGTCCCAACGCGCGCGACGCCTCGCGCACCTCGGCCTTGCTGATGCCCGCCTCGGCCAGCGGCGAGACCACGCCGGCTTCCTCGGCGGCGCGGCGGCCGGGGCGGTGGTCGTGCAGGTCGTCGGCGTTGGTGCCGTCGCAGATGGCGGCGATGCCGTGCGCGCCGGCGAGGGTGCGCAGCTGTGCGTACAGCTCGTCGCGGCAGTGGTAGCAGCGCTGCGAGTCGTTGCGCAGGAAGGCGGGGTCCTCGAGCTGCGCGGTGTCGACGGTGAGGAAGCGCACGCCGAGCTGCGCGGCGAAGGTGCGCGCGGCGTCGATCTCCTCGGCGGGATACGCGGCGCTCAAGCCCATGCCGGCGGCGGCCGCGTCGCCGAGGGCCTGCTGGGCCAGGGCCAGCACCAGCGCGGAGTCGGCGCCGCCGCTGAAGGCGACCAGCACCGAGCCGAGATCGCGCAGCCGGGTGCGCGCCACGTCCAGCTTGGCGGCGAGCTCGGGAGCGATCGACGTGGCGAGAGGCATGGGCCCGCGAATCCTTCCTACCAGACGAAGGTGGCGCCGGCGGCGAGCACGGCGTCGACGATGGCAGGGTACTCGTCGGCCCGCCCCGCCGGAGCGGGCAGGCCGCGGCGGCGGCAGTCGTCGGCGCCGACGCGCACGTGGGCCAGCCCCTCGTCCCCCAGCGAGCTGGCCAGCACGCTGGTCTCGTAGACGCCGTCGTGCAGTCCCAGCGCCTGCACGGTGACACCCTCGTTGGCGTCGGCGGCGATGGCGTGCACCACCATGGGGTCGGTCAGCTCGGCGGTGACCACGTGCAGGGTGTGCTCGGCCGAGGTGTCCGGCTGCGCCGCCTTCCACGGGTCGTCGACCACGGTCACCGCGGCGCGCACCTTGGTGGCGTCGATGCCGTGTGTCGCCAGCGTCGAGGCGCCGACGTAGATGGTGGCGCCGGCGTCCTCCACCGCGCCGTCGCGGTCCGCATTGGGATCGCCGGCCATCCAGGCGCGCACGTCGAGCGGCATCGCCCAACCGGCGCCCTGACCGTCGAGCACGACTCTGACCGACCGCCCAGTCAGTGAGAGCGCGGTTGCGGTGCGCAGGGCCAGCCAGCCGCGCTCCACCGCGGGACCGTCGCGCACCACCACGCGCCCGTCGAGCGAAGCGGTGACCCCGATGGAGACCATCGCGTCGGCCTCCGAGGCCATGGCGCCGAGGTCGACGAAGGAGCCGCGCCCCGGCGTGCCGGGACGGTCCCAGCCGCGCACCGCCGCATCCGCGCTGCACGAGACGAGGCGCGCACCGGCAGCGCGCAGCGGCTGCAGCGTGTCGGCGTGCGCGGTGCCGTCGCCGCCGAGGAAGACGCCGACCTGGTGCCCCATGTCGAGCGCGGCGCGGGCCAGCTGCGCGGTGGTGTGCACTCCCTCGCTGCGCGTCCCGGTGAAGAGGCAGATGAGCAGCGACGCCACGGTCTCGTCCGCCCTGCGTCCGGGCGGTCTAGAGGCGGGCCGCGGCGGTCAGCGGGCCGCCGGTGAAGGCCTCGTAGTCGATCAGCTCGCGCACCGTGGGATGGTCGCCGCAGAGGGCGCACGCGGTGTTGCGGCGCAGGCGCACCTCGCGGAAGGTCATCGCCAGGGTGTCGTGGAGCAGCAGGCGGCCCACCAGGGGACGGCCGGCGCCGGTGATCAGCTTGATGGCCTCGACCGCCTGGATGGTGCCGATGACGCCGGGAAGCGCGGCGAGAACGCCGGCCTGGCGGCAGCTGGGCACCAGGCCCGGCGGCGGCGGCTCGGGGTAGAGGCAGCGGTAGCAGCCGTGGCCCGGCACGAAGTCGGACACCTGGCCCTCGAAGCGGAAGATCGAACCGTGCACCAGGGGAAGGCCGAGCAGGTAGGCGGCGTCGTTGGCCAGGTAGCGCGTCTGGAAGTTGTCGGTGCCGTCGACGATGATGTCGTATCCGGCAAAAACTTCCATGGCGTTGTCGCGCGAGAGCATCAGGTCGTGGGCGACGACGTCGACGTCGGGGTTGAGCTCCCGGGCACGGCGCGCGGCGACCAGCGCCTTGGGTTCGCCGCGCGCGGAGTCGGGATGGATGATCTGGCGCTGCAGGTTGCTGAGGTCGACGTGGTCGTAGTCGATGATGCCGAGGCGGCCGACGCCCGAGGCGGCGAGGTACATCGCCACCGGCGCGCCCAGGCCGCCGGCGCCGAGCACCAGGACCCGCGAGTTGTGCAGCTTGCGCTGCCCCTCGGGGCCGATCTCGCTCAGTGCGATGTGGCGTGAGTATCTCTCGACCTGCTCATCGTTGAACTCGAACGCCTCGCTCACTGGCTCTTCTCGGTGACGGCGATGGAGTGGTAGATGCCGTGGAACACGCCCTGCTGCTGGCGCTCGCGCACCATGTCGGCGAGCGTGGTCTCCTGCAGCACGCGGCGCGAGGCGTCCTCGGCGCGCATCAGCGAGGAGCGGATGCTGCACCCGAAGCTCTGCTCGCAGGTCTCCGGCGCGGTGAAGCACTCCATCTGCGCCGCCTGCCCTTCAAGGACGTCGATGGCCTCGGCCAGGGTGATCTCCTCGGGCGGATGGCTGAGCACGTGCCCGCCGCGCGGGCCGCGGGTGCTGCGCACCATGCCGGCGCGGCGCAGGGTCATCAGCAATTGGTCGAGGAACGGACCCGGCACGTGCTGGCGGGCTGCGATGTCGTGGGAGGGGACCGGCGATTCACCGTAGCGCTCAGCGAGGTCGAGCAGGGCGCGGATGCCGTAGTCGGCCTTCATGCTCACCTTCATCGGCGGCCCTCCGGCGTGGCGACGGGGCTGTCAGGACCGGGACAGTGGGGTTGGATTGTTGACCTCCTGTGTCAGCAATCCTACAGCCGCTCGGGCGGGAACGTCAACGAAGCGGCATCGAGCGCGGCGCGGCACCGGCCGGCCGGGCGGCGCTAGATTGCAGGGCGCCATGGTGACCCCCTCCCCCGCCCGCCCCCGGGCGCGCTGGCTGGGCATCGGCGCGGCCGTCGTGGTGGCCGTGGCGGTAGTCGTCGTGGTGCTCGTCGTGGCGCGCGGCGCGGGGTCGTCGGACACGCGCGTGGTGTCGGCGGGAACGCCGCGGGCCGGGCAGGTTCCGCCGCAGTTCACTGGCACCACGGTGTCGGGCGGGCGCTTCGACCTCGGCGCCGAGCGCGGGCGCGTGGTGCTGGTCAACTTCTTCGCCACCTGGTGCGAGAACTGCCGCGCCGAGCTGCCGCTGCTGGAGCGCACCTGGGCGCAGCGGCACAGCGATGGGCTCGACATCGTCACCGTCGACTTCAACGACAGCGGCGACGCGAGCGGTTTCCTGAAGCGCTACGGCGTCACCTTCCCGGCGCTGCTCGACCCGTCGAGCGACGTCGGGCACGCCTACCTGGTGAGCGACCTGCCGACCACCTTCTTCGTCGGGCGCGACGGACGGGTGGCGTCGGTCTTCCACGGGCAGCTCAGCGACCACACGTTGGGCGAGGCGCTCAGCGGGCTGCTCTGAATCCGCGGTCGTGCGCGGCCGCGCCGGCGCTCGCCGATTCGCTACCGTGAGCGCCGCAATGGTGGTCCAGGACGTCGCCGACGCCCTCTTCCGCCCGCAGCGGCGCCTGCCCCTCATCGTCGCCGAGCGGGGACCGATCGGCACCGGCGTGGTGGTGCTGGTGGCCGGACTGCTGTGCGGCGCCATCGGTGTGGCGGCGACGCTGATCGAGCCGGTGAGCAGCATCGCCGGCGGGGCCGACGGGAGACGCGCCGGCATCGTGCTCTCGGCGCTGCTGCCGGTGGTGCTCCTGGTGACCTGGGTGGTCGACGCGTACATCGTCGACGCGGGCGCGCGGATGATGGGCGCGCCATCGCGGCGGCGCGAGTACCTGGTGGCCAGCGGGTTTGCGGTGCCCGTGCTGGTGGGGTTCGAGGTGGTGTCGCTGCTGGCGTCAGTGCTCGACAGCCGCGGCGCCGCCGACGTCGCCGTCGCGGTGGGGTTCCTGCGCTATGCGGTGCTCGCCTGGTACGTCGTGCTGCTGACGCTGGCGGCGCGCAGCATCTACGAGTTGCCGACCATCGGGGCGCTCAGCGCGGCGCTGCTGCCCTACGCGCTGATGACCACGCTGCTGATCGTCGCCGTGATGGTGATGAGCGTGCTCTACAGCGCGCACCTGCGCTGAGGAACGACTAGCGCGGGTCGCGGTCGCCGCGCCCGCCTCCGTCGCCGCGCGGGTCACCGCCGCTGCCGCCGGGACCGGGCTCGGTGGGACGGTTGCGCACCCAGGGCGGTGGGCGGCGGCGGCGGGAGCGCGGCGCGTCGGGTGGGCGTGGGGGTTGCTGGGCCTCGTGCGGGGGGCCGCTGCGTCGCGGTTGCCGGGGTGTGTCGGTGAGGTGCTGCGGTGCTTCGGGGCGGTGCGGACGCGGGGCGGGCGGCTGGGGACGCGGCGCGGACTGCTGCGAGGACGGCGCGGACGGCTGCGAGGACGGCGCGGACGGCTGGGGAGGTGCGGCTGCCGGCGGTGTGGTGCCAGGCCGTCTGGCGGATGGCGCCGACGGTTGGGCGGCGGGCGGTCCGGCGGGTGGCGCGGTGATGCGGCGGGTGACGCCTCCCGGCATGCGGCGGCGCGCCGGCGTGGTGCTCTGCGGCGGCGGCATGTCGTCGGCGCCCCGCGGGCGGCGGCGGCCGGAGATGCCCGGCAGCCGGGCCGGGGTGGACGGTGCGGCGAGCACCTCCGGTTGCGCAGGGGGCTCGGCCGCCACGGGAGGGGGCGGGGGGACGGCTGTGGTGTGGCGCCGGCCGGAGACACCGGGGAACCGGCGCGGCGGTGGACCGGAATCCGGCGCAGCGCCAACCCCCTCCGGCGCAGCGCCAACCGCTTCCGGCGCAGTGCCAACCTCCCCCACAACCTCCGGCGCAGCGAGGGCTTCGTCGCCTCGCGGCGCGGCCAGATCCTTCTCCCCGTGCGGCTCACCGAGCTCGCCGTCGCCCGCGGGCTCGGCATCCCAGGTCTCCGGCTCGTCAAGCTGCGGCACCTCGGCCACCGCGACGGCGGGCTCCTCCCCCACCGGCTCGACCACCGGCTCGGCGGCGGCCGCCGCCGCCACCGGCGCCGCCGCGCGCGCCGCGGCGGGACGCGGT
>CAZCJX010000024.1:0-29986 GCA_964499205.1 uncultured Actinomycetes bacterium | reverse complement strand
ACGTGCGCGCCGGCTCCACCAAGCGCGTCGCCGCCGCCGTCGGCGAGGGCTCTGCCGCGGTGCGCTCGGTGCACGAGTACCTGTCCTTCGTGTCCTGAGCCTGCGCCACGGCGATGGCACTGCGCCCCGGCGAAGCCCCTTGCATACATGGCTGGACCCTGCAGAACGGGGCACGGTCCCATATGGCGGGCGTCAGCCCCCGGCCTCAACACCTCTGGTAGCCAGCGACGCCGCGCGGCTCTTCTCGGAGTAGATCGAGTATTCGCGTTATGCCGCCACGATCGCAAAGGAACACGGGGCCGGGCAGTGTCACCAACACCCGCGGCCCTCCACGCTTTCAACGAGCGGCCTGGACTTGGTGGAGTGCCTGCTCCAGAGTGTTGAACTCGGCCATGTAAGCGCCCACAGCCTCCGACGCGGACATGGTGCCCGCATCGAAGGCGCGGTCGATAGAGACGACGAACTGGACCGCCGCCCTCACGTCCTCAACGGGCTTCTGGATAGCGTCCGGCTCTGCGCTCGTGTGTTGAAGGTCCTCCTCCACCTTGGCAGCGACCACGGCCGCTTGGTCCAGAGCAGCTCGGCACGCCTCGGGGCTCCCGCCACATGCCGTGTCAACCGGCTGCAGGGTGCCGAGGTCTCTGGACAGCATCGCCGCATAGGTGCGCACCAGATTGGCCCCGTCTGGAGTCCGGGACGGCTCCGGTGTGGTGGTTGCCGACGAGCCACTGCGCCCACCGCTACACGCCGCAAGCAACGCGGCCGTGAAGACCACAACCCACTGTCGTGGTGCGCCGAACCGTAGGTTGATCATCAGCGTCCCCTTTACTTGCCGAGGTGCCGACTGACGGATGCCAGCAGCCTCACCGTGCTCACGGCCACGAAGAAGATGGCACCACCGATCGAGTTCCGTCGCCCCGACCAGGCCGGACGGTTCGTGTCCATTTGATTTCGGCCTTCTCGCCCCCTAGGATTCGGGGAGCGTGCCGGCTTTGACCCGACACGCCCCCGATTCGGGACCACTCAGGTGCTCACCCTTCCGTCGCTAGGTCGCTCCTCAGGGCGCGCCGAAGCAGCGTGAATGTTGCGTCTGTTCGTTCCCGAAATGCCTGCTCGTGCCGTGGCACCCTGACAACGTAGTGTCCCGCCATATCTTCAATGCGCGCGTCGATCCTCCACCTGCCGTCGCCCTGTGGCGATGCCTTTAACGTCAGTGCCAACGGGTACTGCCGTCGGCCGACCGCCATATAGGCGCCGAGCAACCGGTACCACATGGGCGAACCCAACTTTGCGTTCACCCGCTCGGCCGTGTGATCGACCACTCGCCCCCGCAGGTCGAGCTCGATTACCTTCATCAGAGTTTCGATGGGATGCGACTCTGCGGTAATCCACACGGCCTCCTGAGATTCGTTCATACCTTCACCATGGGAAGAACTTCGTCATGTTTCGCCACCATCCGACCTGCCGGGCCAAGCTCCCGTGACGAGGACCCCACAGATCACCGATGGCAGCAGTCGCGGCCCCTCCAAGGCAGCCTCCCAAGAAACCGGGAATCGCGCCGACGCCGCCGGCCACGCCACCGGCGGCGGCACCCAGAGAACCACTCATACCACACGCGATGAGTTCGTTGTGGAAATGGTCCCAGACGTAATGGGTGAAGGCGCCCAACGCATGCCATCCCATCCGCGCGAGTGCTCCTACTCGCGACCACAGCCTCAAGTGATGCTTCGGAGCCCAGATGTCGGTGTGCAGGCCATGGACGTCGTTGTTCCCGCAGTAGATCCAGGTATCGCCTCCGTAGTTGCCGCCGCGAGCGCAATGCTGTGCGTCCGGACTCATCGAGCAGCCACCGCACGTTCCCCCGAGATCAAAACCGTTCACCGGGTCCTGATCGACGTAGTCGTAATCGTTCGCCGATCCACCCTCCACCGGATCGACCTGGAGGAAGCGACCGAGCGCCGGTGAATAGAGGCGGACACCCATCTGGACCAGGGCAACGCCGCCGCCCACCGTAAAGCGCTCTTTCCCGCCCAGCCAGCCAAGGTGGCTGGAGGGCTGCTGGCCGACGCCGAATTCGTCGGTGGTGGGGTTCGCCGTGAAGCTACCCGATGCCGAGGTGGTACCCACCACATCGCCGTGGAGGTCGAGAACCGAGTAGGACGGCTGACCACCTGTGTCGCTGAGCAGAAGGCCGTCGGGACCGCTCACGTACGTGGTGACGATCGAGCCGCCGGTTGGGACGCTCTCTGTCGGGGAGTCGCCTTCGCCTGCATAGTCGAAGGTGGTGTCCTCCGTCGAGGTCCCGTTCACCTTCACCACCCGCCGCAGCACCCGGCCCGACGGAGCCAAGGTGTTCAAGGTCTCCGTCGTCCCGTCACTCATGTATGTGGCATGGTCGTTGCCGTCGTACCGCAGCGTCTCCGTTGGCGGGAAGTTGTCCGTCTCTGTGTACGAAGTAGGATGGGCGTTGGAGTAGTTGGCGGGCACCCATTGCAGCGTGTAGTAGCCGCTCTGGCCGGTCGGCACCGGATAGCTGAGCGACAACGGCTTGGCAGAGGCGTTAACGGGCTGAGCCACGGAATGTCCGGCGTTGTCCTTGAGTACAAGGCTCATTTGAGTGGTGATCGGGATGTGGTACTGCAGAGTAAATGACGATCCGACGTCGTTGGCCTTGACGCGGAGTGTGTACGTCTGAGAGGTCGGATAGGTGATGCCGGTCGCGTTCCAACTGACGGACTCCCAGTCGTTGGTGAGCGACGTCCCTGATGACACCTGATTCCCGTTCGGGTCCAAGAGGAAAAGATCGAGGTTGGGCACAGTGGGAGCGGTGAAACTCCACGTCAGCGTTGCTGAAATGCTCCCAGAGGCGGAGACGGGCAGTGCATAGTCCTTGGTGGACAGCGCATTCACGGAGTCGTTGATGACCCAATCAACCGACGAGGGCTGCCAGTCAACGGATGCCGTGTAGGTGTTCCCCGCGGCGAGGTAGCTGGTGCGCGTCTGCGGTGAACCCGGAGCCACAGTGCCGGCCTTGGTGTTGGTCACCTGGGCCTGCCCAAGGACGGCCGTGGTCAGGTTCCCATGCGCGTCGTATACGTCGTTGGCCGATGCGGGGGAGGTGGTGAGACGATCCGCGTTGTCATACGTCCACGAGCTGTCACAACTCGTCGTTGTCGAGCAGCGGTTGCTGTCGGCGTCGTAGGAGTAGTTGCGGGTGGTGCCGCCCTCGACGGTCCGCGACAGGCGCCCGACGCTGTCGTAGGTGAAGGACCGGGTCCGATTGGTCGTGACTTCCTGAATGATGCGCCCCGCCCCACTGTACGTGTACGTCCAAGGCGAGAGTTCCGTGCCGCCGAGCTTATTGGAGAGACCGGACACCGCGCCGCGATTCGGATCGTACGTCTTGGTGGTGACTACACCGTTGGGGAGCGTCTCGGTCAGGAGGCGCCCGGCCGAGTCGTAGCCGAACGTCGTGACCCTGGCCGAGCCGGACGAGTAGTCCGTCTGCGAAGAGAGCTGGCCGACCGAGTTGTAGTTCCAGGCACCGAGCTGTAGGTTGCTCTGACCGTAGAACTGCCGGTAGGTGGCCGTTTTGCGTCCAGCCTGGTCAAACGTCGTCGTCGTGGTCATGCCCGCTTCATCGACGTAGCTGACCTGGTCGCCGTTCAGGTCGACCGTCGACTTCGTGGAACGGGCGGCCCCGTCGCTGTCCGTGTAGTGCGTCGTCACCGTGCCCGGTGTCGAGTAGTCGTAGCTCGAGGTGACGCCGTGAGAGTCCGTGGTTGAGCTGACTCGACCACGGGCGTCGTAAGCCGTGCAGGTCCAATGGCTATCGCCCACGACCTGCAGCCCGAGGATGCGACCACGGCCGTCGTAGACGTACTGGTGCTGGATCGCTGACCCGCTCGCCGGGGCGGCGCCGGTCTCCTGCTTCAGCAGGCCGACGGAGACGCCGCCGCCGCACTGGTTCGATGGAGCGCTGTCGGACGAGGTGTAGTAGCTGGACGCGACCGTTGTGGCCGATCCCTTCGGTAGGGTGTGCTGGAGCTCGCGAAGGTACCCGCTACCGACCGTCTCATACGTGGTCGTGGATGTCAGAGCGATGCCCTGAGGGTCGCTGATCTGTGCCGTGGGCAGGCTCAGCTCCGGCGAGGCGTATTGCGTCGACGTCTTCTTGCCGTCAGCGTCGACGTGTGACGTCGTCAGCCCGTAGCGGGGAAAGAGATCGGAGCCGGGGACGAGAGCCTGCGCGCCCCCCGGAGGCTGCCAGTAGAGCTGGAGACCGGCTCCTCCCTGGTCCTGGTAGTAGTCGAGGCGGATGCGGTGGCGGCTGTTGGCCGTCGAGTTGGTGAATGTTCCGGCCGCCGACATCGACATGGGATGATCGGACCAGTAGTCCACGACCAAGCGGTCGTCGATAAAGAGCCGCGACCCATCGTCGCTATCCGTCCAGAACGTGTACGTTCCGGTCGAGGGAAGGAGGATTTCGCCGGTGAAGCGGGCCGACCAATTCGTCAGTCCTGTCAGGCCCGGTGGCGGCGTCGTGTTCCAGTTGGCGTTCACTTGGCCGCTGGAGTCTTGCACCCCCGTCCCGTGGGAGCTGGGAGCGCCGCTGGGCAACTGAGTGTTCGCGTAGTAGAGAGCGGCGAGGCCGTAAATGCCCTCGTCGTATGCTATCGTGGCGTGTGGCACCGCGGGGTTGGTGCAACTGCCTGTGGGCACCTGACCACTGAAGCAGGAGCTTGGAGCGGGTCCGTACTGATCCGTCGGCCGGTGCTCGGTGTCGTAGACCGTCGTGGTCTCCAACCCGGCCGGATCGATCGTGGTCAGCCTGCGGTCGCCACTGTCCCACGTTGTCGTCGTCGCGTTGCCGGCGGTGTCGAGGTCACTCGTGATCTGACCAGCCGCGTTGAAATTCACGCGTCGCGCATACCCGTTGGGTTCCGTCATCCCGGCAACGTGGACGTCGGTCTGCGTCGCCGAGTTGTACGAGTAGGAGTCCTGCGGGTGTGGATCAGTCGAGGCGGCGGGTGCGGGCAGTGTCACGCTGGCCACTCGTCCGGCGCCGTCGTATGCGATCACCGTGCGGACGCTGTCGTCGTCACTGCGTAGTCCGGCGGCAACCTCATCGGCCGCGAGCGGCGTGCGGACCCGAACGACACGGCCACTGGAGTCGTACCCGAAGTCGGTGATCTCTGTATTGCTCTGGTTGCCCGAGCTCCACCAGTTCTCGATTCGGGCGAGGTTGCCGTTGAGGTAGTAGAGGTTCGTCTGCGTGCCGTCGGGGTAGCGGATCAGACATAGCTCTCCGGTCGGGGCATTCGAGTCGAAGCCACTCGCCGTCGGACAGGTCGGGTTCGGGGGCGGCGACGAGTGCGGATCGGTCTGGTAGGTGAGCCGGATACTCCGTCCGCTGACCGGATCGGTGACCGAGTCGAGCCTGTCGGTCGTGCTGTTCCAGGAGAACTGCGCCGCCGCGGGATGCACATCGTCCACCGCGGTGACAGCTGAGGTCAGCTTGCCCAGTGAGTTGAAGGTGTAGACGATGCCGTCCTCTCCGTGGACGACAAAATTCCCGGAGGCGTCCTGTGTGAGCACGGCGTCGCCGTCGGCCATGGGTGTCCAGGCGTTGGCATTGCCGGAGCCGGAGCTGGTCTGGACGTACTCGTGCTCATCGCCATCCGGCGAGTTGAGGATGACGTCCTGCGGCGTGATGGTCGCCGAGGTGTAGGCGAGCATCTGATTGTCGCCGCCTGTCAAGCTCCATCCCTGGGCCATCGCTGGCGGTGTCGGCGAGAGCCAGGACACCGGCAGCCACGAGTTGACGATGCCCTGGACTTTGAGGGTGAGGAAGGAGCCGCCGCCGTGCTGGTAGTAGTCGACAGTGATGGGCAGCGTCTGGTTGGCCGCGGTCGTGCTGAAGCCCGTGCTGCCGATGAAGTCATTGGGATAGCTGTTGGACTGGTCGTACCAACGATCGAGCACCAGGTTCCCGCCGACCCACACCCGCACGCCATCGTCCGAGTCAGCGCCGATAAACCAGTTGGTGTTGCTGTCGGTTGACGCGTAGGGGACAGTGATGTATCCGGTCCAGCGCGCACACCAGTTGGTGCCGGGGACATAGGGAATCGGGGAACCCCCGTTCCAATTGAAGCTGGTGGTGGTGTCGAGCCGCTGTCCCCATGGTTGGCTCGACGGCGGCATCGAGGGGCTTGGCATGGAGCAGTTGCCCCAGTAGCTGCCGCGCAGGCCATATTCCGGCTGGGCCTGCGAGTTGTACGTGTACGACAGGCCGATGTCGCCGCCCAGCGCCTTGATGCTCGGCGAGCTTGCCTTGACCTCCAGGTTGCCCGTTGCCAGGTTGACGTCAACCGGTCCCGCACTATCGAAAGGATTGGAGGGCTGGTCGCCCAAGCGGAGGTTGACGGTGAAGCTCCCGCTCGGTGCTGAGCTGGTGACGTCCGTGCCATCGGAGGTCCAGACCTTCCAGTAGTAGGTCGCTCCGTCCTGAAGGAAGCCCGCCGGGACGGTGTACGACGTGCTGGTGATCCAGCCGGAGTTGAAGACGGCGCCTGTCTCTGCGTCGCTCCCTGTGGCGATGCGGAAGTCGTATGACACGGTCTGGCCCGCGTCGGGGTCTGTCACCGGCGTGGTGGTCAGCGTCGGCGAGGCAGTGGTGAGGGTCGGATTCCCGGTCGGAGACACGGGATTCGAGGCCGGGGGCGGCGTGTTGTAGCTGATGACGAGGATGGGACGGATGGAAGTGTCGTCCTCGGATGACGCCATCTTCCAGAAGTTGTTGGTCCCCGCCGTGTCCATCGAGACCCCGTACTCGGGCCAGGCACCGCCTGCCCAGTTGATCACCCAACTTGTGATATCCACATTCGTCCACGTGCCCGTGGTCGCCGTCGTGATCTGGACGCGGTCCGCAGTGTGGTTCGGCTTGTTGTTCCATGTGACGTTGGTGGAGTTCCAGGGGTTCGCGACCCGCCACATGTCGAACTCACCGCTTCCACTGAAGAAGTACCCGCGAAACTGGCCGCCCAGGATGTGCTTGCCGTTGATGGGCGATAGGTCCCACTGGAGGTAGCTGTAGTCCTGGTCCGAGGGGTACACCGGGTAGCCGATCCGGTCGACGTACTTCTGCAGGCCCGAGTCGAACTGGCCTGCGCCGTCGTAGGTGGTGTTGGGGGTAGCGCTGTCGACATAGGCGTCCCACACGGTGCTATCGTTGCCCGCGTTGAAGGTCGGGTCGATGGTCACGGGGTAGACGCGCTGCGTGGCGCCGAGCCAGCCCCGGTCAACAGAGACGTCGAGAACCATGGCGGCCCCTTGGCCGATGAGTTGCGTCGTGACTGGCGTCGAGGCTGGCAGTCCCGAGGCAGAGTCCGCGCTGTTGTCGTACGCAACCCCGCGGGCGAGGGTCAGCACCGTGGCCCCATCGGCCGACTTGAAGCTGACCGTGCCGTCCCGGTTGTCCACGGCGGTGAGGCCGGCGAGGTGCAACGGAAACCGCCAGTGCGGCGTCGCGGTGCCGGGCGGCGCCTGGTTGAGGACGAGGTTCGCCTTGACACCCTGGTCGGTCGCAATGAGGTTGAGGTCGGCGCCGGGCGCCACGGTGGCGTAGCGCTCCTGGTTGCCGTGGACGCTGCCCGCATGGCCGCTGGCGGCGCCCTCGACGCCGAAGCTTAGCGACCACGCGCTGCCGGCGAGCGCCACCAGCGAGGGGGCGCCGGCATCGTCGGCGAAGGTGATCCCGATCGGGCTGGACGTGACGCGGTGGTGGCTGCTGTCCGCCACGGTGAGCGTGGTGTCGAACGGTTGCCAGTCGCCAGCGCCGTCTTTGAAGTTCGCGTCGTAGCCGTGCAGGACGGCCGTGTGGGTGCCGTCCGGGTTGCGATAGACATCGGTCCGCGCCGTGCGACTCTCCACAGTGGACTTGCTGTAGTCGATGGGCGCCGGCGATGTGTTCTGGGTGACCACCGGGCCGCTGGCTGGCGCCGAGGTTGAACCCTGTGCTCCCTTGGGTGGCGGGAGATTGCGGAAGTCGCCCTTGGGGATGTCGAGCGGGCGAGGCGCGTGCTTGGCGGACGAGATCGGCGGGAGGTCATGGGTGTCTCGCGTTGCCGCGCTTGCCGGCGTAGGAAAGAGCAAGGAGACGAGCGCCTTGCCGGCGCCGGCTGCGGACTGAGCCGCTACCGCGGCGATGGCGGCGCTGACCAACAGCAGACGGGCGGTCTGCCTGGTTCTCGCTGAACGATCCGTGTGGCGAGCCGCCTCGTCTCGCTCCCGCACTGGATTTTTCCACGACGCGTGGCGCATGATTCCCTCCTGGACGAAGGCGCGCGCCGCCCACGGTTTCTCAAAGCGCTGTGGTCAAGCGACGCGCTGGTTCCGATCGTCGGCCCGGCCTGTGTCATCAGGTCGGGCCGATTACGTAGTTAGTCGATCAGCAGCACAGGCCGCAGTGAGAGTTATCCCTCTGCAGCCTCCCCACTCGGTGGCTTCACTGCCACATCACCCTCTCCATGGCGAGGCGACGTTCGCCTCGTTGCGAGGATTTTGGCTGGTCCGTCAAGGGATGTCAAACCCATTTGCCGCCAGCAACGTCCGCCGTCCACTGTGGCCGTGAGTTCGCAGACATGGACCGCCACGCCGAGACGTGCTCCTCCTGGGCTCCCATAGTCGGTCGGACAGCAAGGATGGGTCTCGTGCCCGGAATATCTACCGAAGCGGCGAGCTCACGGTCGAGGAAGCGGCGGCGCCGGTCGGCGTTTAGCGCCGCGTTGACTGGGCTCTCCCTCATTTGCACCGGGAAGCATCCGCCCTGTGCGGGACCGTAAGCGGACGCCATGGGGACTGGTCTTAACCGAGGTCCGGCTGCACTGGTCGTGGCGGCGGGGCAGCGCCACCCGGCATGTCGGGATTCGGTCATGCCGCCGTTACCGGTTCAGAGCAGGTTCATCGGGAGGGATGCGGGCGTTGGCGCCGGAGCATGCCCGCCATGGAATCGGGCTTCACACTGCGGCATGTGCGCATGGTCGCCGGCGTTGCGCTGGCGGGACTGCTGGGGTATGGCGGCGGGCAGGCCACGCTGGCCAGTGCTGCCGCGGCTCACGGCACCACGACCACGACGGGCACCGCCGCGGTGGCGTCGACGTCGACTGCGGGCGCGACCACGGCGAGTGCTGGCAGCACGTCGGCGTCGAGCAGCACCGCGACCAGCACCGCGACGACGACGAGCGCGACGAGCACGACGAGCGCGACGACGGCAGCCACCACCTCGAGCGCTGCGACAACGGGCACCAGGACGTGTGACGTCACCGCGTACGGCGCCGACCCCGGCGGCAGCCGCGACTCGACGAGCGCGGTACGCGCCGCCATCGCCGCGTGCGCGGCGAGCAGCGGGCCCAACACGGTGTACTTCCCCGCCGGCACCTACGCCATCGCCGACACGGGCAGCGGCAATCCCACGCTGCAGGTGAGCGGTCCCAACCCGGTGATCCTCAACGGCGCGGGGCGCGACAGCACGCGGCTGGTCGAGCACGTGGGGACGGCCAACACCGCGACGTGTCCGGGTGGTGGCAACCTGCCCGGGCCGGGCTGCCCGGTGAAGAGCCTGCTGGGCGTCTCCGTGGACGGCAGCACGGTGGAGAACCTCACCCTCGACACCGCGACGTACAACGCGGGCACGTCGTTGGGGAGCACCGCCAACAACGGCACCTTCCGCCACCTCCGGGTGCTGCACGGCAGCGTCGCCAGCGGCTACTTCCCGATCTACTTCCCCGGCCCCGCCGGAGCCAGCCGCGCCACCCCGCTCTACAACACCGGCAACATCGTCGACGACCTGGTGCTGGTCGACAGCATCTGCGACGACAGCTTCTCCTTCTCCTTCCAGGCCAACGCCACCATCAGCAACGTGCAGCACACCGGCTCGCGACTGGCGCTCTACATCGACCGCGCGGTCACCGTCACCAACTACAGCTACACGCCCGGCTCGCAGACCTGCGGCGGTTCCAAGCAGGGCTTCTACATCACCGCTCCGTCGAGCAACATCACCATCACCGGCTTCACCAGCTCGGGCGCCGGCGGCGTGATCGGTCCGGGGTCGTCGCCGAACAGCAACATCGTGCTCAACGACTACCGGCTCACCGGCAGCGGGCAGCATCTCGAGGTCGGCGACGTCTCCGGGCTGACCATCCGCGCGCTCAACTCCGTGTGCAGCTTCGGCACCGGGGACACGCTGCGCATCAACCCCTCGGTCGCCGCGTCGTCGATCACGGTGAGCAACTGCAGCATCCCCATGGTGCGCTTCGCGTCGGGCACCTCGACCACGGTCAGCGGAGTCAGCTTCCTCGGTGACACCTGGCCCGCGCAGAGCCCGCAGCAGTACAGCTTCTACGACGACCACAACATTCCCGTCGTCGTCACAATTGGCGAGGGCACGTACCAGAACTGCCCGAGCCGCAAGTGGTTCAGCAACAGCAGCGCGATCACCTTCGCCGGCCAGACGACGCTCAGCGGCTATCCCTGCTGAGCAAAACGCGTCGACGAACTCAGCGGCATCTCAGGCGAACACCCCGGGCGGCTTGCGACAATGCGCGCGCAGTGAAGGTGCGCATCACCCTGGTCGCGATCGTCGCCGCGCTCGCCGTGAGCGCCTGCTCGGGCTCGGGATCCCCGGCCTCCTCGTCGTCATCGCCGAGCGGCGCACCGGCGACGCAGAGCGGCGGCCTGCCGGGAACGGGAACGGGAGCGCTGGCCACGCTGCCGGCGCGCGGCCCGGTGTTCGACGTCACCCGCTACGGCGCGCACGGCGACGGGCGGTCCGACAACACCACCGCGTTCGTGCAGGCGATCGCCGCGGCGCAGCAGGCCAGCGGCGGCGGCACGGTGTACGTGCCCTCGGGGCGCTACCTGTTCACGCAGCAGCACACCGCGCGCCCCGCGTCGCTGGTGGTCGACGGCTCGGTGCCGATCGTCATCATGGGCGCGGGCCGCGACAGCACCACGCTGGTGGAGGGCGTTGCCGACAAGGGATTGCTGAGCGTGCGCGCCAGCGGCACCGTGGTCGAGAGCCTCACCCTCGACACCCAGAGCAACGACGGCGGCGCCGCCATCTTCGTGGTCGCCGACCACACCTCACTGCTGGCCAGCCGCGTCCTCGGCGGATCGCGCCACTTCGCTCTGTACTACGCCGGCCCGCAGGGAGCGAGTCCCGACTCGCCCGCGTACAACACCGGCAACACGGTGCGCGGGCTCGACCTCAACGACCGGCTCTGCGACGACGGCTTCTCCTGGAGCTTCCAGGAGAACGGCAGCATCAGCAGCGTCACCCACACCGGGTCGCGGCTGGCGCTCTATGTCGACCGCACCACCCAGGTGTCCGACTACACCTACACCCCAGGACAGCAGCAGTGCGGCGCTCGCAACGGCTTCTGGATCACCCCGCCGGCCGCGGCGATCACCATCACCAACTTCACCAGCTCGGGCCAGGGCGGCAAGATCGGCCTGGTGGCCCACCCGGCGCCCGGCCGCGTCGCCGCCGACGTCACCATCGTCGGCGAGCGGCTGACCGGGAGCGGCGAGAGCGTCGCCGTCGGTGACGTCACCAACCTGGTGATGCGGGACTGCGACCTCGGCGACGGCACCATCACGCTGCGCCCGGTGCAGGTCGCCCAGGTGCACCTGGTGCACTGCCGCTACGGCGCGCTGGCGCGCCATCCCGCCGCGGGGGCGCAGCTCGACGTCAGCAGCAGCTGACTCAGTCGGTCAGCGCGGTGGCGATGTCGGCCTTGAGCCGCGCCCGCCGGTCCGGCGCGGTCGACGGCAGCGACGCTGCGGCGCGACGGAATGCCGCCACCGCCTCGCCCGAGCGGTGCAGCTCGACCAGCGTCCAGCCCTTCGCCTCCTCGAGCACCGCCAGGCCGAACCCGTGCACGCCGCTGGGCTGCGCGTCCGGCCCGACCCTGCCGGTGTAGGCACCGATGGCGCGGTCGAGGTCGAGCAGCGCCGCACCCGGATTGCCGAGCGCCAGCTCGGCGGTGGCGCGGTCGTCGTAGGCGCCGGCGCGGTCGTCGCCGGCCTGCGCCGCACGGCTGCAGTCGTCGAGCGCGGCGGCGTCGCGGTGCTGCAGCACGTCGACATGGCAGGCGCGCGCGGACACCGCGGCGTGCTGGCCCGGAGTTGTGGCCAGCTTCGACGCCATCTCCAGCTCCGCGGCGGCGCGCGCGTCGTCGCCGCGGTACACCGCGATGTCGGCGGCGGCGAGGTGCAGCGTCGAGGACTGCGGGTAGCGCGACGTGCCGGTGGCCAGCACCGCGAGGGCGTCGGCGTCGCGGTCGAGGTTGAGCAGCCCGTCCACCGCGCCGAGGACGCGGTCGGGCGCGGCGGTGGGCACGGTGGCGGCGGTCCGGTAGTCGGCGGCCGCGGCGGCGACGTTGCCGCTGCTCCGGTCGGCGGCGGCGCGGCCCAGGAAGAGATCGGGGTCGTCGGGGCGGAGCGCCAGCGCCTGGGTGAAGTCGTGCACCGCCGCCGGGGCGTCGCCACCGCCGCCGAGGTAGCAGGCGGCGCGGCCCGCGTACGCCGATGCGAGGTCGGTGAAGGTGGCCAGCGCGGCGGTGTAGTCGGCGACGCAGCGCTGCGCGTCGCGCACCGCCCGCTGCAGCCGGGCGTCGTCGAGCGAGCTGCCCACCTGGAGCGCGGGCGCCTCCTGGCCGGCCTGCTCGGCGTCGGCCAGCTGGTTGAGGGCGTCGACCGTCGAGCTGCCGCAGGAGGTGAGCACCAGCAGGGAGAGAAGCGCGAGCAGGGCGGCGGCGGGCCGGCGCACCGGTCGCGGCCAGCGCCGCCCGCGGACGGGGATGCCCGCGGGCGCCCGCCCCGAGATCAGCCGGGCGGCACAGCGGACCAGGATCGAGAGCCCGAGCACGGCCAGGGCGGCGGCGCCGAAGCCCACGTCCAGCCCGTAGGGGTCGGCGGCGAGCTGGATCCCGGCCAGCCCCGAGGGCAGGCCGACCCACTCCACCCCCACGGCAAGGGAGGAGAACACGAGCAGCAGCAGCCCGGCGGCGGCCACCCGCCCGGCGACAGGGCTCTCCAGCAGCGGCGGGTCCAGGGCCAGCGGCGCCGCCGACGCCTCCCGCCGCCGCCACCACAGCCGGCGCACCATCACCACCACCGCCAGCAGCACCAGGAGAGCGCTGGCCACCTGCCCGACCCGCTCCCACGGCAGGGTGGAGAACTGGAAGGTGAGCCGTCCCCCCGCCGCCACGACCCGGGGGTGGTAGAGGGTGAACACGCCGTCCCCCACCGCGGTGGGCCGCTGGCCCCCCAGCCGCCAGCCGGGGTCGTAGGGGCGGCGCAGTTCCACCCACGCCGGGCGCGCCCCGCTCAGCGTCGCCGCCACCACCTCGCCCCCCGACGCGGTGTGCACCTCACCCACGGTTGTCGGCGCCAACGCGCCCCCCAGCAAGGAGGCCGCCAGCGGCGACCACTCGACGCAGGGCCCCAGTGCCACGCCCCCCGCAGCGCCCAGGGCGGTGACGCCGGCCCCGACGTCGACCGGACCGTAGACGCCCCAGCCCGGCAACGCCCGCGCCGCGCTGAGCAGCGGCAGCGTGCGCGGCGCGCCGGCGACGCTCACCGCCAGGCTCGCCGCGGTGCTCTCCGCCATCACCCCCGCGCGGACCCGGCGCGTGCTGGCGCAGCCCCCGCCCGTCGCGGGCAGCACGGTGACACTGTCGGGCAGCCCGGCCGGCGCGGCGGGATGGAGCGTCGAGTCGAAGGTCTGCCGGTAGGCGGCCGGCACGCCCATGGCGCGCAGCGCAGGCAGAACCGCGAGCGTCGACCAGGGCCCCGAGTCGACCAGCGCCACGGCGGGATACGCGGAGACCGCCGCAGCGTGCAGGGGCACCCGCCAGGCGACGAGCGCCGTCTCACCCGAACCAAGCCGGGTCGGCGCGCCCAGGACGGCGCTGACGCTGCGCTGCAGCCAGCCCCGGGTCACGCCGGTGGGCAGCGACCCGGCGGCCCGCCCCGCCGGCGCGACCACCCACCCCACCTCGGCCATGTCGAGCAGGTATGGCAGCAGCTGGGGATCGACGTAGCAGTAGGGCAGCACCTGGTCGAGGCAGTAGGACTGGAAGGGGTCGCGCCGGTTGGCCCGGGTGTCGTTGAAGCTGCCGGTGAGGTTGACCGCGGGGTGCGTCGCCGAGGCGACCAGGAAGCGGTGGTTGGCGCCGCCGGCGGCGATCACCGGCTGCCCGAAGTAGGCCACCGCCCCGGGCCGGCCGTCGGCGGCGAGCAGCTGCGAGAGCCGGGCGAAGGAGGCGGGCAGCGGGGTCGGCGCCGTGGTCGAGGCCAGGCTCCCCGCCTCCAGCACCCCGGTCGACCAGGCGCTCAGGGCCAGCACGGCCACCCCGGCGAACGCCGCGCCGCTCCGCAGCGCCCCCGCCAGCCGCGGCCCGACCTGCGACGCCCGCTCCACCGCCAGGCGCAGCGCCACCGGCACCAGCACCGCTTCGGCGACGACCACGCAGAAGAGGAACTTCGACCCCTCGCGGAACAGCTTCCAGCCGGGCACGTGCAGGTACATCCAGTCGTAGAGCCCGCCCAGCGGCGGGGTGTCGGTCTTGGCGAAGAAGGCGAAGAGCACCGCCACCAGGGCCAGCCAGACCACCTCCGGCCGCAGCCGCCGGGCCAGCAGCGGCGCCAGCGCGACCAGCGGCACCACCATGAAGAGGGGATCGAGCGGCGTCTGCACCAGGGTCGCCGGCGTCCCCGCCGTCCACGAGGTGCCCACCCCGGCGATGCCGTGGCCCAGGGTGAGGATGTTGAAGTCGGGCTCCTGGGGCACCGGGAAGCCGGGGTTGCCGTGGTAGGTGAGCAGCGGCACGATCCAGAAGAGCTGGGTGACGCCGAAGCAGGCCAGGGCCACGCC
Source organism: uncultured Actinomycetes bacterium (assembly GCA_964499205.1). GTDB lineage: Bacteria > Chloroflexota > Dormibacteria > Aeolococcales > Aeolococcaceae > DASRDZ01. The sequence goes on along the minus strand of CAZCJX010000024.1, from coordinate 15,048 downwards.
GAGCAGCAGCACCCGCCGCAGCACCAGGCGCGGCGCCCGCTCGGCGACGCTGAGGACGAGCAGGCAGAGCCCCGCCAGCAGCACCGCCAGGTAGGCGCCGCGGACGTCGAAGGCGGCGGTGGCGCCGAGCAGCAGCCCGCAGGCCAGCGCCCAGCCCAGCTCGTGGCGGCGCATGGCGCGCAGGAAGGCGACCAGCGCCAGCACCGCGGTGACCTCGGCCAGGGCCAGGGGCACCTCACCGCTCCCTTCCTGGAGGAAATAGGTGTTGCCCAGCAGGATCAGCGGGGCGAGCAGGGCCCAGCGGGTGCGGCCCATCACCTCGCGGGCGAAGAGCCAGCCGGCCAGCGGCAGCAGCACCGCGTAGGGCACGAAGTAGAACAGCTTCTCCGACCAGCTCCAGCCCACGCCGAGCTGGGCCAGCATCCCGCTCAGCGACTGCAGCGGGAAGCGGAAGGCGTCGAGGAAGCGGTTCTGGCCGCCCAGGCCGACGGTGGAATCCCAGATCGAGCCCCAGGGCCAGAAGGCGGCCAGCCGCTGCGTGTCCGGCCAGCTCCAGTCGCCCGAGCTGAGCGGCGTGGTGGTCAGCCAGGCGTGGCGGAGCAGCACGCCGAGCGCGGCCAGCCCGCCGGCCACCCGCCAGCGCGGCGCGGCCAGGCGCAGGCGCTCGGCGAGGCGGGCTCGGGCGGCCGCGAGGGTCCGCGGCGACAGCGCGCCGGGGCGCTCCTCGATGACATAGAGCACCGCCAGGGCCAGCAGCGCCACCGCGGCGGCGACGTCGCTGGCCACCACCACCGCCTGCAGCGAGGAGTGGAACAGCGCGATCAGCACCGGCTTGAGCGCCGCCGCCGGCAGCAGCACCCAGAGCAGGCGCAGGCGGTCGAACGACTGCTGGGTGTTGCTCAGCATGGCGGCGCCGGCGAGCAGCGGCATGCTCAGCGCGTAGAGGCCGATGTAGCTCGACCCGGCGACGTAGGCGTGGCCGGCGAAGTGCCCGAGGATCTGGTGCGCCCCGACGGAGAAGGCCACCCAGCCGACCAGCCCGCCGCCCAGGGCCAGCCCCAGCGAGGCGGCGACGACCGGCAGGGTGCTGCGCCGGGTGGCCTGGCGCGCCGCCACCTTGGGGAAGAGCACCGCGCCGACGCTCCCCATGGCGAAGAACAGCGCCCGGCTGGCCACCGCCATGGCACCGAACTCGCCGGCCCGGCGGCCGGAGAAGTAGTGCTGGACCATGATCACGTCGCTGAAGAGCAGCATCGACACCATCACCGTCGAGGCGATCGACACCACCAGGAAGCGGGCCAGCCGCCGCCACTCCACCCCGCCGGCGGCGGCGCGCAGCCGGCCGCGAACGGTGAGCAGGGCGCCGAGGTAGACGAGGATCGAGGCCAGGCTGATCCCGCCCAGGGCGCCGCGCACCCCGAAGGGCACCACCAGGGCGGCGGCGCAGACGATGCGGCTGCCCGCGGTGGCGGCGACCAGCGCGCCCCAGGTGGCGAAGCGCTGCTCCCCCTGCACCGCCCCCAGCAGCGCTGGCGTGGCCAGGGTGAACGGCACGCAGATCGCCCCGATGGCGACGAAGTCGGCGGGGACGTGGAGGAACCCGGCGACCAGCGGTGCCGCGGCCGCGAAGCCGAGCCCGACGACCGTGCCGACGGCCATCAGCCGCCGGTTGGCGCTGCGCAGCAGGGCCCCGCTCGCCGGCGCGCCGTCGCCGACGGCGAGGTCGCGGCTGGTCTGCCAGGCCACCATGCGGCTGAAGGCGGCGGCCGGCTGGGTGACCAGGGTGAAGAAGGTGAAGACGGCCAGCATCTGCCCGTAGGGCAGCGGCCGCAGCCGGTGGGTGAGCACCGCCTGGAGCAGCAGCCCGAAGATGCCGGCCAGGCCGGTGCCGAGGGCGGCGACGAGGTTGTGGGCGAGGAACGCCCAGCGCTCGCGCCTCGACCCGACCGGGCGCCGGCTCACACGGCCAGCCCCGCCGGAGCCCGCAGCCAGCCCTGGCGCGGGAACAGCCGCAGCACCTCGCCCACCTCCTCCACCTCCGCGTCGCTGAGCCGGGTCCGCCACCGGTCGGGCTGCTCGCTGGCCACGCGCACCTCGGCGAACCCCTCGCCGGGCCGGTTGCTGCCGGTGAGGAACTCCTCGACCTCCGGCGACCAGGCCAGCCCGACGCGGTCGAAGACGGCGCGGAACCTGGCCACCGGGTCGGTGCAGAGGTCCTCGTGGGTGAGGAAGAGCCACTCGGGATGCCGCTCCGCCGCGTCGCCGAGGACGCCGCTGAGCAGCCCCACCGCCCAGGCGATCCGCCCCAGCGGCGAGAGGTCGCCGGGCGACGCGTCGACGCCCCAGCAGTCGCGGCAGTGGGCCCGGATGGCCGGGCGCTCGAGCAGGTCGAAGAGGGGCATGTCGAGCTGCCGCCAGCTCGACACCACGTTGAGCGGGTTGCGCTGGATGGCCACCACGCGAGGCTGGTAGCGGGCGACCAGCCAGTCCACCGAGAAGGTGGCGTAGATCGACTTGACCACGGTGCACTGCGGCCCGCCGGGCAGCCGCGCGGCCACGCCGGCCGCCTGCCGCACCAGCGGGTCGCGCACCGGTCGGGGCAGGCGCAGGGCCGCCCGGCTGGCCTGCAGCTTCCAGCCGCGCATGCGGGGGAGCCGGCCGGCGAAGGCCATGTCCCACAGCGGGGCGAAGGCGGCCTCGGCGGCGGCGCCGCGCACGATCGGATAGGGGCCGAAGCCGCGGGCGCCGGCGCGGCCGGCGGCGGCCGACTCGGCGTCGACGTTGTCGGGCTCGTGGTAGTAGCGCACTCCCGGTGCCCGGCCCATCGCCCGGCCTAGCCAGGAGGTGCCGGAGCGGGCGACGCCGACGAGGAGGATGCGGTCGGGCCGGCCGCCCGGCGCGGTCAGGGCTTCGACGGGATCCACTGCAGCACGGACCTCCATTGCTCGCGGACGCGCTCGCGCCCGTGGTGGGACTCGATCCAGGCGCGCGCCTGGGCGGTGCGGATGGCGTCGGCGGCGGCGCCCGCGGTGTCGGTGGCCGCGCGGGTGCCGGCGGCGTCGCTGGCGGTGCTGCCGAGCAGGCGGAGCACCAGGGCGGGCAGCGCGTCGAGCTCGGCGACGTGCAGCCCCGGGGCGCCCTCGACGCCCTCGAAGGCCACCGGGGTGCCGGCGACGCGCCGGCCGTGCCACAGGTAGTGCAGCACCTTGGTCTTGACCCCCGCGCCCGACGCCAGCGGGGCCAGGCAGAGGTCGGCGGCGGCGATCAGGCTGTCGATGTCGTCGACGGCGCCGAGGCAGGCCACGCGGGCGCGGGTCGGGGCGGTGCACTGCAGCCGCTCGCTGCCCGGACCGCAGATCACCAGGGTGGCGTCGCCGGGGAGGCGCGGGGCGAGCACGTCGAGCAGCCAGCGGGCCGCGGCGGCGTTGTGCTTGGCCCCCATCATGCCGGCGAAGAGCAGCACCCGCCCGAGGTCGGCGCCGAGCCGTGCCGCCAGCAGGGCGCGCGGCGCCTCGCGCTCCTCGGCGGAGACGACCAGCGGCGCGTGGTCGATGGTGACCAGCTTGCCGCGCAGCCGGGGATGGATGCGCCGCCAGGCCTCGGCCTCGGTCTCGCCGATGGCCACCGCCACCACGCAGCGGCGCGCCGCCCAGCGTTCCAGCAGCGTCCACACCACGAGCCGCAGCCGGTTGCGCGGGGTGCGGGCGAGGCGCCGGTAGTGCAGCGTCTGGCACTCGTTGGTGTCCCAGATCAGCGGCCGCCGCGTTCCAGTTGCTGCCACCGCTGGCATGAACATGGCGTTGGCCACGACCAGCGCGTCGCTCGACCGCGCCGCGCGGCGGATCAGCCGCGCGAAGCCGGGCGAGAAGCCGCGCCACGGCTTGCGCCGCGGCACGGCGAGGCTGCGCGCGAAGGGCAGGCTGGCGGCTGCACCGGCCGGTTCGCGGGTGCTGACGATGTCGACGTCGACGCCAAGCGCCGCCAGCGACTCCGCCGCGGTGCGCGAGCGCACCTGCAGGCCGCCGCGCGGTTGGGCCACCGAGCCGAAGGTGATCAACGCCAGGCGCATGGTGTCGGCACCCGTCTCAGTCGGGGACGCCCCACTCGCCGAGCGAGAACCCGGCGAGCACCGACATCACCTCGTCGACCTGGTCGGCGCTGAGCCGGCGCCGGTACTGGGTCGCCTGCTGCGTGCGGCGGCTCTCCGTCTCGACGGTGCCCGTCACCGCGTTGGGATGGAGGTTGCCCTGGCCGCCGTGCACCGTGAAACCGGGACGGTCGCTGGCTTCGAGGTAGGCGTCGGTCTCCTCCGTCCAGCGCAGCCCCAGCCGGCGGTACAGCGCGGTGTACTGAGTCCGCGGGTCGCGGCAGAGGTCGTCGTGCGACACCACGATCCAATCGGAATGGCGTTCCGCGGAGCGGCGCAGCGCGGTGTAGAGCAGGCCGACGGTCCAGGCCACCTGGGCCACCTCGCTGGCGTCCGGCCGCGGCGGCGCGATGCCCAGCTGGGCCATGTAGCTCTGGCGCACCCGCGGGTCGTCCCACAGCGGCAGCCGCGGCATCATCTCCAGCTGCAGCCAGCTGGAGACGACGTTGAGCGGGTTGCGGCGCAGCAGCACCATGCACGGCTGGTAGCGGTTGGCGATCCACTCCAGTGCCAGCGCGGAGTTGACCGACTTGACGACCACGTTCTCCGGCCTTCGCCGCAGGGTGGCGACGCCGTGGGCCAGGGCCAGCACACCCCAGTCGCGCGCGGCGCGAGGCACCCTGACCAGGCGGCGTCCCGCCGCGCGTGCCGCCTGGTTGCGGTCCCACGGCCAGCCGCCGGTGAAGGCGAGGTCCCAGGTTGCCCGGTACCAGCGCGAGTCGTGGCCGGCAGCCATCACCGGGTAGTCGGAGATGCGGCTGGCCACCACGGTGCCGAGGATGTCGGAGATCGGTCCGTCGGGCTCGAAGACGGCGCGCGTGTCGGCGGCGCGTCCCAGGACGTTGGCGGCCCAGGTCGAGCCGCAGCGCGGCGTGCCGGCGAGAAGGATCTTCATCGGGCGCACTCGATGCAGACGGGCGGGCGCAGCGGCGCGAGCTTCACAGGGGGGGCCCTCCGAGAGTTTTTTTGGGTTGTCGGTTCAGTGCCGGATGGCGTGGACGGGCTGCAGTCCGGCCGCGCGTAGGCTGGGAGCGACGCCGGCGAGAACGCCGACGCCGAGGGAGAGCAGCAACGCCCCGCCCATGGCCAGGAGCGGCGTGCCGATGGGCGGGATGCCGGTGACCAGGTCGGGCAGGAGATGCGCCGCGCCGCCGCCGAGCAGCGCCCCGGCGACGCCGCCACCGGCGACCAGCACCAGCGCCTCCAGCAGGAACTGGGCGGCGATGTGGCGGCGGGTGGCGCCGAAGGCGCGGCGCACGCCGATCTCGTAGGTGCGCTCGTGGACGCTGGCGAGCATCACGTTGGCGATGCCCAGCGCGCCGGCGGTGAGCGACACCGCGGCGACCACGGCGAGCATCCAGGCCAGCAGGCTGTCGACGCGATGGGTGCTGGCCACCAGGTCGTCCTGCGAGGTGACCCGGAAGTCGGCGTCGACGGGGTTGCCGATGTGGTGCTGCTGCAGCAACCGCTGCTCCACCTCGCGCTTGGCCGCGCCGACGGCGCTCGCCGACGTCGCCCGCACCAGGATCTGCTGGATGCGCGGGCTGTCCTTGGGCAGCAGCCGGTCCCACATGCTGGTGATGGGCACGACGGCGAGGTCGTCGGCGTTGACCGTGCCGCTGGCGCCGCGCGGCGCGAAGACGCCGACGATGCGGTAGGGAACCGTGCCGATGCGCAGCGAGCGTCCCACCGCGTCGTCGCCGAAGAAGAGGTTGTCGGCGACGGTCTGGCCGATCACCACCACCGGCGCCGCCGAGGCGACGTCGGCGGCGTCGACGAAGCGGCCGGCGGCGATGCTGTAGCCGCGCACCTCGGCGAACCGGTCGCTGCTGCCCACCACGTCGGTGCGCCAGTTGCGATCCCAGTAGGTGAGCTGGCTGCGCAGGCCCGCGGTGGGCACGGCGGCGTTGGCGTCGGGCACGGTGGCGCCTCCCGACAGTGCGGTGACGTCCGCCGCGGTGAGGGTGTCGCCGGTGCCGAAGCCCTGCTGCACGCCGGACGACGAGACCGACGACGGGTAGACCACCAGCACGTCGGCGCCGAGGCCCTCGACGTCGTGCCGGGTCTGGTTGGACACCGCCCGGACCAGCCCGATGACGACAACTGTGGCCGCAACTCCGATGACGATGCCGAAGAGGTTGAGCGCCGCACGGAGCGGGTGCGCGCGCAGGCCGCGCGTCGCCAGCCAGGCGACGTCGAGGAGGTTCATGCCGCCTCGGTGCTGATGACCCGGCCGTTGCTGATGCGCACGATGCGGCCGGCATGGGCGGCGACCGCCGGGTTGTGGGTGACCACGACCACGGTGCGGCCCGCCTGGTTGAGCGCGCGCAGCAGCGCGACGATCGCCGCCGCAGCCTGCGCGTCGATGCTGCCGGTGGGCTCGTCGGCGAGCACCACCGCGGGGTCGTTGGCCACGGCACGGGCGATGGCGACGCGCTGCTGCTCACCGCCCGACAGCGTGGTGACGCTGTGGCCGGCACGGTCCAGCAGGTTGACCTGGGCGAGCAGCTCCAGGGCGCGGCGCCGCCGCTCCCGCCGCGGGCAGCGCGCGTAGAGCAGCGGCAGCTCGACGTTCTCGACCACGCTGAGCCCGGGAATCAGGTGGAACGCCTGGAAGACGAAGCCCATGGTGCGGCCGCGCAGCCGCGACAATTCCTCGTCGTCGAGCTGCGCGGTGTCGACGCCGTCGACGCTGCAGTGGCCGCTGCTGGGACGGTCGAGGCAGCCGAGCAGATTCAGCAGCGTCGACTTGCCCGATCCCGACGCACCCACCACGGCGACGAAGTCGCCTGCGGCGATGCGCAGGTCGACGTCGACGAGGGCGTGCACGGTGCCGCCGTCGCCCACCGGGAAGGAGCGGCTCACCGCCTCCAGCCGGATCACGGCGCCGGCGTCCGCAGCGCGGTGTGGCTGCCGACGACCACCTGCTCGCCGTCGCCCAGCCCGGCGAGCACCTCGGTGAGGGTGGTGCCGACGCGGCCGATCTTCACCGGCGTGGCCACCGCGTGCTGCTCGTACCAGACGTCGACGAGCATCTGCCCGTTGTCGCTGTACAGCGCCTGGCTGGGCACGGCGACGACGTCGGTGGCGCTGTCCACGGTGACCTGCACGTCGGCGGTCATGCCGTTCTTGAGCCGCGAGTCGCTGCCGTCGGGTGCAACGGTTGCGTAGTAGTCGACGACGCCGGAGATCACCGTCGCCGACGACGCGACGCCGATGACGTGGCAGGGCAGCGAGAGTCCGGGCAGCGCGTCGACGGTGACGGTGCACCTCTGGCCGACGCCGAGTCGCGCGGCGTCGACCTCGGCGAAGGGTGCGGCGACGTCGAAGCCTGGGCCGGTGGAGAGCACCACGAACGCCTTGGTGGCGGGGACGCTGGGCGCGCCGTTGTTGTCGCTGGCCTGGGGCAGCGGCGCGGTCGAGCCCGGCGCGGTGGCGACGGACCCGCTGCTGCCGCCCGCGGCCTCACCGACCTGGGCGTTGACGGCGGCGATGACGCCCGCCACCGGCGCGGTCAGGGTGGCCCGGTCGACCAGCGACTGCGCCCGGCTCACCTGGGCGCGCGCCGCGTCGACGTTGGCCTGCGCCTGGGCGACGCGCGTGGTGTCCGGCGCCGTCGCCGCGGCGAGGTTTCCCTGCGCGTCGCTGAGCTGCAGGGTGGCCTGGTCGACGCGGCTCTGGCCGTTCTGCTGGTCCTGCTGCTGGCGCGCCTGGCTCTCCTGCAGCTGGCGGTTGTCGTCGCTGATCGCGGTCTGGTCGGCGGCGCAGGTCGACGGGTTGGGCGTCGGGCTCGCACTCGACGACGACGAACCCGCGCAGCCGTCGGCGCGCTGCTTCGACTCGTCGGCGGCGAGCTGGCTCTGGTCGGCGGCAACGCGCGCGGCGTCCTGCTGGTTGACGCCGTCGACCGAGCTGCGCACCGCGACCAGTGCGCTCTGCGCGTTGAGCACCGCGTGCTTCAGCGCCAGCAGCTCGGTGGTGCCGACCGGCTGGCTGGCCCCGGCGAGCACCGCCTGCGCGCCGGCGAGCACCGCCTGCGCCTCGCTCAGCGACGCGCGCTGCTCGGAGTCGTCGAGCTTGGCGATGAGCTGGCCGGCGTGCACCGATTGGCCGGCGGTGACGTCGATCTCGGCGATGCGACCCGAGGTGCCGAAGTCGAGCTGGACCTGCGACGCCGGCACCACGGTGCCGGTGGCCGAGACCAGCACGGGGAAGCTGCGATGCGCCGCGGTGGCCAGCTGCGGCGTGGCCACCGGGTGGTTCAGCTTGGCCAGGGCGCGCGGTGCCACCGCGGCGGCGAGGGCGACCGCGGCGAGCACCACGGCTGTGCGGAACTGCACCCGGCGCGAGCGCATCACCGCGCTCCCGCGGTGCTGGCCACCGGGTCGCTGCGCTCGTCGGTCCACCCGGCGCGCAGCGCCAGGGCCACGGCGTGCCGCTGCGAGTGCACACCGAGCTTGGAGAGCACGTTGCGGATGTGGGTGCGCACCGTGGTGATCGAGGTGCCGGTGCGGATGGCCACGTCCTCGGCGGCGTCGCCGTCGACCAGCGCCAGCAGGGTGCGCTTCTCCGCCGGCGTCAGCTGCGCCAGCGCCTGCCGGACGGCATGGTGGCGTTCCACCGCACTGCGCGACGGGGCGCGCTCGGCCAGGTCGAGGATGTCGGCGGCCACCTTGTCGAGCCCGCTGGGACCGGCGACCAGGGCGACGTCGACGCTGAGCGAGCGCAGCCGCTCGGCGAGGTCAGCCGTCCAGGCGTCGCCCTCGCCGCCGCTGACGACGACCACCATGACGCGACATCGGGGGTCGGAGTGTGCGCTCACAGCCGCGCCGACGCCTGCTGCTCGATGGACGCCTGCTTCTCGATGACGGTGAGGCGCACGCTGCCGCGCGGCGTGTCGTCGCTCACCGGCTGGTCGAGGAAGCGGTAGCCGAGGCCGCGCACGGTGACCAGGTGCTCGGGATTCTGCGGGTCGCGCTCGATCTTCTGGCGCAGCCGCTTGACGTGCACGTCGAGTGTCTTGGTGTCACCGAAGTACTCCGCGCCCCACACCTCGCTGATCAGGTATTCGCGCGTGCGCAGGCGCCCGCGTCCTTCGAGGAAGGACGCCAGCAGGCGGAACTCCTTGGGCGTCAGCGCCAGCTCGCGGCCGCGCACGCGCACCTCGTGTCGGCTGACGTCGAGCTCGACCGGGCCGCCGGTGAGGACGTCGTCGTCGCTGCGCGGCGGCGACACCGCCATGCGGCTGCGGCGCAGCTGGGCGCGCACCCGCGAGACCAGCTCGGCGACCGAGAACGGCTTGGTGATGTAGTCGTCGGCGCCGAGCTCCAGGCCGCTGACCTTGTCGGCCTCGGAGCTCCTGCCGGTGACCATCACGATCGGCACCGCCGACTCGGCGCGGATCAGGCGGCACACGTCCAGCCCGGAGATTCGCGGCAGCATCACGTCGAGCAGCACCAGGTCGGGACGCTCCGACCGGTAGCGCTGCATGGCATGCTCGCCGTCGCGGGCTGTGGTCACCGCGTACCCCTCGCGCTGCAGCACGACCTGGATCATCTCAGCGAGATCCGGGTCGTCCTCGATGACGAGGATGGACGGACACGTCTCTGAAGAATGCGTGCGGACACGCTCAACTGCCATCTGGTCCCCAGTCTTGCCCCTGATATGCCGGCAGCCCCCCGGGTTCCGCCGAGCCGGCCACATTGTCTTGACGCGCCTAACGCGTCTGCGAGGGAGAAGCGATTAAGGTCTGATGAGCAAGCGCCGAGATTGGTGCGACACTGTCAACAACGCACAAACCACACCTGGGCATTTGTTGTCATCCGCGCACATGGGTACCGGATTGCCAGCTGTGGAAAGTGTGGAAAACAGCGCTGAGGGCTTAAACAAAAGTGAGGGGCCCGGCGAGACGCCGGGCCCCTCGGCAGTTGCGAACCTCTAGGTCAGGTGGTGAACAGTCGGCAGTAGTCGGAGTTGGTGTTGCCGCCGCCGATGACACCGTTGGGGATGGGCACGAAGCCCTGGCCCTTGATGGCGTTCTGGATGTCGGTGGTGAAGTTGTTCCCGGTCACCGGGTTGACGCTGTGCTGGGTGCTGGGCTTGCAGATCCAGCCCTGCTCACCGACGTAGTTGACCGCCGCCGTCGAGGACTGCACGCCGCTGGTGCAGGCCGCGCAGTAGACGTTGTAGAGGAAGCGGCCGTAGGGGAAGCTGCCGTTGCCGATGGTGGTCGCCGTCGGCAGGATCTTGTCGACCGCGCCCAGGGTGGCGCCGTTCTTGCCCTTGACCTGGGTCGACCACACGCCGTACGAGAAGGGGAAGATGGCCTCGGCCTGGTCGGCGTTGCCGACGATGCTGACGTTGGAGTTCTCGGGCACGATGTGGCTGTTCGCGTAGGTGGTGCCACGCGCGTTGATGCAGGTGTCCGAGGAGCCGCCCAGGAAGGAGTCGAAGGTGCCGCGCGTGCCGGAGCCGGGCTGCGCGGTGTACGGGTCGATGGCCACGTTGCCGCCGCCGAACTCACTCCAGTTCATCGGGCAGCCGCCGGGGTTGGCGCTGTCGGCGGGGTCGCCGCCCAGCCAGATCCACTTCATCTGCTGCTGGGTGAGGCAGAACTTCTTGGTGGTGCCGCCAGAACCCGAGCAGGTGCCGCTGGTGTTGTTCATGAAGGCGCCGCCGTTGTTGATGCCCGAGCCCGCGATGTTGAAGGCTTCCCAGGAGATGCCGTCACGGGCGTAGGCGACGAAGTGCAGGCCGGTGCAGTCCGTGGTCTTCGGCGCGCGCGAGGAGCGCGCGTAGTCGATGGCCGAGACACCCGCCGTGCCCTGCTCGCAGAGCTGCTTGATGCCGTTCGACGAGCCCAGGAAGTACGCCTGGTGCACCTGGTCGTGCTCGTAGTTCTCGGTGGTCACCGTGCCCGCCGGGTCGGGCGACTGGCAGCTGAAGTCCAGCCACGGCGTGGGGCCCGACGGGGTGGGGATCTGGGCGCACCCGGGGCTGTACAGGTACAGCGTGTCCAGTGCGGTCATCATGAACTGGGTGGTGTCCGAGCCGCTGCCCAGCACGGACTGCGCCTGCGGACCACCGCCACCCGTGGCGCCGACGCCGGTGACACCGGACACGGCACAGATCGCCGCTCCGATGCCGGCGCCGAGTTGAAGACTGAGTCGTCCTCGCATGCTGCCTCCTCGCAACGAATTCGAGCCGGGATCCGGCTGCGAGGATCAAGCCTAGGCGGCCGACTTTGCGCCCCAATGGCCCATGGTGGAACGCGACGTGCACATCGCGTTAAGACGTTGCGGTCTCAGCCTTCGACGGTCTGGTTGACCTGCACGTTGCCGGTCGTCGAGGCGTCGTTTCCCGCGTGGTACAGCAGGCTTTCCGCGTTGGGCGGGGTGAAGACCCAGGTCCCGCCCGGCGGGATCGGGCCGGAGCTGACGTTCTGCACGTCGAACACCACCGACGCCGTGGTGCCGCTCATGTTCTTCCAAGTGATCGGCTGGCAGCAGGCGGCCACCAGCCACGCGGGACGGAACCCCTGCGGGGTGATCTGGACGACGAAGCCGTAGTCGAAGTTCGGGTCAGGGTTGGCCGCTTCGCGGGCGACCTCGGACGGCGGCGTGGCGGTCCCGGTCGGCGCGGCCACGGAGTGCACCGCCGGCGTCTGGCGCGCCGCCGCGGTGTGGTGGGCGGGAGCGGCAGCTGCGCCACCGCAGGCGGTCATGACGAGCAGCGCGAGCGGGAGCGCGGCGCGCCGCGGGAAACGGATCATGGCGTGGATTCCTCGATTGGCTACAGCGTCCCCGGGAGGACGCGGTCCAGGCTGGAGAAGGCGAGCACCACCAGCGCCACCAGCACCGGTGAGGCGAACATGTAGGTGACCGTGCGCGGCCAGCGGGTGCGCACGCGTCGCAGCACCACGATCAGCGCCACCGTGGCGAGCGCCCAGAGCAGCGCCACCAGGATGCCGCCGGCGTCGCCGTCGAGGCCCAGGTCCACCGACCCCACCGACACCGGGGCGCGGTCGGCGACGGCGACGGGCGGCCCGTGCAGCGACGCGTCGACGACCAGCCGTCCGCCGGGCAGGAAGGCGGGGTCGGAGGTGACCAGTTCCAGCAGGCTGCGCTCACCGGTCTGCGGCGCCTGGTCGAGGCCGCCGTCGAGGTGGCGTACGTCGGTGACGTGATAGGTGAACGAGCCCTGCCCGGTGGCGACGTCGATGTCGTCGCCGCGCTCCAGGTGGTCGAGGTTGCCGAAGGGGCCACCGTAGGTGGTGCGGTGCCCGGCGATCACCGCGACGCCGAACTCGCCGGGCAGCGGCGAGGCGCGCAGGTGGCCGGGCCCGGCGGTGAGGTCCTCGGGAGTGGTTCCCTCGACGACGACCTGGTGCACGCCGATGCTGGGAATGTCGAGCAGCGCGACGGCGCTGCCCTCCGCCAGCGACGCCTTCGGCGAGTCGAGAGTGGTGGTCGGCACCGCCTGCTGGAACGACGCCAGCAGCGCGCTCTGCTGCCGGTCGTGGTCGAGGGTGGTCGACACCATCTCGTAGCCGACGAAGAGCGCGCAGAGAAGGCCCACGGCGAGCAGGACGCGCCCGCTGCGCATCAGCACGGCGCGACGCCGGTCGTCGACGTTCATCGCGTGCCCCCGCCGGCGCCGTCGCGCAGCGAGGCCATCACCGCCCGCCACCAGGCGGGGATGTCGGTGAGGCGGCGGCCGGCCACCACCTGGGCGGCGATCCCGGCGACGATGCAGAGCAGCGCGACGATGCTCGCCGCGGGAAGCAGCAGGCGCGACACCGTCGGTTGGGCGAGCAGCAGCAGGCGGTCGGCCTGGTCGCCGGGAAGCTCCCCGGTCACCGGCGGGCGCACCGGGGGACGCACCACCGCGACCACCGGCCGCGGCGTCGGCGCGGGTGTCGCCACCGGTGCCGGCGTGGCCACCGCCGCCGCCGGCAGCGGGGTCGACACCACCGGGGCGAGCACCAGCGGCGTCGGCCTCGGCGTCGGCGGCGGCGCCGGCACGGGAGTCGGCGCCGGGGTGGGCGGCGGTGGAGGCGGCGGCGCCACGGCAGGGATCTGGGTGGCCACCGAGAGGCTCTCCTGCACCAGGTTCTGCGGCAGCGGCGAGTACCCCGGCGGCAGCGCCGTCTGCCCCTCCTGCACCGCGTAGCGCAGGAAGGCGGCCAGCGCGGCGCCGCGGCCCGCCGAGATGGTGTTGGTGGGAGCCAGCATGTAGCTGACGACGGGCATCGGATAGGCCAGCGGGTCAGTGGTCGCGTAGTTCGGCGTCACCGTGCCGTCGCTGTTGACGGTGGCGTTCTTGAGCGCCTCGGCGATGCTCGCCGGCGTGGCGTCGACGACATGCCCTTTTCCCATCTTGATGTGCACCGTGGGCAGCCCGTAGAACGCCGCCGTCGAGGCGTCCATGAAGCCGATGTTGCCCTGGTCGAAGAAGTCGGTGGTGGGATCGACGACCGACAGGCCGACGCCCGCGCTGCCGGTCACCCCGGTCACGCCGGTGGCCGGGAGGGGGAAGATCTCCTGCGCGCCCGCCGTCCACTCGGCCGGCGCCGTTGCTGCCAGCCATGACGAGAACACGTAGCTCTCCGACTCGTGCTCGGCGCGGGCGAAGGGCACGATCCGTCCGGGGAACTCGACGCCCTTGTTGAGGCCCTTGATCAGCGCGTTGCCGTTCCAGTTGGCCACCTTGCCGAGGAAGATGTCGGCGAGCAGCCGCGGGGTCAGCGTCAGCGAGGTGATCTGGGTGCCGCGGCGGTCGTAGATGCGGTAGGCGACCACCAGCGCCGACGCGGTGACCGGCGCGTAGCGATAGGTGAGCGTCGCCGGCGGCGACACCGGGGGCAGCGCCCCGGTGACGGCGAAGTCGGTGAGCCCGTTGAAGAAGCTGGTGATCCCGTCGGGCGAGTTGCTCACCGTGTAGCCCACCGAGAGGCTGGCCGGCGGCTTGCACACCGCCGACGACCAGGCGTACACGGCGCGGTACGCCGACGACGAGCCGCCGCCGAGCAGCGCGTCGGGACCCGGTGACGGGCAGGCGTCCGGCGACGGCGCGAAGGAGATCGGCACCAGCACCGCGCTGCTCAGGTCGGTGACGTCGTGCATCGCCGCGATGCTGCAGGGATGCTGCGCGTCGCAGACCAGCGACGCCGAGCCGCCCGCCGCCTTGAGCTGCGGGTCGCCGCCGGCGTAGACGGGCAGGTAGGTGCTGCCGCCGCCGTTGGCGTCGGTGACACCGGTGACCTGCTGGTTGACCGCGGTGCAGTCGGTGGCGACCAGCGTCGGCGCGGCGATGCACTGGCGGAAGGCGAGGCCGGTGCCGGCCGGGTAGCCGCTGAAGGTGAGCTTGACGAACTGGCCGTCGACCAGGTTGCTCGCCGGGTCGGCGGCCACCGCCGGACCGCCGGCGGCACCCGCGGACGGCGCCACCATGTCCACCGTCCACGCCGCGGCGCCGAGCATGGCCACGGTGAGCAGGGTTGCGCCGAGACGGCTGGACCGGGCGCGCATCAGTGCGTTCCTCCCATCGACGATTGCGCCTGCCGCCGCGCCACCGGAGCCGCCAGCAGCGGCGCGAAGATCACCAGCAGGAGGAGCCCCGCGGCCACGGTGAGCCAGGTCTCGCGCCCCAGGTGCGCCGCCGACGCGGCGCGCTCGGCGAGGGCGAACGATGCCTGGCGTGCGGTAGCGTCGAGGGTGAGCACCTCCGCCTTCAGCGTGCCGCCGGCGCCACCGCCGCCGCCGGTGTTGACCACGCCGTTGGCGCCGCTGTCGCTCGACGTGCCGGTGCCGGTCGCCGCCGTCTGCGACGAGGTCGCGGCAGTGCCGGCGGTCGCGGCTCCGCCGGCGCCGCCGCCGCCACCACCGCCGCCCGCGGAGCCG
>CAZCJX010000023.1:15892-31056 GCA_964499205.1 uncultured Actinomycetes bacterium | reverse complement strand
CGCCTCCTGCTCGCGCACCACCGCCTCGCGGACGCGCTGCTCGGCGCTGGCGACGAAGCGGCCGCCCTCGTCGTTCTTGGCCTGCTCGGCCCGCAGCGCCTGCTGCAGGGTCTCGCAGGTGGCCGCCGCGCGGTCGTGGGCGGCGCGCAGGTCGGCGTGCTCGGCGCGCAGGGCGGCCAGCTGGCCATCGAGGTCATGGACGCGGCGCATCGCCGCGGTGAGCTCGGCGCTGGTGGCGGCGCTCGCCGTCACCTGGCTGCCGGCGAGCTGGCTGCGCGCCACGGCCACCTCGCGCTCCAGCTCGGCGATGCGCTCGGTGGCGGCGCTCAGCTCGGCGGCCGTCGCCGTCGCCGGCGCCGGCGCCGGTTCGGCCGTCTTCAGCTTGGCGACGGTGCGCTGCAGCCGGTCGACCTCGGCGCCCAGCACGACGATCTCCTGCTGCAGCGTGTCGCGCTCCTGGATGCGCTCGGCGGCGACGCGGTCGGCCTCGGCGCGCAGCTCGCGCTCCTCGCGGTACAGCGAGTGGAAGTTGTCGCGCAGCTGGATGAGGTCGCGGATCTCGTCCTCGAGGCGCGCGACGGCCCGGTCACGCTCGCGATAGCGCTCCTCGGCTCGGGCCCGGGCCTCCTTCTCGGCGTTCAGTGCGTCGAGCAGGCCGTCGCCCGAAAACGGGGACGCACCGGCGTCGAGGGCCGGCTCTGCTGGGATGGCCACCGGGTTGTCTGCCGACACCAAAGGCACCTCCGGATGCCCCGACCGGCGTGACCGGCTGGCACCCCCCTGTTTTCCCGCAGGCAGTCTCGCCGCTGCCTCCGTGCGGCCGCTGCCTTCAAGCGAGATCGTAGCCGAGTTCGGCGATCCGGCATAGGACACGCGGGAAATCGGGCTGGGTCAGCGCCCCATGCCGGTGATCGGCTGGTTGAGGTGGAGTGCGCCGGTGCTGCCCAGAAAGGGCGCGTCGCCGAAGCTGAAGATGCCGCCGTCGCCGGCGACCATCCAGTAGCCGTGGCCGCTCGGCGTGGCCAGCATGCCGGCCACCGGGCTGGCCAGCCCATGCCCGCCCATGCTGCCGCGGAACGGCGCGTCGCCGAAGGCGAAGATGCCGCCGTCAGCGGCGACCAGCCAGTAGCCTTCGCCGCTGGGAGTGGTCGCCATGCCGGTGATCGGCTGGTCGAGGTGCAGCGCCCCGGTGCTGCCGAAGAAATGCGCGTCGCCGAAGGCGAAGATGCCGCCGTCGCGGGCGACCAGCCAGTAGCCGCCGCCGTCGGGCGTGGCCGCCATGCTCACGATTGGCTGGTTGAGCCGAAGCGCCCCGGTGCTGCCGAAGAAGTGGGCGTCGCCGAAGGAGAAGATGCCACCGTCGGCAGCAACCAACCAGTAGCCGCCGCCGTCGGGCGTGGCCGCCATGCCCACGATCGGCTGGTTGAGCCGCATCGCCCCGGTGCTGCCGTAAAAGTGCGCGTCGCCGAAGGCGAAGATGCCGCCGTCGCGGGCGACCAGCCAGTAGCCGCCGCGGTCGGGCGTGGCCGCCATGCCGGCGATCGGCTGGTTGAGCCGCATCGCCCCGGTGCTCCCGTAGAAGTGGGCGGCGCCGAAGGAGAAGATGCCGCCGTCGCTGGCGACGAGGTGGTAGCCGAGCGCTCCGGCCGGCGGCGGCCCGGGCTGCGGCAGCGGCGGCTGCGGCACACCGGCGTAGTACGCCGCCACCGCGGTTCGCAGGTATCCGCCATCGTCGTCAGAAACCGTCGAGGCCGCTAGGTTGCAGGCGCTGCACCAGCCGCCGCTGTCGCTGGTGGGCACGCCGCCGTTGTTGGTCACGCCGTCGCCCTGCGCGTCGGTGAACGAGGTCTGGCAGGCGTTGCCCGCGCCGAAGAGCACGGCGACGATGCCCGCGCCGTAGAGGTCGGCGGCGTGGTCCAGGGTGTACTCGGCGACGTTGTCCTGGTAGTGGCCGCAGGTGTTGTTCATGGTCAGGTAGCGCTGGTTGCCCACCGGCACCTGCCACATCACCTGCGGCCGCGCCGTGCGCGCGTGCAGCTCGCCGGCCCAGCGCAGCCAGCGTGCGAAGTTGGGGAAGCGCGTGTTGGTCGGGTCCCACCAGTGGGTGAACCACTGGTTGTCGGCGCCCTGCTGCTCCCACCAGCCGGCGTCGTGGTCGTCGACGTCGTGGAAGACGAGGTCCCAGGTGCTGCCGTAGGGATTGCCGCTCGATCCCGCCGAGCCGAGGAACGCGGCGGTGCTGTCGGCAGCGGCGACGGGGTCGACCGCCGACGTGTCGGTGGCGATGTCGATGCCGCTGCCCCACATCGAGGCGTGCGTCGCCAACAGCGCGTTGGGGGCGTAGCGGTCGCGGATGTGCAGCAGGGCGTCGGCGAACCCCGCGGCGGTGTCGGGGATGCCGGCAACGTCACCCTCGCCCGACGACGCGACGCTGGCGCTGAGCGACGAGGCCACGCCGTTGCCGGAGCGCTGCTGCAGGTACCCCCAGAGGTCGGGCTCGACGTGCACCACCACGGTGTGGCCGGTGGCGCCGATGCGCTGCATCAGCAGTGCGAAGTTGGCGTAGTACGCCTGCATGGTGGCGGGGTCGTTGAGGTTGGCGAAGTCGCGGTCGGACTCGCTGCTGCCGGTCGAGGGCGAGGACTGCAGCAGCTCGTAGTAGGTGAGGACGGGCACGTAGCCGGCGGCGGCGCTGGCGTTGACGTAGTCGGTGGCGAACTGGCCGGGCGGCAGCGCCGGGTCCTGCCAGGTCTCCCAGCCGCTCCCCGTGTTGACCCCGCCGGCGAGGTACTGGTAGCGGTAGCGCCAGGGCACGCCGCTGCCGGTCATCCAGCCGAGGTCGGCGGGCTCGCTGCTGACGCCGAACTCCAGCCGCCCAGTGTCGAGCCCGCTGCCCCCGGCGGCCAGCGCGGGCCGCGCCGGCCAGGCCATGCCCAACGCGCCGCCGCAGGCGGTGAGCGCGCAGGCGAGGAGGAGGGCGGCGCGGCGGGGGAGAGGACCGGACATGGGGCCTCCCATGCTCGCGGCTGCCCCGCCGCACCCGGCTCACGCGCCGGTCACGACTGCGTTGCTGTCGCAGGCGACAGCGTCGACCGGAGCTAGCGGATGCCGGTCGGCCCGTCGACCAGGTCGGTCTGCGGCACGCTGCTCACCCGGCCCTGCTCCTGCAGCTCGCGCACCGCGGGCACCGGGTCGGGGTCGAGGAAGGTCCGCTCGTCGCCCACCGGCAGCGGCGTGGCGTCCGTCTCCCAGTACGACGCCTCCAGGGCGATGCCCGCCGGGTCGGTGAAGTAGATCGACTTGATCATGCCGTGGTCGATCACCTCGGTGACCTCGACGCCGGCGTCGCGGAGGCGGGACTGCATGGCGAGCAGCGCCTCGCGGTCGGGCAGGTTGAAGGAGAGGTGGTCGAACTGCAGCGGCTGCCGGGTGGGCATGCCGGCCGGCTTGGCGAAGGTGTCCATCCCCTTCCACTCGAAGAAGGCGACGGTGTTGCCGGGGGCGATGCGGAAGAAGTAGTGGCGCAGCGGGCCGGCCATCAGCGTGGCCACCAGGGGCATGCCCAGCACGCCGTGGTAGAAGCGGACGGTGGCGTCCATGTCGGGCGTCACCAGGGCGAGGTGGTTGACGCCCTGCCAGGTGGGAAGGGGCTGCTCGGCCAGGGCGGCAGCGGCAGTGGCCGCGTCGAGCTCCCGGGTGACACTCGCCATGGTGGATGGCCTCCTGCAGGAACCGGCCGCCAGGGGGCGGCGGCACTCCCGTCTGTATACACCTCGGCTGCCCTGCGGCAAACCTGCGGCGGCGCGGTGGGGGAGGTGGTGGCGGGCGCCTCAGCGCCCCCGAGGGGCGAGGGCGACCTCAGTCGCCCTCGTGGCGGGTGGGGATGTCCGGACGGGCCTGCCAGTCGCGGCCGTCGCGGCTGTCGACGGCGCCCAGGGTGGTGATCAACACCAGCACGAGAAGGCCGATGGCGATGGCGAGGTCCATCACACCACCTTCGTCGCGGCCTTGGCCGGCGCGTCGTCGCACCCCGCGTCGGCGCGGTCGTGGTGCAGCGCTCTGACCAGCGACGGGCGCCGGGCGAGGCGCGGGTGGCGGGCGGAACGCCGCAGCTCGTCCTGCCGGGCGTTGACAACGGCATCCATGAGCAGCGGGTTCATCTCTGGTCCTCCGGGGTCTGTCCGTAACCTGCGTTTATTCTAAGCTGGTTACGGCTAACCTGTCAACCAGAGATGCTGGTTATGATAGGCGACATGCACGACCACGAGGTGGCTGCCGACGGCGGCGCCGCCAGCACCAGCGACGGGCGCCAGCCGGCCCCGGGCGACCTGCTCCTGGTCCAGCTGCTGGTCAACTCCGCCGAGCCGGACATCGGGCGCGAGGACATCGCCGATGCGGCGGCGCTGGGGCGCTGGCTGGTCGAGCACGGCCTGCTCGCCGAGGCCGACGCCCGGACGCTGACCGAGGGTGACCGGGCCCGCATCGTCACCCTCCGCGAGGCGCTGCGCGACCTGCTCGGCGCCAACGCCGGTGAGGGGCTGCCCGCCGAGTCGGTGGCGGTGCTCGACGACGAGACCTCGCGCGTGCCGCTGCAGGTGCGCATCGGCGAAGACGGCTCGGTGGCGCTGCTGCCGGCCCGGAGCGGGCTGGACGGTGCGGTGGCCCGGGTGCTGGTGGCCATCGCCCAGGCCAACATCGAGGGGACCTGGCGGCGGCTCAAGGCCTGCCGCGACGAGACCTGCCGCTTCGCCTTCTACGACGCCTCGCGCAACGCGTCGAGCGCCTGGTGCAGCATGGCGGTGTGCGGCAACCGCGCCAAGGCGCGGCGCTACCGGGAGCGGAAACGAGAGGCGCCCGGTTGACGAGACCGCTGGCGAAGGCGGATTCACTCCGCCGCAGCCGGCACCGATGTCACGCCGAGAATTCGCGGCGGTCGGGGGCGGAATTCTCGGCGGTCTGGTCCAGAACGAAGGCCAGGGCGAACGCCTCCTTCCTCCAGGCGTCGTAGCGCCCCGAGGGGCCGCCGTGCCCCGCCCCCATCTCCGTCTGCAGCAGCACCGGGCGATCCCCGGTGCCGCGCTCGCGCAGCCGGGCCACCCACTTGGCCGGCTCCCAGTACCCCACGCGCGGATCGTTGAGGCCGGCTGTGGCCAGAACCGCGGGGTAGGCGGCCTGGCGCACGTTGTCGTACGGCGAGTAGGCGAGCATGTCGCGGTAGGCGTCGGGCTGGTTTGGGTCGCCCCACTCCTCGTACTCGGTGACGGTGAGCGGCAGCGTCTCGTCGAGCATGGTGGTGACCACGTCGACGAAGGGCACGTGGGCCAGCGCCACCGCGGCGATGTCGGGACGCAGGTTGAGCACCGCGCCGATGAGCAGCCCGCCGGCGCTGCCGCCGCGGATGGCCAGCCGCCGGTGTGACGTCCAGCCGGCGGCGACGAGGTGGTCGGCGCAGGCGATGAAGTCGGTGAAGGTGTTGGACTTGCGGGCGAACTTGCCGTCCTCGTACCAGCGCCGCCCCATCTCGCCGCCGCCGCGCACGTGGGCGATGGCGTAGACGAAGCCGCGGTCGAGCAGCGACAGCCGCGTCGAGGCGAAGCTGGGCTCCGTGGAGATCTCGTAGGAGCCGTAGCCGTAGAGCAGGCAGGGCGCGCTGCCGTCGAGCGGCGTGTCGCGGCGGCGCACCGCCGAGATGGGCACGCGCACGCCGTCGGGCGCGGTCGCCCACAGGCGCTCGGTGACGTAGCGCGACGGCTCGTAGCCGCCGAGCACCGGCTCCTGCTTGACGACGGTGCGGGCGCGGGTGCGGGTGTCGTAGTCGATCGAGGAGCGCGGCGTCACCAGCGAGGAGTACTCGAAGCGCAGCACCGCGGTGTCCCACTCGCGGTTGCTCGACGGCATGGCCACGTAGACGCTCTCGGGCTGCTCGACGACATGCGTGGCGCCGCCGTCGACGCTGCGAACGCTGATGCGCCGCATGCCGCCGGCGCGCTCGTAGAGGGCGAGATGGGAGGCGAAGGCGTCGACGCCGTCGAGCTTGACGTCGTCGCGGTGCGGCACCACCTCCTGCCAGTGCGCCCGCCCCGGCGTGGCCACCGGCGCGGCCATCAGGCGGAAGTTGACCGCGCCGTCGTTGCTGACGATGTACAGCGTCTCGCCGTGGTGCTCCACGGAATACTCGTGTCCCTGCCGGCGCGGCTCCACCACGCGCAGCTCGCCGTCGGGCGCGGCGGCGCTGAGCAGGTGCACCTCGGTGGTCACCTTGCTCTCCAGCGCCACCAGGATCAGCGCGCCGCTGCGGGTGCGCGACACGCTGGCGAAGTAGCGGTCGTCGTCCTCCTGCAGCACCAGCCGGTCGGCGGACGCATCCTCGCCGACGCGGTGCCGCCACACCTGCCATGGCCGCATCATCGCGTCGGGACGGGTGTAGAACACGGTGGCGCTGTCCGAGGCCCAGGCCAGCGAGTAGTAGACGGGCTCGACGGCGTCGTCGAGGTCGCGGCCGGACTCGAGGTCGCGGATGCGCAGGGTGAACTGCTCGCTGCCGTTGGTGTCGACGGTGTAGGCGAGCAGGCGCTGGTCGGGGCTCACCACCGCGTCGCCGACGCGCAGGTAGCCGTGTCCCTCGGCCAGCGCGTTCTGGTCGAGGATGGCCTGTTCTCCGGAGTCGTCGCGCGCGCCGCGCGGGCGGCGGCAGAGGATGGGGTACTGCCGTGCCTCCTCGGTTCGGCTGTAGTACTCCCACGCTCCTTCGGGCACCGGGGCGGTGCTGTCGGTCTGCTGGATGCGGGCCACGATCTCGTCGTAGAGGCGCTGGCGCAGCGCTGCGGTGTGCGCGGTCATCGCCTCGCAGTAGGCGTTCTCGGCCTCGAGGTGGGCGATCACCGCGGGGTCGTCGCGCTCGCGCAGCCAGGCGTACTCGTCGACGCGGCTGTCGCCGTGGGCCTCGTGGACGACGGGGCGCCGGTCGGCGGCGGGCGGGGTCGGGGCCGGGGAGGTGGCGCTCACGGCTGGGCAGTCTGCCAGAGTCCGCACACCATGGACCCCCAGCTGCTCGCCCTCGCCCGCGCCACCCCCGGCTTCATGCCCGACGACGAGGGACTGGCGCTGCACGCCGCCGCCCTCGACGCCGCCGGCTCCGGCCCGATCGTGGAGATCGGCACCTACTGCGGCAAGTCCTCGATCTACCTCGCCGCCGCCGCCCGCCAGCGCGGCAGCGTGGTGTTCACTGTCGACCACCACCGCGGCTCCGAGGAGAACCAGCCCGGCGAGCAGTACCACGACCCGCGCTTCTTCGACGCGCTGAGCGGCGGCCTCGACACCCTCCCCGAGTTCCGCCGCACCATGACCCGGGCGAAGCTCGATGACTGCCTGGTGGCCGTGGTCGGCCGCTCAGACCTGGTGGCGCGGCACTGGCATCAGCCGCTGGGCGGTGTGTTCATCGACGGCGGCCACAGCGAGGTCGCCGCGCAGACCGACTACGAGTCGTGGTCACCGCACATCGTCGACGGCGGGCTGCTGCTCATCCACGACGTGTTCCCCGACCCCGCCGATGGCGGGCGGCCGCCCTACAACGTGTACCTGCGCGCCCTGCGCAGCGGCGCCTTCAGCGAGGAGCCGGGGTGTGGCTCACTGCGCGTGCTGCGGCGCGTCGGCGGAAAGCGCCACCCCCTCGGGCGAGGTCTCGTGGAGAGCGCGGAAGAAGCCTGAGGCGGGAGTGAGACCGCCGAGCGCGTCGGCGGCGAGCACCACCGCGGCGGCGGTGTAGGTCGACTGGTCACCGGGGTAGGGGGTTCCCTCCGGGAAAACGGCGCCGGTCCAGTAGGCGCCGCTGTCGAGGCGCAGCCACTGCACGTCGGCGAAGACCTGGCGGGCGCGTTCGCGCTCGCCGACGGCGTCGAGGGCGAGCACCAGCTCGCAGGTCTCCGCGGCGGTGACCCAGGGGCGGTCGCTGACGCAGCGCACGCCCCTGCCGGGGACGACGAACTCGTCCCAGCGCTCGTCGATGCGGCGCAGCGCCGCCTCGCCGCCGATCGAGCCGCCCAGCACCGGGTAGTACCAGTCCATCGCCCAGCGTTCCTTGGGCTCGAAGACGTGCTCGCGGTGGCGCACGCTGTGGGCGACGCGCTCGGCCGCCTCGCGCCAGTGCGAGCGCACCTCGCCGAGCGCCTCGGCGCACTGCACCGCGCAGCGCAGGCTGAGGTGGATGGCCGCGGTGGAGGTGAGCAGCGCGGAGTGGTAGGGGACGCCGTGCACGTCGACCGCCCAGGTGATCTCGCCGCCGGGCCGCTGCTGGGTGCAGACGTAGTCGACGGCGCGCTCCATCACCTCCCAGTGCTCGGCGAGCAGCTGCTCGCTGCCGGTGCGCAGGGTGTGGTGCCACAGCCCGGCCGCGATGTATGCGCAGAAGTTGGCATCAACTGTGGGGTCGGTGATGTTGTCGCCGACAACGTAGGAGGGCCAGGACCCGTCCTCGCGCTGGGTGTCGCGCAGCCAGTCGTAGGCGCGGCGCACCGCCTCCCAGCGTTCGCCGACGGCCAGCGCCATGGCCGCCTCGACGTGGTTCCAGGGATCGGTGTGGTGGCCCTCGAACCAGGGGATGCGCCCGTCGTCGAGCTGGCCGCGGGCGATCGCCGCGACGGTGGCCTCGACGTCGATGTCGATGTCGATGTCAGGCAGCGTCATCTCTGCGTTTCCTTCCACGGTTGGCGATCGCCGGCTTGCGGGCGTAGACGACCAGGCTCTTGCCCAGCACGGGGTCGAGCGCCTTCTCCAGGCCCCTGGTCAGCGCGGGGCGCTCGAACATGTCCCAGACCAGCAGGCGGTGGTAGAGGCGCACCGGCAGCGGGTCGTCGCGCTGGGGACCGAAGCAGCAGCGCAGCCACCAGTAGGGCGCGTGCAATGCGTGGGCGTGGTGCTGCGCTTCGGGCTGCAGGCCGGCGCGGCGCAGCGCGGCGCGCAGCTGGTGGCCGCGGTAGATGCGGACATGTCCGCCCGGAACCTGGTGGTAGTCGCGCGAGAGCGCCCAGCAGACCCGCTCGGGCAGCCAGCGCGGCACCGTCACGGCGAGGACACCGCCGGGCTTGAGGACGCGCGCCAGCTCGGCGATGGCGGCGCCGTCGTCGGGGATGTGCTCCAGCACCTCGCTGGCGATGACGCGGTCGAAGGTCGCGCCGGCAAAGGGAATTCGGCGCGCGTCGCCGCGGACGGCGAGGAAGTCGCCGGGAGCGGGCACGTCGACGTGGCCGTACTCGGCCACGCCCTGCGCGGCGCGCTGCAGGTCGTCGTGGGAGAGGTCGAGGGCGACCACGCCGGCGCCGCGGCGCACCGCTTCCAGGGAATGGCGGCCGGCGCCGCAGCCGATGTCGAGGAGGCGCTCGCCGGGTTGCACGCCGAGCAGCCGGTAGTCGACGGTCAGCATCGGGCGCGCAGGAACTCGGTGTACTCGGCGGCGGTGGCGCGGGCGGTGGCGTCCCAGGAGAACCGCTCCAGGGCGCGGCGGCGGCCGTTGTGGGCGAGGCGGTGGCGCAGCAGCTCGTCGTCGAGCAGCCGCTCCAGCGCGGCGCGCAGCGCCTCGGCGTCGCCGGTGTCGACCAGCAGGCCGGCCTCGCCGTCCTCGCCGACCACGTCGGGCAGGGCGCCGCCGCGCGTGGCCAGCAGCGGCGCGCCGCTGGCCATGGCCTCCACCGCGGGCAGCGAGAAGCCCTCGTACAGCGAGGGCACCACGGCCACCTCGGCCTTGGCGTAGAGCTCGGCGATCTGCTCCTCGTCGAGCCCGCTGCGGAACTGCACCGCGCCGAGCAGGTGCAGCTCGCGGATCAACTTGGCGGTGCCGCCCTCTTCGCGCGGCCTGCCGATGACCACCAGGTGCGCCTGCGGATGGGTGCGGCGCAGGCCGGCCAGCGCGGTGATCAGCGTGGACAGTCCCTTGAGCGGCACGTCGGCGCTCGCCGTGGTGAGGATGCGTCCCGGTACGCGCTGCACCTGCGGCACGGGGCGGAACGACTCGGTGTCGACGCCCAGGGTCACCGTGGCCAGGCGCGACTCGGGGATGTCGAAGGCTGCGGCGATGTCGCGGCGCGAGGTGTCGCTCGGCGTGATGATGCGGGGAATGCGGCGGGCGACGCGCACCTGCATGCGGGTGAAGCCGTACCAGCGGTGCAGGGCGAGGCGCTTGCGCCAGCTGCCGGCGTGCTCCAGGTCGAGGCTGCGATCGACGGTGATGGGATGGTGGATGGTGGCGATGACCGGGGCGACGTCGCGGGCGATGGCCAGGATGCCGTAGCCCAGGCACTGGTTGTCGTGCACCAGGTCGAAGTCGCCGGCGCGCGCCCGCAGCATGCGCCAGGCGCGCAGGCTGAAGGTGAGCGGCTCGGGGAAGCCCGCGGTGCACATCACGCCGAACTCCAGCGCGTCGAGCGGGTCGCGGAACTCGCGCCAGTTGGGGATGCGGAAGGGGTCGGGCTGGCGGTAGAGGTCGAGGCTGGGCACCGCGGTGAAGCCGACGCCCTCGTCGATCACCGGGTAGGGCTGGCCGGAGAGCACCTCGACGCTGTGGCCCTGGCGCACCAGGGCGCGGGCCAGCTGCCGGGTGTAGACGCCCTGGCCGCCGCAGTACGGGTTGCCGCGATAGGTCAGCAGCGCGATGCGCAGAGGGCGGTCGACGCCGGGGACGCCGGGAGGGAGTGGCGTGCGGTCCGGCTCTCGCTCTCGCCGCGGGGCACGGGGGCGTGCGGGTTCGAGCGGCGACGGCGCCACGGCGGCGGACACGGCGAGGCTGGCGGGAAGCTGGACGGCACGGCGCCAGGCGCTGCCCAATCGCGCCACGCCCGGCCCGGGTCCGCGCCCTTCCGACGATCGGACACTTTGCACGGAAGGCGAACGATACCCGGACGGGGGTCGCCGACGCTCGACGCTCAGCCGGCGAGCAGGTCCTCGACCAGCCCGGCGAGCAGCGCGGCGCGCTCCGGCATGGCCTCGACCACCACGTGCTCGTGCTCGGCGTGGGCTCCGTCGCCGACGGCGCCGAGGCCGTCGAGGGTCGGGGTGCCGATGCCGGCGGTGA
Organism: uncultured Actinomycetes bacterium; assembly: GCA_964499205.1. Classification (GTDB taxonomy): domain Bacteria; phylum Chloroflexota; class Dormibacteria; order Aeolococcales; family Aeolococcaceae; genus DASRDZ01. The sequence goes on along the minus strand of CAZCJX010000023.1, from coordinate 19,994 downwards.
AGTTGCCGTCGGAGCCGCCGCCGACGGTGATGCCGTCGAGCGCGGCGATGCCGAGCCCCTCGGCGACCTGCCGGGCGCGCTCGAACAGCGCCCGCGAGGCGGTCTCTGGCAGGGGCGGCCGGTTGGGGCCACCCTCGACCACAACCTCGGCGCCGGGGATGGTGGTGGCCATGGCCCGGATGGCGTCGTCGACGCGCTGCTGCTCCTCGGGTTGCAGGGCGCGCACGTCGACCTGCAGCGAGGCGAGGGCGGGGACCACGTTGCTCGTGGTGCCGGCCTGCGCCACGGTTGGTGTCACGGTCGTCCCCAACTCGGGCCGCGCCATGGCGCCGAGGGCGACGACGCGGTGGGCCAGCTCGACCAGCGCGTTGACGCCCCGCTCCGGCTCCAGCCCGGCGTGGGCGGCGCGGCCGTGCACGGTCAGCTGGTACATCGACACGCCCTTGCGTCCCACCTTGAGCGCGCCGTGCATGCCGGCGCTGGGCTCCAGCACCAGCGCGGCCCGGGCGCCGCGGGCGGTCTCCTCGATCAGCGCGCGCGAGGAGGCCGAGCCGATCTCCTCGTCGCTGTTGAGCACGACGGCGATGCCGTCGAGGGTGTCGAGGGTGGCCAGCGCCTCGAAGCCCTGGACGATGCCGGCCTTCATGTCGAACACGCCGGGGCCGGTGGCGCGGTCGCCGTCGACGCGGAACGGCTTGCGCTGCAGCGTGCCCGCCGGCCACACCGTGTCGAAGTGCCCGACCAGCACCACCCGCGAGGGTGCCTCGCCGAAGCGCCAGCGCAGGTGGGTGCGCCCGTCGACCTCGATGCTCTCCGGCGCCGCGCCCAGCAGCGCGGCGCCCATCTCGGCGACGGCGCGGGCACACTGCGCGCAGGCGGTGGTGTCGCTCGACGGCGACTCCACGGCGGTGAGCATGCCGAGCTGCTCGGTCATCCGGGGCAGCCGGCTGCGCAGGTGGGTGAGGCGGTGGTCGGCGGTGCTCATCAGGACTGACCGCCAAGTCTGCCAGGCGGGACGCGGTACTCTGCACCGGCGATGTCCAAGGCAGTGTTCATCCTCGACGCCGTGCGCACGCCGGTGGGCCGCTACGGCGGCGCGCTGGCCTCGATCCGGCCCGACGACCTCGCCGCCCACGTGGTGCGCGGCCTGGTCGACCGCGTCCCCGAGATCGACCCCGCCGAGGTCGACGACGTCTACTTCGGCGACGCCAACGCCGCCGGCGAGGACAACCGCAACGTCGCCCGCATGGCGGTGCTGCTGGCCGGCCTGCCCACCTCGGTCCCCGGCGCCACCGTCAACCGGCTGTGCGGCTCGGGCATGGAGGCGGTGGTCGACGCGTCGCGGGCGATCATGGTCGGCGACGCCTCGGTGTGCATCGCCGGCGGCGTCGAGTCGATGACCCGGGCGCCGTGGGTGTTCCTCAAGCCCGACGGGGCCTTTCCCCGCGGCCACGAGACGATGCACTCGACGACGCTGGGCTGGCGCATGGTCAACCCGCGCATGCCCGAGCGCTGGACGGTGTCGCTCGGTGAGGGCGCCGAGATCCTCGCCGACATGTTCGAGGTGTCCCGCGAGGAGCAGGACGAGTTCGCCCTGCGCAGCCACCAGAACGCGGCGCGTGCGTGGTCCGAGGGCCGCTTCGCCGACGAGGTGCTGCCGGTGGTCCGCGACGGCGAGACGGTGCTCGACCGCGACGAGTCGGTGCGCGCCGGCACCACCCTGGAGAAGCTGGCCGCGCTGAAGCCGGCCTTCCGCCGCAACGGCACGGTCACCGCGGGCAACTCCTCGCCGCTCAACGACGGCGCCGCCGCGCTGCTGCTCTGCGACGAGGAGACGCTGCGGCGCACCGGGCGCGAGCCGCTGGCGCGCATCGTCTCGCGGGCGACCAGCGGCGTCGAGCCGCACCTCTTCGGCATCGGCCCGGTCGAGGCGGCGGCGCAGGCGCTGGAGCGCGCCGGCTGCGGCTGGGGTGACCTCGCCGCCGTCGAGCTCAACGAGGCCTTCGCGGCGCAGAGCCTGGCCTGCCTCAAGCAGTGGCCCGAGCTCGATCCCGCCATCGTCAACCCCCACGGCGGCGCCATCGCCCTCGGCCACCCGCTGGGGTGCTCGGGCGCTCGGCTGCTCACCACCCTGGCCTGGGACCTGCGCCGGCGCGGCAGCGGGACCGGCCTGGCCTCGATGTGCATCGGGGTGGGGCAGGGGATCGCCACCGTCATCGCCCGCTGAGGGCTCGCGCCGCCGAGCCGCCTGGCCGGGTGGCGAACTGACCGCGCGGTCGGTAGCCGCCGCAAGATTCGGGGCCTGGGGCGTGTCCGTACATGGCGATGCCCCTCCATTCCCCAACCGTTCGCTCCGCCCTGCTCGCCGCCGTCGCCGCCGGTGCGGTCGCCGCATCCCTGGTCGCCCCGCTGCCCGGCCAGGCCGCGGTGCACAACACCTACCGCGCCTACACCGTCAATCTCAAGACCGGCGAGCCCTCGATCGGCTACGACACCGCCGCCGACGCCGCCCTCTACGGCGCCGGCGTCCACACCATGCGGCTCACCTGGGACGCCGCCGGCACCATGACCCAGACCGCCGTCGACGCGCCCACCGCGAAGACCTCGCTCGACGCCATCACCATCGTCGACCGGGCCACCCACCGCACCTTCAACTCGCAGCTGGCCGGCGCCTGCAGCCTGATGTCCTTCAGCGACAACGCCGGCGCCAGCTGGACGCCGAGCAGCGGCTGCGGCGTCAACACCCTGCTCGACCACCAGAGCGTGGGTGCCGGGCCGTACCACGCGCCGCTCGACGCGCTGCCCCATCCGCTCTACCGCGACGCCGTCTACTACTGCGCGCAGAACGGCTTCAACGCCACCTGCGCGCGCAGCGACGACGGCGGTCTCAGCTTCGGCCCCGGCGCGCCGATCTCCAACGCCCCGGCGAACAATGGCACCGACCCGCAGGGCGGGGAGTGCTCGGGGCTGCACGGCCACGTCAGGGTCAGCGCCGACGGCACCGTCTACGTGCCGCTCAAGGGTTGCGGCGGCACGCCGTCGACCAACAACCTCACCAACGAGGAGTACGTCGGCGGCCATCCCACCCTGTCGGTGAGCACCGACAACGGCACCACCTACCAGCTCCATATGGTCATGGCTGGCAACAACTCGGACGAGAGCGACCCCTCGGTCGACACCACGCCCGACAACACCGTCTACTTCGGCTGGGAGGACGGCGTCAACCCCGACGACTCTCATGACGGGCCGACCTCGTCGGCGCGCATCGCGGTGTCGCACGACCGCGGCGCCAGCTGGAGCACGCCCGTCGACCTGAGCACCCCGCTGGGCCTGCACAACGTGCAGTTCCCCGAGGTGATCGCCGGCGACAACGGCCGCGCCGCCATGGCCTTCCTGGGCACCACCGGCATCGGCGACGACCAGACCAACGCCTTCCAGGGCGTCTGGCACCTCTACGTCGCCACCACCTACGACGGCGGCGCCAGCTGGACCACCGTCGACGCCACCCCCGCCGACCCGGTGCAGCGCGGCTGCATCGACATGCAGGGCATCGCGCCAGGGTCGCCGCGGCAGGACGTGTGCAGCCAGCGCAACCTGCTCGACTTCAACGACATCACCATCGACAAGCAGGGCCGCGTGCTGGTCGCCTACACCGACGGCTGCGTCGGCGAGTGCGTCACCAATCCCGCCAAGCCCTCGACGGCGAGCCAGGACATGGTGCTGCGCCAGACGCGCGGACGCGGGCTGCTCGCCGCCTACGACAAGCTGCTGATGCGCCCGGAGGCGGCGACGGTGCCCGCCGACGCGGCGCCCGGTGCGGCAGCGGCGACGCTGACCGGGCTGCCCGACACCTCGGCCGAGGTGGCAGATCGCCTGCCCCTGCTCGCCGTGCCCGGCGCACTCGGCGCCCTCGTGGTGGTCCGCCGGCGCAGGCGCAGGGGCGCCGGCCCGCGGCTCTAGCCGGCCCAGGCCACCCGCCAGACCCGCCACAGCGCGCGGGGATCGCTGAGCGGGTCGCCGTGGACGAGCAGGAAGTCGGCCGGCCCACCCTCGCGGATGACGCCGGCCTCGGGCTCGCCGAGCAGCTCGCCGCCGCGCCAGG
>CAZCJX010000023.1:0-15792 GCA_964499205.1 uncultured Actinomycetes bacterium | reverse complement strand
CCCTCGCGGATGACGCCGGCCTCGGGCTCGCCGAGCAGCTCGCCGCCGCGCCAGGTGGCGGCGCCCAGCGCCTCGAAGGGCTGCAGGCCGGCGTCGACCAGCGCCTCGACCTCCCAGGCGATGGCGTTGGCGCGCGGTGAGCCGCCGCCGAAGTCGGTGCCGGCGGCGATGTGGACGCCGGCGGCGTGGCAGGCCTGCAGGCTGGCCACGCCGGCGGCCTCGCGCCGGGCGATCCGCTCCCGGCCCTCGTCGGAGGTGAAACGGGGGATGCGCGTCGTGGTGGCGAAGCTGCGCCAGGAGCGCATCACCGTCAACGTCGACACCAGCGCGATGCCGCGCTGGTGCATCAGCTGCGCGGTGCCGGCGTCGATCTCGAAGCCGTGCTCGATGGCGTCGACGCCGGCCTCGGCGCAGACGCGGGTGCCGTCGAAGCGCGTCGCGTGGGCGGTGACCCGCACGCCGCGGGCGTGGCAGGCGTCGACCGCCCGGCGCACCTCGTCGCTCGACCACGGCGCGCTCTCCGGGTCGGGGCCGTCGAGGTAGAGCTTGACCAGGTCGGCGCCGTCGTCGACCTGGCGCAGGGCGTGGGCGAGCAGCTGGTCGGCGTCGGCGGCCTCGGCGGCGAGCCCGGGGCTGAGGGTGCCGGCGCGGGTCACCCAGGTGCCGGCGGCGCGGATGTACGGTCGGTCGTGGCGGCCCCGCCAGCGGTCGCGCAGGCCCAGGCTGAGGGCGCGCTCGCGGCCGTGGACGGGGTCACGGCCGAGCGGGGCGCCGACGTCACGGGCCCAGCGCACCCCGGCGGCGGTGAGCAGGCGGCCGTTCTCCTCGGCGATGCGGAGCAGCCGCTCGGGCGGGTCGAGGCCGCGCTCGATCCAGTGGGCGCCGCCCGGCATGGTGACGTGGCTGTGGCAGTCGACCAGGCCGGGCACCGCGGTGGCGCCGGAGGCGTCGACCACCTCGGTGTCGGGGCCGGGATCCTCCTCGCCGTCGCCGGGGCGGATCCAGGCGATGCGCCTGTCGCGCACCAGGATGCTCACGCCGACCTGCAGCGTGGCGGAGCGGCCGTCGGCCAGGGCGGCGTCGCGATAGAGGGTCGCAGGCATCGCCGCCGAGGGTAAGCGCCGGGGACCGGTTGTCGCCGGGGCGAGGACTCCCGGCGACTCGGCGCTCTTAACCCAGTAGGAAGCGGGCGCCGGGCGGGCGCGGACGGTGCGGCGATGTCTCAGGCGGCTCGTCGCGCCGATCCGCCCCCGGTTCCGCCGGACGGCGTGTGGTCCGGTGGGACGGGGAGCCGTGGGCCGGCCTCGCTGCCCCACGTAGCCCCCAATCGTCGGGAGGGCCGACCGGCCGGTCGGCCCTCTCTCTCTTTTCGGCGGTCGCGGACGTAAACGCTGTGGCGAGGTCGCACGTATACGGTGTGTGAGTCCAGTCACCGCCGCAGCCGCCGTGGACAGCCTGTTCCACCGTTACCACCAGACCGCGGTGCGCCGCTGCGCCCGCCGCACCGGCGACGTCGCCCTCGCCGAGGACGCCGTGCAGGAGGGCTACATCCAGGTGCTGCAACGGTTGCAGCGCGGCGACGAGACGCTGCTCGACGGCGGCAGCCCGGAATTCGTGGTGCAGCGCAACGCGCGCTGGGCGGCGTCGAAGCTGATGGCCCGCGACCGCTCGGTCACCGAGAAGGCGCGCATGCTCGAGGACCCGTCGCTGTCGTCCACCGAGGATCCCTGGCTGCGCATGGAGATGCGCTGGGAGCTCGAGGCGATCATGCGCAACCTGCCGCTCTCGCAGCGCGAGGTGCTCACCCTGCGCTACGTCGACCGCCTTCCCGACGCGGTCAGCGCGGAGCGACTCGGCATGACGGTGAAGGCGTTCCGCTGCCGTCTCGACCGCGCCCTGCTGGCAGCCCGCCAGGTGGCCCGCCGCCAGGCGGCGTAAGCGATTTCCCGCGCTGCCTGGCTGCTCTAGCGGACCTGCGATCCCGGCGCGGCGCGGCCGATCAGGGTGTCCAGCGGCGCCTCCTCGAGGCTGAGCGACAGCACCCCCTCGCGGAAACGGCGCAGCACCTCGTCGCTGCGGCTGGGATCCCGCTCGATGAGATCCGCCTCGTCCTCCAGGCAGGCGGCGAGCAGGCGCAGATACGTCGCCAGCGCGGCACGGGCCCGATCGCGCGGCGGCGGGTTCTGGCTGCTGGTCATGATGCTCGCTCCTGGTGGAGGGACGGCGCGGCGCTCACGTCGCCACCGCGAACGCGCCCCACAGCGTCACCGTCGCGGTGCCGCCGCTGAGGCAGTTGTCGATCTCTGTAGTGTTGGTCCAGGTGAAGACGCCAGTGGCGTCGAGGCTGGCACCGACCAGGTCGGACGCGGTCCAGGTGCTCGCCGCGGTGGCACCGACGACCACCATGGTGACCGTGGTGTTGGTGCCCTGGAAGATGACGCTTCCGCCGCCGACGCCGACGATCTCCTCGCAGCTCGTCTCCAGCGAGGACATCGCGGCATTGCTGGACCAGGTGACGGAACCGCTGCCCAAACCCGTGCACGTACCGCCGCCGGTCACCGAGAAGCTCTTCGCGCCCGGAATGGCGGTGAGCGGCGACACGCTGAATGTGAGGGTCATGGTTCCTGTGCACACACCGGTGGTCGGTCCGACGAGAGCGGCTGTCGGCACAACCTGGGCGGAGCTTGCCAGCAGGCCGATGCCGATGGCGACTGCGGCGCGACGGTGTGGCCATCGGCGCGCTGCCGGACTGCTCTCATCGTCGTTGCTGGCCTCCATGATTCGGGACGGCGCGAGCGCCGGGCGCGGGGTCCCACTGCGCACCCCTCGTATACGTCCAAGGGTCGCAAATCGTTTACAGCACCGACGGACCAGGTCGTAGGGAGTCCCGCCTCTCCGTCCCGCCATCGCCGTCCTCCTCACCGTGCAGTGTCAGGTGCGCACGACGTCCAGTACCCCCCGTCGATCGAGCACGCGAAGGCAAAGCGGTCCGGCCGGTCGCGTCGCTGCAGCGATGCGATCATCCGGCCCGACGACAGGCTGCTGATCCTCATCGCGTTGTCGACGGCATTGAGATTGGGATCGAGCGTGACCTCTTGCCAGGTCATGCCGTCGTCGTCGCTGGTCCTCATCGCCCAGTTGGTTCCCTCCTGGACCAGTGCCACCAGCCGGCGCCCGCCGTTGTGGGGTACGGCGATTAGCTGTGTGGCCACGAGAGGGAATCGTGGGCCGAAGGTCTGTCCATCGTCGTGCGACACGACGATCCAGCTGCCGTACCCGACGGCGTAGACGGTGTGATCCGTCGCCTCGTTGGGCGAGGCGATCACCGCCGTGCGCGTCGAGTAGAAGGGAAGTTCCGTCGCCGTGCTGCAGGTTCGCGTGCACGACAGGACCATGGTCTGCTTTGCGATCGAGTCCGACACCGGCTGCAGGATCCTCGCACCGCCGTGTCCGTCGGGCACGGTGAGCGGGGCGCCGATGGCGGACTCTCCGCCGTTGAACAGTGACAGCGGCTTCGGCGTCTGCCCGTTGCTGACCTGCCAGAGCTCGTCGTTGCTGACCAGGACGCCCAGGTTCGACCACGCGGGGGCGGCAGCCGGGTAGCCACCGACCGAGGGCATCGCATTGACGAACGTCGCCCCGCCATTGGTGGTCATCTCCAGGCCCAGCGCGTTCCACGCGTAGAAGGTCCCCTGGGCGAAGGAGGCTGGGGGGAGCACGAGGACCAGGCCGGCGAGGCCCGGTGCGCCCACGTAGGTCCACGTCGCGCCGCCATCTGCGCTGCGGTAGAGCTGGGTGCAGTACGGCGGGTTGCACGTGCCGCTCTCACCCAGCATCAGGACGGTGTGGTCCTGGCTGTAGTTGGGAGAGGGTTCGATGTCCAGGGGCATGCTGCTGTCGAGCGTGGGCGTGAAGGACGGCAGCAGGGTCGATCCGCCGCTGTTCGGCGGTGCCGGTGGCGCCGTGGATCGGGTGGTGCCAGGCGATTGGCGGCGCACCAGCGCGTTGTTGTCGGCTGCGACCGAGGCACCCAAAGCATGCGTGTCGTGGAGCGACGCGGCGCTGGGACCGAGGGTGGCCAGGGTCGGTAGGGGATGCGCCGGGGTGGGGGCTTCGAGAGCGGGGGTCATCATCGCGGTGACCAGGAGAGCGGCGGGGAGGGCCAGGGCGGCGCCGGCCTCGCCGGCCCAGGGGCGTTCGAGGAGGTGGCGGCGCAGGGAGTGGAGGGAGCGGGCGCCGAGGGCGGGGAGGAGCGCGAAGACGGCCTGGCCCTCCTCGAGGTAGCGGCGCAGCTTGTGGCGGGCGCGGGCGAGCAGGACGCGGGTGGTGCTGCTGCTGACGCCCAGGGCCTGGGCGGCGTCGGCGCCGGTGGCGCCGTCGTAGACGCGGGCGGCGACGACGCGGCGCTCGGCGGGGGTGAGGCGGCCGAGCAGCTCGCGGACGAAGAGCTCGCCGACGACGACGCGCTCGGGGTTGACCGCGGGGTCGGCGGGGGAGGTGTCCTCGACGGGGGCGGCGGCGCGGCCGTTGCGGCGGCGCAGCTCGTCGCGGCAGATGTTGCGGGCCACGGTGATCAGCCACGGGAGGGGGTCGCCGCGCAGCTCGGCGCTGCGCTGCACGGCGCGGCGGAAGACCTCCTGGGCGGCGTCCTCGGCGTCGTTCTCGTCGCCGAGATGGCGCATGCAGAGGCGCATCACCGGCAGGTAGTGGTCGGCGAAGAAGCGCTCCGGGTCCGGCGCCTGGCCGGGGGCAGCGTCCGAGCGCGTGGGATGCTCGATGGTCATCCTGTCTGACCGTCGGTTGGCGGCAGCACCGTTCCTTCCTTTGTCCCGTCCCGTCCCCTTGTCCATAAGACGTTGGGAGACAGGCAAACACTGCACCTGGATTGCCCACTGACGACAGCGCCGCCAACCGCTCGAATAGCCCGGCTTACCGGCGGTCGACTAGTTAAGGCCGAAAAAGTCCTTAACCAACTGAAACCCCAGTCCTCAGGGCCGCATCTCCCGGGCGCTGGGCCCGAGCAGCCGGGGCACCACCGCATGGGCGTCGTGCGCCCAGCGGCAGAGCACCGTGCGGGTGTCGCGGGGGTCGAGGATGGCCTCGATGCCGAAGTGCTCCGCGGTGCGGAACGGCGAGCGCACCGCGTCGAGTCGCGCGGTGATGCCGGCGAGCAGCGCCTCGGGCTCCGGCGACGCCTCCAGGTCGGCGCGGTACGCGGCCTCGATGCCGCCCTCCAGGGGCAGCGAGCCCCAGTCCGCCGAGGGCCAGGCGTAGCGCAGGTTCAACCCCTGTCCGTCCCACAGCCCGGCGCCGCCGACGCCGTAGACCCGCCGCACCACCACCGCCACCGACGGCACCGACGCCTGGTGGATCGCCGCCACCGCGCGCACGCCGCGACGGATGGTTCCCTTGCGCTCCGACTGCACGCCGAGCACGAACCCGGGCTGGTCCACGAACTTCACCAGCGGCAGGTGGAAGGTGTCGCAGAGGTCGACGAAGCGGGCCAGCTTGTCCGATCCCTCGGCGGTGAGGCCGCCGCCCCACACGTAGGGATCGAAGGCGACGACACCCACCGGCAGCCCGTCCAGCCGCGCCAGCGCGGTGATCACCGAGCCGCCGAAGCGACGCCCCATCTCGAACAGCGAGCCGCGGTCCATCACCGTGTCGAGGATGCGCCGCATGTCGTACGGCTGCCGCCGCTCGCGCGGCACGGCGGACAGCAACCACTCGTCGCGGCGGGAGGGGTCGTCGTCCACCGGCGCGGCCGGCGGCACCTCCCACACGTTCTGCGGCAGGTAGGAGAGAAAGCGCCGCGCCACCGCGAACGCTTCGTCCTCCGAGGCGACGACGACGTCGACGGCGCCGCTCGACTCCTGCACCTCGACGCCGCCGAGCTGCTCCTTGTCGAGATCCTCGCCGACACCCTGGCGCACCACCGCCGGGCCGGCGATGAACATCTGCGAGCTGCCGCGCACCATCACCGCGAGATGCGCCGCCGCCACCCGCGCCGCGCCGAGCCCCGCCACCGGCCCCAGGCAGAGCGCCACCACCGGGATCCTGCCCATGTTGGCCACAACTGTGTCCCATCCGGGGAGGATGGGGCAGTAGGTGTAGCCCATGTCCTCGATCATGCGCACGCTGCCGCCGCCGCCGGTGCCGTCGACCAGGCGGACCAGCGGCACGCGGTGGTCGTGGGCGAGCATCTCGGCGACCACCTGCTTGCGCATGATCGCCGCGTCGGCGGCGCCGCCGCGCACGGTGAAGTCGTCACCGCCGGCGACCACCCGCCGTCCCGCGATGCGCCCCAGGCCGAAGACGAAGTTGGCGGGCCGGAAGCCGGTCAGCGTTCCCGAGTCGTCGTACGAGGCGCGCCCCGCCAGCATGCCGATCTCCTCGAAGCTGCCCTCGTCGAGCAGTGCGGCGATGCGCTCGCGCACGGTGAGCCGCCCGGCGGCGTGCTGGCGGGCCACCTTGTCGGCGCCGCCCATGGCCCGGGCCAGCTCCTCGCGGCGGCGCAGCTCGTCGATCTCGGGCTGCCAGGTCACCGGGCGTCAGCCGACCGGCTGCGGCGCCGGCGACCCGGTGTGCTCGCAGGCGATCGAGTCCGCCTCGGTGGCCAGCGGCGCCGCCACCGGCGCCGGCGGCACGGCGAAGGGCGCCCGGCCGTGCGAGACCAGGCAGTCGCCGAGGTGGTTGGCGTTGGCGTCGCGGTAGGTGAGCGCGGGGAGGTTCCACTTGCGCTCCAGCGTGGCCAGCACCGAGGTGTGGTCGTACACGGTGTGCGAGGCGAAGTGCGGCCGCGCCCAGGGGGACACCACCACGGCGGGGACGCGGATGCCGAGCTGCGTGTATTTGTCGCCGTAGTCAGAAACTCCGGCGGGCAGGATGGGGTCGATGCCGTCGCCGGGCGCGGGTGCCGCCGGCGGCGCGACGTGGTCGTAGTAGCCGCCGTGCTCGTCGTAGGTCCAGATCAGCAGCGAGCGCTGCCAGACCTCGGGGACGCTCATCAGCGCGCTCAGCACCTGGGCGACGAACCACTCGCCGACGCGCACGTCCTGCGGGTTCTCCTCGCTGCCCCACTGGTAGTCGGGCTCGACCATGACGAAGGCGGGCAGCGTCCCGGCCAGGCAGGCAGCCTTGAACGCCGCGACGGTGGCGGCGGGGGCGCCGAATGGTCCGAAGAGGTTGCGTCCCTCGCGCTCAGCGGCCCAGGTGGCGCCGAACAGCCCGGGGGTGGGCAGCTCGCTGTAGTAGGTCGCCCAGGGAATGCCGAAATCCTCGAGGCGGTCGAAGATGTGGCCGTTGGGGGGCGCCACCGTGGGCGGCGGCGTGTCGGTGCTGACCAGCCCGGCGGCGGTGCCGGCCATGGCGAAGACGCGGTTGGGATAGGTCTGGCACAGCGTCGAGGAGAACCAGCGGTCGCACACCGGGAAGGTGGAGGCCAGCCAGCTGTAGAAGGGCAGTGTCGTGTGGTCCCAGTAGGCCATCGCCCAGTGGCTGCTGCCGCGCAGGAAGCCGTCCATGGCCCCGTGGTCCCAGGCTTCGTGTGACGCCACCCAGCTCTGCGACACGCTGCCCTGGCACGACGTGCCCGCCGGGAAGGCCCGCACCACCGCGCCGCCGGGATCGACCTGTGTCGCCGTGGGCATGCCGTCGGCGCCCAGGGTGAAGCCGTCGAGGTGGCGCCCGGGGGTGCTGCGCAGCATCCCCAGGTAGTTGTCGTAGGAGTGGTTCTCCATCATGACCAGGATGATGTGGTCGATGTTGGCCAATTCTGGAGTGAGGTCGGGGTTGAGGCTCCCGGGCGGCCGGTCGGGGAAGGGGAGGGAGCCGGGGGTGCGCAGCGGCGCGGTGTCGGAGAACGTCGACCAGGGCCGGCTGAGCGGCAGAGAGGCGGCGGCCAGGGCGGCGCCGGCGCCGAGGCGGAGGAAGTCGCGGCGGCGGATGGGCGCGGCCAGGGGGTTGGTGAAGGGTGGCCCGTCGGGGCGGCGGTGGGGCATCGCTCCTTGAGACGGCAGCGGCCCGGTGACCATTGCGGTCGCCCCGGTTAACGTCTGGTGAGGGGCCTGACCGCGCGGTCAGGGCGTCGCCCCTGATGCAAATGCACTAGGCCCGCGCACAGCTTTGATACGAACGCGGCTGCGGGTGTGACAGCGGGCCCGGCCGCGCAGCAGCATGGCGGCCGGTGGCGGGCGACGGGCTTCCCGCGGTGCGGCGCACGCCCGCCGCGGTGGGAAGGGAGGAGCGCCCGCCGGGGCCATGCCGCCCCGGCCGGGCGCCGTCCCGCCCGACGCGATCCAGGCGTTTGTGCCAGACCCCGGCAGCAACCGCGGCGCCGCTGTGCCGGCACGGTAAACAGTCGTGAAGCTGTCAGCAGTGCAAGCGCGGCATGACGTATCGTCGGCCGCTGTGCCACCCGTGATTGGTGGCTTCCTAGCATTTCATCGGCATTCATCGTGGAGAAAGCACACAGGTGACATCGCATCGCGGCGCATTCGCACTGGCAGCGGTCGCAGCCTCCGGACTGGTCCTCGCAGCGTGCGGCGGCGGGGGCGGCAGCGGCAGCGGCAGCGGCAGCGAGGACTCCAAGAGCGCTGACCAGGTGGTCAAGGACGCGCAGCAGGCGCTGCGCGGTGCCAGCTCGTACCACCTCGCCGGCAGCATCGTCCAGAACGGCAGCACCATGACCATGGACGTCAAGGTGCAGGGCAAGGACACCGCTGCGGGACGCCTCGACGAGGGGGGCGGCCTGGCCTTCGACTTCATCGAGACCGGCGGCAAGCTCTACATCCGCGGCAACAGCTTCATCGCCCACTTCGCCGGCGCTGCGGCAGCGTCGGCCATCGGCGATCGCTGGATCGCGGCCGGCGCCGACGATCCGCACTTCCAGGACGCCGCGACCGCCATCGGCGGCTTCACCGACCCGTCCGGCCTGGCCGACTCGCTGGGCAGCCAGTCGGGCGGCAGCTTCAGCAAGAACGGCACCACCACCGTCAACGGGCAGACCGCGGTGGTGATCAAGAGCAAGGACGGCACCCTCGACGTCGCCGACTCCTCGCCCGCCTACCCGCTGCACCTCGAGGGCGGGTCCAAGGGCCATATCGACATCACCGAGTACGGCGCCAACTTCGACATCAGCGCCCCGTCGGACGCCATCGACCTCAACGGCCAGCCGGCCGGCGGATCGTCGGGTGGCGGCAGCAGCGACACGGGAAGCTCGAGCAGCGACAACGGCAGCTCGAGCACCGACACCAGCAGCGACAGCAGCAGCAGCTAGACGCCGACCCGGCGGCGGGCGGGGCTCACTGTGCTGAGCTCCGTCCGCCCCACCGGCGCCACCGGCACAACGCCGAGCGCCCCCGGCGTCAGCGCTGCGCGGTGTCCTCGACGCTCACCGGCTCGGAGCGCCGCGCCTCGCCGGCCAGCTCCACCGCCGGCTGCCGCTCGGCCCGCTCGCGCAGCGCGGCGATGGCCTGGTCGGCGTGGACGTTCATGTTCATCTCGCTGCTGATCGTGGCCAGCACGCGGCGGTCGGTGTCGATGACGAAGGTGGCGCGCTTGTTGAACAGCGGCCCCGGCCGCTTGACGCCGAACATCCTGGCCAGCCGCCGGTCTGGGTCGGAGAGCAGCGGGAAACCGAGGCTGTGCCTGGCGTCGAACTCCGCCTGGCGCTCCACCGCGTCGGCGCTGATGCCCACCGCGTGCCCGCCCGCGGCGCGCAGCTCGGCGGCCATGTCGCGGAAGTGGCAGCTCTCCCGGGTGCAGCCCGGGGTGAACGCCTTGGGGTAGAAGTAGAGGACCAGGGGGCCCTCGGCGAGCAGCTCGCTGAGGCGGCGCTGCCGGCCCTGCTGATCCGGTGCCTCGAAGTCGTCGACGACGTCCCCGACCTTCATGTGCGTCCTCTCCCTTGTCGCCCGGCGGCGCCGGCGCGTCCGCCAAGGGTAGACGGGATGGGTTACACGGCGCTCGGGCCCCCGAGCGCGCCGGTACCGGCGTGCTAGGTTCGAGAGCGAGTCGACGCAGCCGACGGACTTCCTGAGGAGGCGTTTCGCCATGCCAGGCAAGGAGAAGCTGCCGGGGACGCTGAAGCGGTCGCCGGCCAAGGCGCAGCGGACCTGGGCCGAGACCCACGACGCCGCGGTGGAGGAGTACGGCGAGGGTGAGCGGGCGCACCGCACCGCCTACGCGTCGCTGAAGCACTCCTTCGAGAAGGTGGGCGACCACTGGGAGCCCAAGGAGGAGCGCGGCCCCTCCGACGCCCAGGCGGCGCGCGGCGGCCAGGAGGCGCGCGACAACCCGCTGCCCACCGCGGGCGGGGTCGACGTGCGCGGCCACAGCAAGAAGGAGCTGATGGGACGAGCCGCCCGGCTGGGCATCCGCGGGCGCTCCAACATGAGCAAGGAGGAGCTGGCCAGCGCCATCGCCCGCAAGCAGGACTAGGCGGGTGGCGCCGCCGTCGCGTGCAGGTGCGAGGTGTCGTTCCAGCGCTGCAGGGTCGGCACCTCGTGCTCCAGCCCGAGCACGGAGATGGCCGCGGTCCCCAGCGCCAGGTGGGCGCCGTGCTCGGGCGGCCGGGTGATCCAGCGTGAGGCGAGCACGCGCAGGACGTGGCCGTGGGCGAAGAGAAGCACGTCGGCCGGCGCCTCGCGCAGTTCCTCGACGACGGGGTCGACCCGTGCGCCGACCTCCTCGGGCATCTCGCCGCCGGGGCAGCCGTCGCGCCAGAGGAACCACCCGGGTCGGCGCCGACGGATCTGCGCCGAGGTCAGCCCCTCGTACTCGCCGTAGTCCCACTCCATCAGCTCGTCGCGCAGCTCGGCGACCTCGCCGAAGCCGGCCAGCACGCAGGTGTCCCGCGCCCGCTGCAGTGGGCTGCAGAGCACCCGCCGGAAGCGGTGGCCGGCCAGGGCGCCGCCGAGCCGCTGGGCGTCGCGGCGTCCCGAGGGAGTGAGGGGGATGTCGCTGCGGCCGGTGTGGCGGCCGTCGCGGCTCCACTCGGTCTCGCCGTGGCGGACGAGGACCACCTGGTGGGCGCGGTCGGGCATGGGGTCTCCGGTCGGTGGGGGCTGGAGCTAGGCGGTGCCGGTGCGCCGGGAGCCGCGCACCAGGCCGGCGACGTCGGCGGCCAGGCGTGCGGCGTCCTCCGGCAGCAGCTCTGCCACTGTGACACGGATGGCCGGGCCGGAACGGATGCGGTAGCGCTCCCCGCCGCGGACGCCCCAGCCGAGCGCCTGCAGGCCCTGCACCATGCTCACCTCCTCGGGCACCGGCACCCACACGTTGAGCCCCGAGCGGCCGCGGGCGCGCAGACCCTGGGAGGCCAGCGCGGCGACCAGCGCCTCGCGCCGCTCGCCATACGCGGCCGAGGCGCGGGCGAGCAGGGCGGGGGTGCCGGGGTCGCGCCACAGCGCCACCACGGTTTCCTGGAGAAGGTGCGACACCCAGGCGGTGCCGAGGCGCTGCCGGCCCTCGACGCGGGCCACCGTGGTGGCGTCGCCGGCGAGCAGGGCGAGGCGGAGGTCGGGGCCGAGGGTCTTGGCGACGGAGCGGAGCACCGCCCAGGGGCCGTCGTGGCCTGGGGCCAGCGAGATCGGCGGCATGCCGGCCACCGCCCCGGCGTGGTCGTCCTCGATCAGCAGCACGCCGGGATGCCCGGCGAGCACGGTGCGGAGCTCGGTGGCGCGGCCGGGGTCGAGGGCGGCGCCGGTGGGGTTCTGGGCGCGCGGGGTGACCAGGCAGGCGGCGGCGCCGCGGCACAGCGCCCGCTCCAGGTCCCCGGGCAGCGGTCCGGAGTCGTCGACGGTGACCGGCTCGATGCCCAGGCCGAGGGCGCCGAGCAGGTCGCGGACGGCGGGGTAGACGGGGTCCTCGACGGCGACCCGGTCGCCGGGGCGGAGATGGGCCTGGAGGACCCGCTCGAAGCCGTCCATGGCCCCGCCGGTCACCGCCAGGGAGCCACCGGGGATGCCGTCCTCGGCGAAGTCGGCGGCGGCCAGGGCGAGCAGGTCGGCGCGGTTGGCCTCGTCGCCGTAGCGGCGGCGGGGCACGGCGAGGCGGCGGACCACGGCGCGCAGGTCGGGCAGCAGCGCGGGGTCGGGGTTGCCGTTGGCCAGGTCGCGCACCCCGGGAGCGAGCACCGGGCCGGCGGCGCTGGGCAGGGGCGGGCCGAAGCAGACGTGGGTGCCGCGCCGGCCGGAGGCGCTGAGCAGGCCGCGATCGGTGAGGCGGCGATAGGCGGCGGCAACGGTCACCGGGCTGACCCCCAGCTCGGCGGCGAGGCCGCGCACCGTGGGCAGGCGGTCGCCCGGCTGCAACCCGCCGGCCCGGATCGCGGTTTCGATGGAGGCGGCGATCTCGCCCGCCGTCGACCCGGCGATCTGGTATCTTTGTGCCAGATCAGTCATCAAATTGTACTGTAACATAACGGGAGCCAGAGATGCTGCGTTCGACCGACCGGACCCGCGTCCGCCGGCTCCCTGAGCGCGGCAGCCGGGACTGGGAGGTGATCGCCGCCATCCTCGACGAGGCGGTGGTCTGCCACGTCGGCTTCGTCGTCGACGGCGCACCGGTGGTCATCCCCACCGCCCACATGCGTCGCGGCACCACCCTCTACCTGCACGGCGCGCCCGCCTCGCGGATGCTGCGCACCCTGGCCGGCGGCGTCGAGGTGTGCGTCACCGCCACCCTGCTCGACGGGCTGGTGCTGGCCCGCTCGCTGTTCCACCACTCGCTCAACTACCGCTCGGCGGTCTGCTTCGGGCGCGCCGTCGAGGTCACCGACCTCGCCGAGAAGGAGGAAGCGCTGCGCGGCTTCGCCGAGCACGTGCTGCCGGGCCGGGCCGCCGAGGTGCGCCCACCGTCGCGCGGTGAGCTGATGGCCACCAAGGTGCTCGCCCTGCAGCTCGACGAGGCGTCGGCCAAGCTGCGCACCGGCCCGCCCATCGACGATCCCGAGGACCTGGCGCTGCCGGTCTGGGCCGGGGTGCTCCCCGTGCGTCTGGCCGCGGGCGACCCGGTCAGCGACACGCCCGGCCTGCCGCTGGCGCCGTCGGCGGCCGCCGCGGCCGACGCGCCGCGCTTCGGCGGCGGCCGCGCTGATACGGCCAGATCTGTCGAGAACACGGCGTGAGCCCGCGCAGCACCACCGCGCGCCCGCTCGCCGTCGGTGTCGCCCTGGTCGCCGTCTACACGGTGTGGGGCTCGACCTACCTGGGCATCCGCTTCGCTGAGGAGACCATGCCGCCACTGCTGATGGGCTGCATGCGCTACCTCGCCGCCGGCGTGCTCATGCTCGGCTGGGGGCTGGCCCGCCGGCGTCCCGGGGAGCGTCTGCCCGGCTGGCCGCAGTGGCGCGCCGCCATCGTCATCGGCGCGGCGCTGCTGCTCGCCGGCAACGGCGGGGTGATCTGGGCCGAGGAGCACGTGCCGTCGGGCATCGCGGCGATCATCGTCGCCCTGGTGCCGCTGCACATGGCCTGGCTCGACCGCGTCTTCTACAAGCAGCCGGTGAGCCGCTGGAGCGTGGCCGGCATCGTCTGCGGCTTCGTCGGGCTGATCGTGCTGGTGCAGCCCTCGGGCTCGTCGCACATCGACATGGGCGGCGTGGTGGTGGTGCTGATCGGTTCCTTCTGCTGGGCGGCCGGCTCGCTGTACGCGCGCACCGCGCCGGCGCCGCGCGGCGTGGCCACCGGCAGCGGCATGCAGATGATCGCCGGCGGCCTGCTGCTGGGCCTGGCCGGGGTGATCACCGGCGAGGCGCCGCACATGCACTTCGACGCGGTGTCGACCAAGTCGTGGCTGGCCGTCGCCTACCTGGTGGTGGCCGGCTCGCTGATCGGCTTCTCCGCCTACGCCTGGCTGATCCGCAACGCGCGCACCTCGCTGGTCTCGACGTACGCGTACGTGAACCCGGTGATCGCGGTGCTGCTCGGCGCCGCCTTCGCCTCCGAGCCGATCACGCCGCGCACGCTGCTCGCCGGCGGCATCATCCTCGCCGGGGTGGCGATGATCGTGGCCCGCCCCGCGCCCCGGGTGCCGGCTACGACAGTGGCGCCTCCGCAGCAGGCGGCACCGCCGCCCGAGCGGGTTCCGGCTGCCGCATCAGCGCCCAGGCGTTGATGGCGAAGACGGCGCCGGCGGCGAGCAGCGCCGCCCAGTAGGCGGCGGTCCAGCGCGGTTGCAGCGCCTGTTGCAGGGCGCCGCCGAGGAGGCCGAATCCGCCGATGCCGCCGCCTGCCGCGGCGAGCTGGTCGGCACCGTCCTGGGCCGCGGTGGCCAGGCGCACCTGCAGCAGCAGCAGGGCTGCCGTGGCGAAGCCGGCGCAGAGCACCAGCAGCGAGATGCGATGCCGGCGGCGTGTCAGTGAGGTGACGAGCGCTGCAGCGAGCAGCAGCAGCGCCACGGCGGCCTCGGCGTGGCCGGCGGCGGCGAAGCCGACACCGCTGGTGCCAGCGCCGGCCGCGCCGGGCAGAGCCGCGAAGGGCATGGCGAAGGCAGCCGCGGCGAGCAGCAGCAGGGGTGTGCTGAGGAGGCCGGCGACGCGCGCCGAGGTGGTGTCAGCCATGGCAGGAACTCATGCTGCGGCAGCGCCGCGCGGGGCATATCGCATCGCGGCAACCGGTGCGAACGATTGGGTCACACACATCGATCGCACAAGGTGCTACCGTCCGCCCATGGGTGCACGCGGGAGCTTCCAGGGCCCAGTTCGCATCAGTGGACTCGTGGCGCGGACCACGCGGATGATGCAGGTCGCGCTCGACCGGCGCCTGGCTCGGCACGGCATCTCCTTCTCCCAGATGGCGGTGCTGATCCGCTTCTGGGAGGCGGCCCCACGGCCGGTCTCGCAGGCCCAGCTGACCACCGACCTGGCCATGGAGCGCTCCTCGATGAGCACCCTGCTGGCCACCCTGGAGCGGGCCGGCCTGGTGGTCGGCCAGGAGGACCCTCAGGACCGCCGGCGCCGCCTGCTGACCCTGACCGCGGCGGGCCGCCGGCTGGAGCGGCCGGTGGCGGAGACGCTGGACCAGTGGGAGGAGGAGTTCCTCGCCGGCTTCAGCGCCACCGCGCGCAAGCAGCTGCGCGGCCACCTCGAGGAGCTGCTGATGACCGCGGCGCGGCTGCGCGACAACCGGCCCGTGGCGCGGGTGCCGGCGCCGCGCGCGGCGCGGCGGGTGAAGGTGCCTGCCGGCGGCCCGGCGGGAGCGACAAAAAGACGGTAGGAGCCGGTGCGCGCAGGCGAGTTCACCTCGCCGGAGCCGCCATCCGCTGCCACGCGCGAAAATTGCCGATTTTCGCGCGCTTTACGCGGCGTACTCGTGCTTGATCTCGGCGACCAGCTTCTGCAGCGAGTCGCGCGCGTCGCCGAAGAGCATGAGCGTGTTGGGTTCGTAGAACAGCGGGTTGTCGATGCCGGCGAAGCCCGTCGCCATCGAGCGCTTCATCACCACCACCGTCTTGGCCTCGTCGACGTTGAGGATCGGCATGCCGTAGATCGGTGAGCCCGGCTGGTTCTTGGCGGCGGGGTTGACCACGTCGTTGGCACCGATCACCAGCACCACGTCGGTGCGGGGGAACTCGGGGTTGATGTCGTCCATCTCGCGCAGCGCGGGATACGGCACGTCGGCCTCGGCGAGGAGCACGTTCATGTGTCCCGGCATGCGGCCGGCGACGGGATGGATGGCGTACTTCACCGACACGCCGCGCTTCTCCAACTGGTCGGCGAGCTCCTTGACGTCGTGCTGCGCGCGCGCCACCGCCAGGCCGTAGCCCGGGGCGATCACCACCTGGTTGGCG